>CAIXPS010000539.1 GCA_903921365.1 uncultured bacterium | reverse complement strand
TCTGATTCATCACAGAATGTTTGGATTGGGACGAACGCAGGTGTTAGTGAATTGCATGCTGATGGCAATTGGAGTTCATATACAACTGCTACGAGCGGGTTAGCATACGATAATGTGAACAGCATTATGTTTAGTGCAACGGATGTCTGGTTTGGAACCTCGAATGGATTAAGTGTGTTGCATGTAGATGGCACTTGGCAATCGTACACAACGGTTAACAGTGGATTGGTGAACAATAACATCCAATCCATGGTTCTTGATGGCGATTTCAATATATGGATTGGAACACCTACTGGCCTAAGTGTTCTTCACGCTGATGGCACTTGGCAGACCTACACAACAGCGAATAGTGTTCTTGGCAGTAACAATATTGTACGCTTAATACAGGATTCTGGACATAACATCTGGATTGGCACTTGGGGCGGTGGCTTAACGGAATACGGCAAACTCGGTTCACAGTTTGATCGTATTAGCCTAAGTGCATCCGGGCCGACAACGGTCGATATATCCAGCCTCGTCTATGTTACGGTGACGCTTAATGGCGCAACTTCCGCAGACGATATCAGCGGGCTGCAATTCAGTATGTCAGCCAGCGGTATGACACCTGCAACGGATCAGCCGATACGAATGGGTTCGCTGATTCCATCCGCCAACTTTAGCAGAACCACCAGCACTGGATATGCGTGGCAGTTTATGTTGAGTTTGCCAGTCACATCTCACGATGTGATCAACGGCGACGGATTTCTCGCGGCATTTCCGTTTTACGCCAGCGGTGTTAGCATGCATGGCTGGTTTCGCATGGATGATCATTTACTGCTAAATCATCTCACAGACACTGTGTATAACCATATCAACGCACCGCAACAAATTGCCGTCGGCAGCTGGGGTGATTTGAGCAGCCGCGCGTATCTTCAAACGCGGCCGGCGTTTGGTCAAGGCGGGATTGGCGTCGACCTTTCAGGCGCACAGGGCCACTACACGGCTGTAACGAATCCAACGGGTCAACTCACGTTTACGCAGATCAACTCCGGAACGTACACCGCCCGATTGACTCACGCGTTGTACGTTGCAGCGGTCAGGCCGTTTACCATCACCGGATCTGTATTGACGGTCCCACCCGACACTGGTTTGTGGGCGGGCGACATGAATCAGGATAGCTCAGTGGATAACACGGATTGGTATATCTGTGCCGCTGCCAGCATCCCGGTCTCCGATCCTGGATTCGATATCACGCTGGATCACAGCACCGATGTGCGCGACTGCATGTACGTCGCCAGCAATATCGGCCGCGCGGACATGAGCACGACGGACGCGCCCAGAACCGGGTTCGGTCCGCTTCCATTGGCTGCACAAAGAGCCCAGGCGCCGGTGAGTACTGCCTGGACGCTGGCGCTGGCGCCGCTAGCGAGTGGCGATTGGAGTTTGCGTTCCAGCGGTGTGAATGGCTTCCTCTATGCATCCGGATCTCGGTTGTCTCTTCCCTACGGTGCGACTGTAGTATCGGTCACGCTATCGGGCGGGTTTATGAGCGGATATCTGAACTGGCATCAGGATGGCAGCAGCCTGTATATCGTCGCCACGCCTGGCACATGGTATGTGCCGATGCGTGACACGGATATCGCCGTGATTCACCTGGCGGGTGCGACAGCAGGGCAACTGGCCGTCGACGCCCAGAACATGATTGGGGTACCCGGCCACACCTTTTATCTGCCCATCGGCACACGTCACTGAAGTGGGCTGTGTGGCTGGATGAGTCGTCAATGACATCGTAAAAAGTGACTGATTCTGTGATGGGAGAGTGGCTTTGAATCGGCTCTCCCATCTGTGGGTGACCAAGGCAATGATCAAAACAATACTGACAACCGGTTTCCTGGCAGCGCTTGTGCTAGGTATCAGCAGCAACACCGCGCAGGCGGATACGCGCATGGATCATGCGATCGCCGTGAGCCGTAGTGAGGCGCCAGCCACGCCGCCGATCATCCTTGGTTTGACAGCATCGCACACGGCCAGTGTTGGCAGCCGCATGAGCGTCTCGTTAACCCTGAGCGGGGTGACCACCGCAGATGACATTCGAGCGATGCAAATTGGCATAATGGTCACCGATCCGACCGTTCTTGCGCCGGCGGGCACTCTGAGCCCGGTCGCTGGGTCGCTTTTTTCACCCGACAGTTTGACCTATGCGGCGGCGAGTAGCGATGCATGGTATTACATGCTGAATGCACCTCTGGCTCCGACCGCGCCGATATCCGGTTCCGGCGTTGTGGCTGTTTTCCCGTTCACGGCTGTTGCGAACGGATGTGTGACTGTTGACTTTTCGGATCATATGCTGGTGAATGGCTCGTATGTGCTCGTTGATCATCAGACTGCACCGTTACAGGTGTGCATCGGGGATGTCCCGACGGCGGGATTCCAAACCAGCAGCCCGGACTGGCTGGGGCAAACGACGGTTTTTACAAACACTACACTGACCAACGGACTCGCAAGCACCTATGAGTGGGATTTCGGGGATGGACTTATCAGCAGCGCATTCACACCAACGCATGTGTACACTTCTGCCGGACTGTATACCGTTGTGTTGAGCGCCACGAACGGCGCCGGCGCGACAGTTGTAACGGATACAGTCACAGTGTATGGCGCGCCCGCCGTGCAGTTCTCGGCAGTGCCGCTCAATGGCGTTTACCCGCTGACTGTGACGTTTACAGGCGCAGCGACCACGACACCGCTGGGCGATCCCACACTTGCGTATCAGTGGCGTTTTGGTGATGGAGGAACGAACACAGCGCTGACCTCCACTCATACTTACATTCAGGCTGGCAGCTACACGGTCACGCTGGCCGTTTCAAACCAGGCAGGCACAACTGCGCTGACGCGCACCAACTTCATCACGGTTGCAGTGCCGCGCCCGATCCTGGCGGTCGATCAACTGGCGCCGACCTTCGTCATCACGCGCGGCACAACGGCCGACTTTCCTCTCACCCTACGCAATAACGGCACAGCTGTGATGATGGGCATCGTGTTGACCTCACCGCTCCACATCCCGTGGGCGACGGCGTTGCCCGCCGGCCTGGATCATCTCGATATTGGCGGCGTTTTTACGGGGATGTTACACGTCGTATCCGACCCTGCTCAATCTCTCGGTTATTACCGAGATTTCGCCTACGTCTCAGATGCGAATGGCGACGAGGTGCGCATTGCGGTCACTCTCGTCGTCATCACCTCGCAGCGAGATGTCAGCATTCTGATTCAGGATGATCAAGGTCACCCTGTTCCGGGAGCGGATGTCAGCCTACAGAAACAGACTGCCACGATCATCGCCACTGAAGGCGTTACACAGACCTTTCAACCCAGCTATCAGGCTGCAACAGGCGCGAATGGCGTAGCCTCCCTGCCTTTTGTTGAGACCGGCCTATACACGATTATCGCGTCGGCGCTGTCGCATCAGTCCACCACAACAGTGGTCACGGTGACAGCGGGCGCCGGCGCGCAGAATTTTGTGATGACACTCACGGCGCGGGCATTATTGAGTGTGTCGCCGCGCCAGATGTCTATGAGCATTATCCGCGGTGGAACCGCAAACCAGCCGGTCGCCGTGCAGAACACAGGCGCCGCTCCGCTGACCATTCTGGCGATCACACCGCCGCCCAGTATTCCATGGGTGAGTCTTGAGACGCCGCTGACACAGACGCTGCAGCCCGGCGAACAGACGCTGTTTACGATCTTCGCCAATCCAGTGTTGACGCAAACCACCGGCGTCTACCAGGATTATGTCACGGTGTTCACGACCGTTGGGCAGGTCGCAACTGTGGCGCTGAGTGTACAAGTAACCGATCAAACCACGCGCAGCGTGGCGATTGACTTTGTCGACAGCGCCGGGAAAACGCTGACGATCGCGAACGGAGCGGTGCAACTCAACGCGAGCAAGTTGTCCGTCGCTGCAACCGCTGGCGTCGCCCAGAGTTACAGCCAGCAGTATGCTGCGAGCGTGCAGCGGGGTCACAGCGGATTCCCTGCGCTGCCGCTGGGGATTTACATCTATCAGGCGACAATCCCCGGTTTTGAGCAGACCAGTGGCAGCCTGACGGTGCTTGCGGGTTCCGACGTGCAAACAGTGAGTGTTGTCCTCCAACCAGATCCGTTTATTTATAACTGGCAGGTACAGCAGGCGCAAACCACTTATTTTTTAACTTTGACGATGACCTACGATGCCGGTTCGCAAAAAGCCGAGTTGATAATTCCCCCCACCTACTGGGCTTTCCGCACCTGCATACCAGCTGTCAACAGCCAGATTTCTCTTTACAATCCAACTCCCTATACCGTCACGCTAACGGATTTTGAACTAAAGGTTGCGGGAGTAGATGCTACCTCAGGAACTTTGACGGGTGTAATCCCTCCCGGTCGTTCATTGCAGATACCGGTTCAGGCTGTTATGTCTGGCATACCGGGCACCGGATATGCGCTAGCCACGTTTACCTATGATCGCTTCGTTGCCAATTACTCAACGTTCACGTTCAATCCCAGTAGCTTGACATCGCCTGCGCTCGCCTCTGGCGATGCCTTTAGTCAGGATTATGTGATCCGGCCTGCAATATTTACGTCAGGCACCCTCTACACGATGCAGCTGACGCCACCTGCGTCGTTGGGATGGGTTTCGGTATCGATGGCACAATCAGGTGCAGCAGCGTGGGATTCCGCTACTGCGATCCCCGTTAACTTGGCGGTCAATCCACCGGCCTGGTTGCCAGATGGCTTCTACACTGACACAGCCGTGATCGGCGCCCTGAGTGACAGTGGCTTCTACACGGGAACGCTTAACATACAAATCACCAAGGATGCTTCCGGAGTGCGTGTACACACTTATTGGGGATTGGCGGGCTTGCCCGAAGGTGTAACTACTAAAGCCGAAACCGGGATCAGTCAGGGGGTGATTCATGCGGAGAAGATCGGCTGCTTTGATCTTCCGAGCTTCCCATCGCTGCACTTCAGTTGGCCGCAAATCGGCGTGCCTACTTTGATCATCACCGGCACAGGCTCATCCTCATCCTCTAAAGGCGGCGGGGCTGTCATCATCGATATCTGGCCGTGGGTGCCACCACCACCAGCACAGATACACCCACTGGATATTGCGCGCATCGCGATCGATCAACGGCTCGTCATGGATGGGGACTCGTTTGGCGCGCATCTGCGTGTGGATAACACCAGCAGTCAGCCGTTGGAGGTCATGTCTGTCAATGTGCGTGTATTTGATCCTGGTGGCGCCGATGTGACGTCCCAGTTTGTGCTGACTCCGAGTACGCCGACACTGCTCGGAACGGTTGGTGTCGCCGGGTACGCCCAGCAGGATTGGTTCATCACCCCCAATGGGCTGGGAATTACCGATACAAATGGCCGGCATTATTCCGTCCAGGCGACCATGTCATATACCTGGGCTGGCGCTGCCTACAGCGTGCAGACCATGCCGGAGGATATTACAGTCTATCCTCCGCCAGACCTGGTTATTGATTATGCAATGCCCCCGCCCACCTACGTGTGTTCGATCTTCGATTTCAGCGCGCATATTCGCAATCAAGGCGCAGGCCCGGCGCGAAACCTCAACCTGAGCACCAGCCAGCCGCACATCATCGACCTGGCTACATCGCGCCAGCTTGATTTCCAGATTGTGAGCGCCACACTCATGAGTTTTTCACAAGGTGGGTCGCTCAACCTCGCGGTGGGTGATTTACTGCCGGGGCAGGAAATTACCGCCTTCTGGCGGCTAACTGCTAATGCCGAAGGGCGATTTGTCGAGTTCACCTCCGATTACAGCCAGAGCAATCTGCACGGCTTACCGGTGACGCCACGTATCAGCAGGCTAACAACAACCTTTACCTCCAACGAGTGTATCTCAACTGCTTTCACCGGTGTGATTACCCCGGTGTGGCCGCTGAATAACTCAACGCCGATCACTGTCATGCAAGGCGGCATCGGCTATCGCTACTTTCGTTTGACCAATGCGACCGGCGCGCCATTGGCGAATGCTACTGTCCTGGCGAGTACGGGTGATTCATCCGTCTCTGATCAAACTGGTCTGGTGACGGTGACGTTGTCTGTCGACAAACTGGGTGGGTCAGGATACTACATTGCTCAAATCCGTCAAGTGACCGTGGGCGGACAACCCTATTCAACTGGTGGGCAGCCCTCCTTCCCTGTCACGCTCGTGAAGCGAAGATATTCGCAGGTCTGGGGCTATGGCTCTGGCGCGCAGTCTGAAGCCGGTGCCGGAGCCTACGGTGTGCGATTCTTCGCAGCAGGCTCCAACTCTGGTGGTCTGGAAATCACGCTGGATCGCACGGATCCTACTCGCCCGGATGAGGATAAATTGCAGATGAAACAGGACTATGCCCTTGAGGGTAGTCTGGGCGCTGAAGTGGGTGCGAGTGGAGGTGTAGGTGCGGTGGTAACGTTCGATGGATCTGCGACTGTGACCCCCAAATTCACACTGCGTGGCTACGGGAGCGCAACATCTAGTTTTGACCATCCGTATACGGCAATTCAACAATTGGTGCAGGGCGTCGTGTTACTTACATCGTCCGCCGATGCCAACGCACACACGGTTGTGGTTGACCCCCGATACAAGGCCATAGCGGCAGCTGGCCTGGCCGCGGCCAGCTTAAATCCATATGTGTCCGAGCGTGAAGCGGGCATTGCTATGCTTGGTTCACTCGAAGGCAACGTCAAAATCGGCGTTGGCATTGGATTAGGTGACGTCGCCAGCATCGACATTTTCAACTTTAACTTGGTGAAGGATTCGATTCAGCACCTACGGGGGGGCTCGTACATAGATTACCCCGCAGCGCATGAATTTGGGTTGGCCATCAATTCCGATGATGAGGTTCAGTTTTCGTGGATGTCTGGTGAATTATTGGGAATGCGTGATGCGCTCCTGGGTGTGATCAATGATCATACCAGCGGGGTGAAGATTGAAGCGATTTACGCCTATACTGGAACGCACCCATTGCGACGCCTGGAGATTTCCTATATTGGCACAAGCACGGGCGCATATTCATGGCAAAACAAGGCCAGTCAGGTGACATTCAAGGAGACCATACAGGCAGCGGATTTGACGCCTGCCGCGGCTCAGCAAGCATCCAGTGTCATCGGCCAGTTGATTAGTGCGAATACGCCGCAATCATCGCTCAATATTTTTCTGAATTCATCTGCCTTACTCGGTGATCTGAGTGCGCTCATGCCAATGGTTCACTATTACACATATGAGACTACAGCGCGAGATTCCACCAGCACCGATATATTGGCCACACCGGAAATAAAGATCGGAAACTGTCTGGCGACTTGTTTAAGTGGCAGTGTCGGCCAGAGTGTTAGCGTGGATACCGCGCGTGAGATCGTACGTGAGCGCGGAGCGGTGGTAGATGGGCGTGTGTATCCTGGCGAAGGTTACTTCTACGATCCTTATGTGACGCATCCGAACACCGTGTTGAGCGATTATGCCAGCAATTCGTTAATTGCCTTATGGAACACCGTGTCCCATCTGTTCCCTTCCAACGCCGCACTTGTCAATCCGTTTACACCGCTCAGTCTGGGCACTGTCGTGACGTCATCCACCGCTGGGAGTGTCGGTGGCACAACCATGACAGCAGTATCCGGCGCGGTTCAATCAACTGGAACTATTGGCATCGGCGTGATGGGATGGTTGCCAGCGGGGTCAATTGTGTCTGCATCTAGCAGAACTGTACCTCTGGCGGCATCATCCTACCCTGGAAATGGTCATGTCTCCAAATCGACGGGCAGCGCACTGATGACACTAGCGCTCTTTACAGCAGACCAGTCCGGCCACGATTTCGTCGGCGGTATCTATGAGTACAGCCCGGTGACACTGACGATCATGCCTGCAGCGACGCTTATTCTGACCTACACGGATGCGGCTCTGGCAGGTCGTGATCCGTCAGCAGTGGCGATGTACCGCTGGAATGAATTGCTGAACAACTGGCAGCCGGTTCCGGCACAAAACAATCCGACGCTACATGCTGTTACGGCGCTTGTCAACCAACTGGGTATCTATGCGTTGGCGATTGATCAGACGCCTCCACAGATCACATTCCTGCAACCTCAGACAGGCGATGTGATCAGTAATACACAACCCCCTATTCATGTGCTCGTTACCGATAATGGACTTGGGGTCAATCCTGCGAGCACTCAGGTAACGCTAGATGGTCAAATCGTAGATTTCACGTATCTGACTATAACCAACGAATTGTATGCTCAATCGCCCGGCATCCTTGCATATGGCATTCACACTGTAACGGTAATCGCCGCTGATGTCTTGAGCAATTCGGTCAGCCAGGATGTCATCTTTACTGTGTGGCCTGCACTGGCGCCTACTGCAGTTAGTATTGTTGGCGCGAATCATGCATATGCCAGTCAGCCGACTGGTTACACCGCCACGGTCAGCCCACAGTTTCTTACAGAGCCAATCACCTTCGTGTGGCAGATCCAGGGCGTTGCGCCGGTTACGCATACCGTCACCGGCATCACGGACGCCAACCCGTTTGTCTGGGCATCCCCCGGCGTGTACACGATCACGTTGACAGCCTTCAACACCCTTGGCGCGGTGACCTCGACGATGCAGGTCACGGCACAGGATGTCGCGATTACCGGGCTACTGGCAGGCGGCGCCGGCGCACAGTTGGGTTCCCTGGCAGCCTTCACCACATCAATTGCGTCTGGGACGAATGTCAGCTATTCGTGGAATTTTGGTGATGGTCATACCAGTTCAGGCAGCACAGTGAGTCACCTCTATGCGGTGGTGGGCACATATACCGCGGTCGTTACTGCGGCCAACAGCGTCACAACACAGACAGCTCTGGCGCCTGTGCAGATCGTGGATATCCCGATTACGGGTTTGAGCGCGCAGAACAACAGCCCGACGCTGTTGACTGGCACAACAACACTCTCTGCCACCGTGAACTCAGGCACGAATGTCAGCTTCACGTGGGCTTTTGGGGATGGGCAGGCCGCCAGTGGATCGACTGTGAATCACCAATATGTGTCCCCGGGCGCCTACACTGCTGTGGTTACCGCAACCAATGGCCGGGGCAACGTCATGGCGACTACGACGGTATACATCAACGACGTGCCGGTCACAGGCCTGAGCGTCCGCACATCTGTCGCATGGCTTGGTCAAACCACGCTACTCACGGCGTCACTGAACACCGGAACCAATGTGTTATATATGTGGTCCCTTGGGGATGGGGCATCTGGGCCCGGAGCGACCGTCACGCACGTTTTTGTGTCGCCAGGGCTGTACTCCGCGACAGTGACGGCAACCAACAGCGTTGGGACGACCAGTGCCGGCGCCACTGCGCTTGTTTACGGCCCACCGGCAGCATCGTTTACGCTTGCCAATCCATCCTGGGCGCATGTCACAACCGCCTTTACCAACACGACAGCGGTCGCCCCCGTTTCTGACCCCACTATCGTTTACTTATGGTCATTCGGTGATAGCTTTACCAGCACTGCTGCAACGCCAGCGCATGGTTATGCCACTTCAGGCATCTATACGGCCGTGTTGACGGCAACGAACGCGGCCGGCAACAGCACGGTTGCGAAGACACTCACGGTGTATGGCACTCCGCAGATCACCATGACAGCGAATCCAGCCGCGTGGACCGGTGTTAGCACCGCCTTTGGCGCAACCGCGTCGACCCTTCCGACAGGCGATCCGACCATTCTGTATCGGTGGTCATTTGGTGACGGCGCTAGCTCCAGCATAACGAACCCGCAGCACAGTTTTGCCTCGGCAGGCGTCTATACCATTGTGGTCACCGCCACGAACGCGGCAGGGAGTAATGCGGTCTCTCAGATATTGACGGTGTATAGCAGGCCGGTGGTCCTACTTACGGCGACAAGTCCGGGCTGGTTGGGTCAGTTCACGGCATATACGGTCACAGTCAGCACAACGCCGCCTGGCGACACGTCGATTACCACTCTTTTCAACTTCGGTGACGGCGCGACTGGCGTCGGGGTGACTCAGACACATCAGTATGCTGCTGCGGGTCTGTACACGGCTATCATTACGGCATCCAACCTTGCTGGCAGTATTACGGCCACGCAGCCGATCGTGATCTACGGCATTCCGAATGTGACGCAGACAAACAACAGTCCGGTGTGGCTGGGTCAGACGACTGCGTTGACGGCCAGTGTGAGCTCGGCGCCGTTGGGGGACACCTCTATTGGTGCAACCTGGAACTACGGAGACGGCACATTCGGTCAAGGGCTGACCACAACACACCAATACGCGGCAGCGGGTCAGTACGCAGTGGCCGTTACCGCGACCAACTTGGCCGGCAGCAAGGTCGTCACGCAGACGGTGAAGGTCTACAGTGCGCCGAGTGTGACGCAGACAACGTCGGTGCAGGGATGGCGGGGACAACCCGTTGTCTATTCAGCATCAGTCAGCACACAACCTGCCGGCGATCCAACCATTTCGTTAGCCTGGTTATATGGAGATGGCACTTCTGGCGCAGGACTGTCGCCTACGCATACCTATACCAATTCAGGGCAGTACACGGCCATTGTGACAGCCACCAATGCGGCTGGGAACAGTGCGTCCAGCCGCATCATTACCGTCTATAGCGCCCCAACTGTAACGCTGGCTCTGGTCAGCCCGGGTTGGGTGAGTCAGACAAACACTTACACCGCGAGCGCCGGCACTGTGCCTGCAGGTGATCCGACAATCATCTATACGTGGGATTATGGCGACGGCACGACAGGCGCCGGGATCACCCGGACGCACCAATACCTCAACTCCGGCATCTATACCGTGGTGGTGACGGCGACGAATGCCGCCAGTTTCAACGCCGTTTCCGGGGTGATCACCGTCTACAGCACACCCAGTGTGACGTTGATAGCGGGGAGCCCGGTCTGGCTTGGTCAGGCGACGGGCTATACAACGACTTATTCCACAACGCCGTCACTTGATCCCTCGATCACATTCCAATGGACTTTTGGCGATGGCGCAACTGCAACAGGTTTGACAAACACGCATCGCTATGCGACAGCCGGTCTGTTCCGGACAGTCCTGACTGCGACGAACCCGGCAGGCAGCGCAAGCGCGAATCAGTTTGTCACTGTCTATAGCGCACCGACCATGACGGTTATGGCGAACGGGCCGTACTGGCTTGGACAGACTACGGCATATTCGACTAGCGTAAGCACTGTGCCGCCCGGCGATCCCACCATACTATACAGTTGGAGCTTTGGCGATGGCAGCACCAGTTCCGGCTTAACCCAGACGCATCAATATCTCAATCCCGGGTTGTACACCACAACCGTGACCGCCACAAATGTGGCTGGCAGAGCGGTTGTTAGTCCGACAGTCGTTGTGTATAGCCAGCCAACCGTGACGCTGACTACTGATAGTCCATACTGGCTTGGACAGACCACACTGTACACAGCCAGTGCGGTGACTGTTCCCGCAGGCGATCCCAGCATTACCTATCTCTGGGATTATGGCGATGGATCCGGTGGAACAGGGATGACGCAGACGCATCGATATGCCAGTTCAGGTTTGTACACAACTACAGTCACTGCCACGAACGCAGCCGGGCAAAACACGGCAAGTCGCGCTGTGATTGTGTACAGTGCGCCGACGATCACACTATCTACCAGCAGCCCGAACTGGCTTGGGCAAGGGACAGTCTTTACGACGAATGTGACAACGGCGCCGGCAAGCGACCCAACGATCACGTATCGCTGGGACTTCGGCGATAGCGGCACGTCAACCGCCAGTAATCCGGGACATACGTATCTCACGGCAGGCACGTATACCGTGGTGTATACCGCGACGAACGCGGCTGGGCGAGACGTGGCAACGCGAACAGTGATCGTGTACAACGCACCGAGTGTAAGTCTGAGCACCAATAGCCCGAACTGGCTGGGGCAGGGTACGATTTTCACCACGAGTGTAACGACGATTCCAGCAGGCGATCCGACGGTCACGTATCGCTGGAACTTCGGCGATGGCGGCACTTCCACCGCGAGCAATCCGGGACATACGTATAACGCCGCCGGGACCTATTCAGTGGTCTATACCGCGACGAATGCAGCGGGACAAAACTCAGCAACCCGAACTGTCATTGTTTACAGCGCGCCGAGTGTTACGCTGTTGAGCAGCAGTCCAAACTGGCTGGGGCAGGCCACAGTATTCACGCCGAGTGTGACGACGGTGCCAGCGGGCGATCCGACGATCAGCTACCGCTGGGACTTCGGTGACGGCAGCACGTCAACCGCGAGTAATCCGGGGCACACCTACGGTGCAGCCGGGAACTATACGGTTGTGTTTACTGCCACGAATGCTGCCGGACAAAATGCAGCCACGCGAACAGTAATCGTGTACAGTGCGCCGACAGTGGCGCTTTCGGTGAGTAGTCCGAACTGGCTGGGGCAAGGGACTGTGTTCACACCGAGTGCGACGACGGTGCCGGCAGGCGACCCGACAATCACGTATCGCTGGGACTTTGGTGATGGCGGCACATCAACCGCCGGTAATCCGGGGCATATCTACACTGCGGCTGGGACGTATACAGTCGCGTTCACGGCAACAAACGCAGCGGGACAGAGCACAGCGGCCCAAACACTGCTTGTCTACAGTGCACCGAGTGTGAGCATGACTGCAAGCAGCCCGAATTGGCTGGGACAAGCGACGTTAATCACAAGCAGTGCGACTACTGTGCCTTCCGGTGATCCCACAATCATCTACCGCTGGAACTTTGGAGATGGCATAACATCAACCGCTGGCAACCCTGGGCATACATACGGATCTGCCGGCGCCTACGCCATGGTGTTTTCTGCGGCGAACGGAGCCGGCCAGAATGCGATAACACGCACTGTGATTGTGTACAGCGCACCTGCTGTGAGCCTGAGTACGAGCACTCCAAACTGGCTTGGGCAGGCAACGGTATTCACAACGAGCGTGACGACAGTGCCGGCAGGCGATCCGACGGTTACGTACCGCTGGGACTTTGGCGATGGCATAACCTCAACCGCGAGTAATCCGGGACATACCTATGGTGCGGCCGGTACATATACCGTGGCATTCACAGCTACCAATGCAGCAGGACAGAACACTACCACCCGAACTGTTATTGTTTATAGTGCGCCTGCCGTGAGCCTGGGCACGAGTAGTCCGAACTGGCTTGGGCAGGGGACGGTGTTCACGACGAGTGCGACGACAATACCGGCGGGAGATCCGACGTTGAGTTACCGTTGGGACTTTGGTGACGGCGGCACAGCGACTACGAGTAACCCTGGACACACATACAGCATCGCCGGGACATATACAGTGGTTTTCACTGCCACAAACGCAGCTGGTCAGAACACAGCCACACGAACAGTGATTATGTACAGTGCGCCGAGTGTGAGTTTGAGCACGTCCAGTCCGAATTGGCTGGGGCAGGCGACTGTATTCACGCAGAGTGTAACGACAGTGCCAGCGGGTGATCCAACGATCACTTACCGGTGGGATTTCGGCGATGGCAACACATCAACCGCGAGTAATCCGGGACATACATACAATGCCGCCGGGACGTATACGGTGACAATCACAGCCACCAACGCAGCTGGTCAGAACACAGCCACACGAACAGTGATCGTGTACAGCGCACCGAGTGTGAGTTTGAGCACGAGCAGTCCAAATTGGCTGGGGCAGGGGACAATCTTCACTCCGAGTGTGGCGACAGTGCCAGCGGGTGATCCGACGGTTACGTATCGCTGGGACTTCAGTGATGGCAGCACGTCAACCGTGAGTAATCCGGGGCACACGTATCTCACGGCAGGCACATATACCGTGGTGTATACCGCCACGAATGCGGCTGGTCAGAACGTTGCGACCCGAATAGTGATCGTGTACAGCGCACCAAGTGTGAGCCTGAGCACGAGTAGTCCGAACTGGCTGGGACAGGCGATGGTATTCACGACAAGTGTGACGACGGTACCAGCGGGTGATCCGACGATCAGCTACCGCTGGGATTTTGGTGACGGGAGCACTTTCACCGCCAGCAATCTAGGACACACGTATCTCACGGCAGGCACGTATACCGTGGTGTATACCGCCACGAACGCAGCAGGGCGAGATGTGGCGACGCGCAGTGTGATCGTTTACAGTGCACCAAGTGTGAGCCTGAGCACGAGCAGCCCGAACTGGCTGGGACAGGCAACGGTATTCACAACGAGTGTGACAACGGTACCGGCGGGTGATCCGACGATCAGCTATCGCTGGGACTTTGGGGATGGCGTCACATCAACTGCAAGTAATCCGGGCCACACGTATAGCGCTGCAGGCACGTATACCGTGGTTTACACGGCGACAAACGTGGCGGGGCGTGATGTGGCAACGCGCACGGTAATCGTGTACAGTGCGCCGAGCGTCAGCCTGAGCACGAGCAGTCCGAACTGGCTTGGGCAAGGGACGGTGTTCACGCCGACAGCAACGACAGTGCCAGCGGGCGATCCAACCTTGAGTTACCGCTGGGACTTTGGCGACGGCAGCACGTCAACTGCGAACAATCCAGGACACACCTACATCGTCGCCGGGACATATACAGTTGCATTCACTGCCACGAATGCTGCGGGGCGAGATATAGCAACACGCACCGTCATCGTGTACAGTGCGCCGAGTGTGATCCTGAGCACGAGCAGTCCGAACTGGCTTGGGCAGGCAACAGTATTTACTGCGAGTGTAACGACAATACCGGCGGGCGATCCGACGGTTACGAATCGCTGGGACTTTGGCGATGGTAATAGTTCCACCGCCAGTAACCCCGGACACACGTACCTGACGGCAGGTACGTATACCGTGGTGTATACCGCCACGAATGCTGCGGGGCGGGATATAGCGACGCGCAGTGTGATTGTTTATAGCGCGCCGAGTGTGAGTTTGAGCACGAGCAGTCCAAACTGGCTTGGGCAGGGGACGGTCTTCACGCCGAGTGTGACGACAATACCATTGGGTGATCCAACGATCAGTTATCGGTGGGACTTCGGCGATGGTAACACTTCGACTGCGAGTAATCCAGGACACACATATCTCACGGCAGGCGCCTACACTGTGGTGTATTCCGCCACGAATGCAGCCGGACAGAACACAGCGACGCGCAGTGTGATCGTGTACAGCGCACCGAGTGTGATCCTGAGCACGTCCAGCCCGAATTGGTTAGGGCAGGCGACTGTATTCACGCAGAGTGTAATGACAGTGCCAGCGGGTGATCTGACGGTTACGTATCGCTGGGACTTTGGGGATGGTAGCACTTCGACTGCAAGTAATCCAGGTCACACCTATCTCACGGCAGGCACATATACCGTGGTGTATACCGCTACGAATGCCGCAGGGCGTGATGTAGCAACCCGAACGGTGATCGTGTACAGTGCGCCGACGGTGACGCTGACGACCAGCAGCCCGAACTGGCTAGGACAGGGGACAGTGTTCACGCCGAGTGCAACGACGGTGCCAGCAGGCGACCCGACGGTCACCTATCGCTGGGACTTTGGGGATGGCAACACATCGACTGCAAGTAATCCAGGACACACATATCTCACGGCAGGCACGTATACCGTGGTCTACACGGCGACAAACGTGGCAGGGCGAGATGCAGTAACGCGAACGGTGATTGTTTACAGTGCGCCGAGCGTCAGCCTGAGCACGAGCAGTCCGAACTGGCTTGGACAGGGGACAGTGTTCACACCGACGGCAACGACGGTGCCAGTGGGCGATCCGACGGTCACTTATCGCTGGGATTTCGGCGATGGCAGCACTTCGACTGCAAGTAGTCCAGGGCACACCTATCTCACGGCAGGCACGTATACCGTGGTCTATACGGCGACGAATGCCGCAGGGCGTGATCTAGCTACCCGCACGGTAATCGTGTACAGCGGGCCGACGGTGACTCTGACGACCAGCAGCCCGAACTGGCTGGGACAGGGGACGGTGTTCACGTCGATAGCAACGACAGTGCCAGCGGGCGACCCGACAGTTACCTATCGCTGGGACTTTGGCGATGGCAGCACGTCAACCGCGAGTAATCCAGGCCACACGTATCTCACGGCAGGCACGTATACAGCGGTCTACACGGCGACAAACGCGGCAGGGCGTGATGTAGCAACCCGCACGGTGATCGTGTACGGCGCTCCGACGGTGACATTGACGGCCAGCAGCCCGAACTGGCTGGGACAGGGGACGGTCCTCACGACGAGTGTGGCGACCGTGCCGGCGGGCGATCCGACGATCAGCTATCGCTGGGACTTCGGGGATGGTAGTAGTTCCACCGCCAGTAACCCCGGACACACGTACCTGACGGCAGGTACGTATACCGTGGTGTATACCGCAACGAACGCAGCCGGGTGGGGTGTGGCGACGCGCAGTGTGATCGTGTACAGCGCACCGAGTGTGAGCCTGAGCACCAATGGCCCGAACTGGCTTGGGCAGGCGACAGTATTCACAACGAGTGTAACGACGGTGCCAGCGGGCGACCCGACGATCAGCTATCACTGGGACTTTGGTGACGGAATAACCTCAACCGCGAGTAATCCAGGACACACGTACATCAGCGCCGGGACATATACAGTGGCATTCACAGCTACGAACGCAGCCGGTCAGAACACAGTCACCCGAACAGTAATCGTGTACAGCGCACCGAGTGTGACCCTGAGCACATCCAGCCCGAACTGGTTGGGGCAGGCGACGGTGTTCACGACGAGTGTGACGACTATGCCGGCGGACGATCCGACGATCAGCTATCGTTGGGACTTTGGCGATGGCAGCATGTCAACTGCGAACAATCCAGGGCACACGTACCTAACATCTGGCACATATACCGTGGTGTACACCGCGACGAACGCAGCCGGGCGAGATATAGCGATGCGCAACGTGATCGTGTACAGTGCACCGAGCGTCAGCCTGAGCACAAGTAGTCCGAACTGGCTGGGGCAGACCACGGTATTCACAACGAATGTGACGACAGTGCCGGTGAGTGATCCGACGGTGAGCTACCACTGGGACTTCGGCGATGGCAGCATGTCAACCGCGAGTAATCTGGGACATACTTACATTGCTGCGGGGATATATACAGTGGCATTCACTGCCACGAACGCAGCGGGTCAAAGTGCGGTTACACGCACTGTTGTCATTTATGGCACGCCGACGGTCACACTGACGACGGACAGTCCAACCATACTTGGGCATATCACCACGTATACCGCTACTGCAACCACCCAGCCATCTCCCGATTCGACCCTGACGTATGTCTGGGACTTTGGAGATGGAAAGGTCGTTGCTGCCACGTCAGTAATTACACACGTATATGCTTATGCTGGTAGCTACCACGTGGTTGTGTCGGCCACCAATGCGGCTGGATTCGCGGTCGCTGCGGTCACTGTGGATGTTACGAATCGGACACCGGTGGCGGTCACATCAGTCGTCCTTTCTGCAACGGTGGGTGCAACGGTGACACTTGATGCTTCAGCGTCGTTTGATCCGGATGGGCACACGCCGCTGACCTATCATTGGCAACAGACCGGAGGCCAGATCGTACTATTACAGGGCTTTGATACGGCGGTGGCATCCTTTGTCGCACCAGCTGTTGCGGGCGCGCTAACAGTCACCCTGCAAGTGACGGACAGTTATGGACTGGCCGGAATTCCTGTGATGGTGAGTGTCGCAGTCCATGAAGCACCGATTGCGCATCTTCAGATCACGGATACGGATCCAACAACACTCGGTCAGGTCACATGGTTCACGGCGACGGCTACTGGCGCCAACGTGACATACTCATGGGCATTCGGAGATGGCTCAGCAGCGACAGGCCCATACCAATTGCATCTCTACAGCCAGGCCGCTATCTACACGGTGTCGCTCAGCGCGACCAATGAGGCGGGCACTGTTAATGCGACTGTAACAGTAACTGTCACCAACCTTGCCCCGATCGCGAGAGTTGTTGTGAGTCAGACCGTATTTGTGGGATCCGCCGTCAGGATGGATGGTTCATCCTCTTTTGATCCTGACAACCATTATCCGTTGACCTATTACTGGAGCCAGACAGGTGGATCGCCCGTGCTTCTCCAGAGCCTGACGCAGTCTGTCACTGGCTTTACGGCCCCGCCGCAACCCGGGCAAATCACGTTAACACTTCAGGTCACAGACGCTTACGGGTTGGCCGGTCAGATCGTCACGATTCCGATCACGGTGCAGGACAAACTACTTACTGCTATCACGGTCACTAACACTGGCCCGACTGTTCTGGGGCGGGCAACTATCATGACAGCAACCGGTGATGCGACGAACATCGCGTTTACCTGGGACCTTGGTGATGGGGCGCACCTCTCTGGCAGTGTGGTGACGCATATCTATGCAGTTGCTGGCTACTATACGGTCACTATTACAGGCACTAATGGGATTTCGGCCGTTGTTATCTGGTCGCACCTCACTGTCTTTACCGTTCCGGCGACCGGTTTCGCAGTCAATGCCATCGGCTGGATTGGTATCCCGACTGTCTTTACGAACACATCCACGTTGGGCACAGGCGACCCGGCAGTCCAATACCTGTGGGACTTCGGCGACGGGTCGATCATCAGTGGATCGCAAACGGTCGTGTCGCATACCTATGCAGTGAAGGGCGTCTTTGCCGTGACGTTGACAGGCACAAACCTGGCAGGCAGTCATAGCGCGACAACAACAATCACAGTCTATGGCCGCCCAGTTCCCGGGTTCATTGCCAGTCCGGTGACGGGTACGGCTCCCTTACTGGTCCAGTTTGTCAACACGACTGTGCCCCAGGGTGATCCGTCACTTGCCTACTACTGGGATTATGGTGACGGCGTCACCAGCACGCTGACGACGCCATCACATAGTTACAACTCTGCCGGCACATACACTGCGACGTTGTTCGTGAGCAATGCCGCTGGCCCAGGCATGGTTACGGCGTTGACAGTGATCACAGTTTACAAGCCAGTGACCGGAAGTATCGTTGTCTCACCGTCGGCTGGTAATGTCCTGACCATCAGCGCCGGCTTTACAGCCACGGTTATGTTCAGCCCAGGAACCTATAGCACGGCACTCACGATCACGTACCAGATCACGACGGATCTAGTCGTCACAGGTTTACAACACCTTATTGGTGACGTGATCATCCTGGAAGCCTATGACTCTGCAGGGAACCGAATCACGCAATTCCAGCGCCCGATCACGCTGACGATTAATTATTCTGCCCAGCAGGCTAACGGATTAGATGAAGCGTCACTCAGCTTGTGCTACTGGGACGTTTTGGCACAAACCTGGGTGCGCATTCCATCGACTGTCAATCGAGCGACCCATACAATAACGGTAATCATCAGCCACTTCACGCGGTTTGCAGTAATGGGGAATCAATGGCTTGCCTATCTGCCTGTGATTAAGAGACCATGATGTCACATGAGTAAGAACGCAGCTGTACCATTCAGTCGCCACAAATAAACTTACTCTCCACAGTTCGTGTAATGCTGTAAGCGTCCGGGCTAACTGAAGGCGCACAGCCGGAATAATAGGCGAGACGCATCTTTGGAAAAAAGAAACGGGCACTACCAGAATATGGTAGCGCCCGTTTTGGTTGATGCTGCTCTTAAAACAGGCTGGAGCAACGGGCAAACCGGAGGCCATGTGAATCGACTCAAGATGATCAAACGCACCAGGTACGGCCGTGCCAGCTTCAAATCACTACGTCTAAAGGTGGTTCACCGCCGCCTTTAGACCCAAACTTGCTGGGCTCTTTTGACTCTGCCGGGAATGTTGTCATAACGACGCGGCCTTGGGCATGTCGAATGTGACGACACATGTAGCCGGAATGGTTTAAAACGCCCGATATCGTCGAGTAAATCCCTAAATCATGCATGACACGCGTTTGCTTTGTCATGAGTATCGCTGTCATGAAGAATACACATCCCTGGTGCTTCACTGGGCTCGGGTGGATATGCCTGATATTAGGCGCGATCACCATCGCGTGGCCCCGCGTCGCGGTAGCCGATGCATCACCACCACTACCGGATCTGTTGCTGGAATCGATCCAGTTATCGCCCGCATCACCGCTGCCAAACCAGCCATTTTCGCTGACTGTGACAGTGCGCAACACTGGCTCAGCAGTTCTCACGCGCGGCGTGTACTTGTACTTGTGGGTGGACCCGTCCGTCACCTTCCCGTTGACAACCACACCGCGTTACGACGATACGTTCATCCCATCATTGGCGATCAGCGGTACTTTTCAATGGTCTCAGATGGGTATGACCTTTATTACGGGCACGCACACCATTTATGCTTGGGTGGACCCAACCGATCGGGTTGCTGAGGAGCACGAACAGAACAACACTCAGGTAGTTACACTCACAGTCGGCAACAACGCCGTTTCTCCACCGGACGACTTTGAGGTTGATGATACCTGTGCGGATGCCAGGCCAATCGAGGTGAATGGCGCTGCACAGTCCCATAACTTTCACACTGCCGCTGACTCGGATGTCGTGTATTTTCACGCACGCGCCGGCATCACCTATACGATTGCAATCTTTAACGACGGTGCGCATGCAGACGCCAAGGCATACCTTTACAACGAGTGTCCGGCGCCCGTCGTTTTTGGCGATCGATCCTATGTCTATATTCCGGTACAGGATGAGACGGTGTGGGTGCAGATGTTTCACCGCACCGGGATGGTGGTCGGAGATACCGCTTATCGTGTGCGAGTAACGGCATCTTCGCTTGCAATGGCCGAATGGACGGCGCTGATTTACCTGAATGGCGACAACAACCTTGCGCCATATGCGGCGCGCGCGCGTCGTGAGCTAGAGACCATGACTCCGCTGGCCAACACTCATGTGCTGTTGCTCTATGACGGCAATAACGCAAATGACGGCGACACCATTCAATATCTCGTTCAGCAGGGCGGGCGTTATCAGGAAGGCATCAACCGCTGGTACAAAGGCGAGTTGAATATGGGCGACGGCAACGTACTGCGTGATTTTCTGATGTGGGGCATGGATGCGTTCCCGGCGCGCCACTATTACGTCGCCATCGCCGACCACGGGTTGGGTGTTTCAGGCATCAGCTTTGACGAGACATCCGCCTCTATCGTCGGCGGTCGGCGTATCGTGGATCGCATCACGCCATCCGAGATGCGCCGGGCGATTGCCGACGCCACCTTGGACGGCGCGCGTCCCATTGACGTGCTGCACTACGACGGTTGCCTGATGGCCATGCTTGAAAACGCGTGGCAGGTGCGCGATTACGTCCGCTATCTAGTCTTCTCGCAAAATGTGGGCTGGTCCCTCTTCGGTTATGCCGATTATCTGCCGCGGTTTACGTCCGACCCACGCGCTACGGCCGTGATGGTCGCGCAGCGCTACCGGGATTTACTCACTGAGCCCACCGTATATCCACTCACTATCTCTGTCGTAGATACTGCCCGGCTGCCCCCAATTGTTGTGGCCGTTAATAATCTGGCCGCGGCAATCAGCGTCACACTGGCCGTAAACCGTGAGGCAATTCTGGACGCTCGTGATGCTTCCCAACTCTTTGACTCCAACGGTAGTCTTTCCATAGACCATAGTGATGATTACGCCGATCTACTCGATTTCACCCGCCAGATCAGCGTGTTCGTTCCGACAGCCAATGTGCGTGCTGCTGCCGCGGTGCTGGTCGGCGTCCTCACAGATCCGGGCGCATCGGCGATTGTGTTCAACGCACAGGTGAGTGGCGACTTCGATTATGGGGGGCCACATACCTATATTCTGACCCGCGCGAGTGGTCTATCGATCTACTTCCCCTATACAGCCACTGGAAAGGCCGAGTACACCTTGTACCTGAGTCATGGTGAAATCCTGATGAACGAAGCGGCTGGTTGGGACGAATTCTTGCAACGATTATTCAGTATCGGCCCGCTGCCGTTCGGTGACATATACGAACCTGCCCCGATTGCGCTTGTGCCACGGCGTCCTCAGGCTTTTTTCCCTTACATCGCGCGCTAATTGCACCGACTCTGGCTGAATCACCCAGCCTGGTTCCCCAAAATGCCAGCGTGCCGCGTTAGCTAGTGCAGATCATTCTCAGGAGGTAATTCATGTCAGGTAATCTTGATCAATCCAATGGTACTCGTGGAAAGTACCCCATGGCCCCCCGGCATCGTTTCGTGAAGGTGTTAGTATGGCTGATAGTACTGTCAATTGCCATCCCATATATCACGATGGACATGGCACAACCGGTCAATGCAATCACGCGCGCGCAGATCATTGCACGCGCTCAACGGTGGACTGATGCCAGTGTGCCTTACAGTCAGAGTCGCTGGGTTTCGGAAGATAACCCATCTCAGAACGCGAGTGCGACTGGTAATTACGGCACCGGATGGCGCACCGACTGCTCAGGTTACGTCAGCTTTGCATGGAATCTACGACGTAGCAATGGCCAACCAGATAACCGCGTCACTTCTACCCTCGCGCAGGTGAGTCAGCAGATTAGTAATAGGGACGATTTGCAGCCTGGCGACATATTGTTGAACCCTGGCAGCCATACGCTTATTTTCGATCACTGGGACAACGCTGAACACACGTATTACTGGACCTATGAAATGCATCCCAGTCGGGCGGAGTATCACCGAATACCCTATCCCTATTGGTCCGGTTATGGCACTTTCACGCCTTATCGCTATAATAATATCGAGGCGGCGCAAGACACAGATGGCGGAGGCATGAACTACAGTGAGTCGCGCCAGGGCCAGATCAATCCGGCCGGCGACACTGACGACTTCACGTTCAACGGCTCGGCCGGGCAAACTGTTCTTATTCAGCAAAGTAAGAACAACAGCAATCTGGACAGTTTTGTGGAACTGTATCGTCCGGATGGCGGGTTACTCGGTTCGGATGATGACAGTGGCGGCAGTTACAACTCTCGTTTGCAGGCGGCGTTGCCATCCACGGGTGTGTACCGCATACGGGCCAAGGCTTACGGATCCTCTACCGGTGCGTACACGCTGCAACTGACATTGGTCAGCTCCAGTAGTGGTGGTGGTAGTGGCGGCATCGATTCAGATGATGGTCGCTGGATCGCGTTCGGGCAGTCGCTAGGCGGCACGATCAGTCCCAATAATGATACCGACACCTACTACGTGTCCGTGACCTCAGGTCGCACCTTGAGCATTCGCATGAACCGCTCGTCTGGCGGCCTGGATTCATACATCGATCTATACGGACCAAACGGCGCGTTGGTAGCCTTCAATGACGATGGCGGCGGCGACATGAACTCGTGGCTGGTGCACCAGGCGTCGCAGAACGGCACGTATCGCATCGTGGCGCACAGCTACAACGGTAATTCTGGCGGCGCATACCAGTTATCCGTCGCAGCGGTGACAGCGCAGAATATGGCGCAGGGTCGCGCAGCAACGGCATCCTCCGTGGAGTTCAACGGTGTGGAACCGTGGCGCGCGACGGACGGCAACCTGGGCACGCGCTGGTCATCTCAATTTGCAAACGACCAGTGGTGGTATGTGGACCTGGGTTCTGATCGTCAGTTCAATCAGGTGGTGATCAACTGGGAGGCGGCATATGGGCGCAGTTACGGCATCTACTACCAGTCATCCACAATGTGCAACTCGTGTTGGACGAATGTGTTCTGGACCAACAACGGTGATGGCGGCGTGGATACGATCAACTTCTCCACGGTCAATGCCCGTTACGTGTTGTTCTGGGGCAGCGCGCGCGGGACGGGTTACGGGTTCTCGTTCTGGGAGCTCGGTGTGTATAACACGAACGGTGTAATGGCGCCAACCGTACCGCCAGATCCTGAAGGCAAGTTGCCAGACAGCGTAGCGCGTGTAGTGCCGCTTCCTCCCGCCGATGGCGGCAAAGAGCCCCAGCTGGCAGGTGAAGGCGTCTACGGTCAGGAGAACGCACCGCTGGCGGCGAGTGATCCGGGATTGTCGCCAAACGCAGAACTGACAGACACAATCCCTCTGGCTGAGATCGAGATGGCGGGCACTTCGGCCAGCTACGATCCGTCGAGCACGGAACCGCTCGGGCTGACGGGCAACGCCTCGGTGAGTCCGCAGAGTGGTCGCACTATCGTGGCTTACGAGTGGCGCTCTGATTTGGACGGTCTACTCTCGACGGAGATCAGCGCGACCGTACCGCTGACGCAACTGGCGCGTGGGACACACACCATCACGTTCAGGGCACAGGATAGCCAGGGTTACTGGTCGCAGGCACAGTCAGTGGTAGTGAACCTGCCGCCGCAGCCGCGGCGCGTGTTTCTTCCCATGGTGGGGGGCAACTGAGATTTGGGTTCAGTTGTGTGGGTGGGGCGCGGTCGGGGAGGGCCGCGCCCCCGGCCTCGTTTGTGCGAAAGACGCAGGTAACTGTTCAGTTGGTCGACTTTTTACACTGCATACGCAGCGGATTGTACGAAAAAAGTGTAGTTTCCCGGTCTTTTTACAGTTATGTGCATCTTTTTCGTCGATTCCTCGGCGTTTTTATCGCTTTCAGTGGTAAAACAGGCACCCAACTGAACGGTTACTCAATTGAAAGGGTAGTGCCGGATTTCACGACAG
>CAIXPS010000538.1 GCA_903921365.1 uncultured bacterium | reverse complement strand
GGCGTCGGCGCGCTTTTCCGATGGGATCAAGTCGGCAATCATCGCGTCCACACCGATGCGATACAGCGGGTTGAAGACGCCGTTCAACGTCATGAGGACGGCAAACTGGGCCAACGTGTTCGCGTCACTCATGAATATATAGCTGACCGCGTTCAACACCAGGCTGACCACCATAACCCACTTGCGCCCCAGCCGATCGACGATCGGGCCGGCAATGAAGGACGCGATCAGACCCGATACCGCGCTAAGCGTCATCAGGCTGGCGGTCGTCGTCATGTCGAGCTTGAGTTTGCCGCTGACGTACACCATCAGAAACGGCCAGATCATGCTGCCGCCGATGCTGCTGATCATCATGCCCCAGAACATCAGCCAGAACTGGCGCGGGTACTCGCTCCGGGCGCGCTTGAATACGGCCAACATCAGTCACTCACCTCTGTTATGCGATTGGGTCTGGTCACAAACTTGTGATCGGGTATCTTGGGTTGCTTCATGGCGTCGCCATTGTAAAGGAAATAACTCCGTCTTGCACATAAAGTCAGGACGCAATCAGTCTGACGGAGCGAGCTTGTAATATACTGGTGGCCGAAACAGTGATGCTCTCGTAAACCTGAAATCTTAAAAACCGGGATCGCGATTCAAAAAGTCATGTTGACCTTTCAAGACCTCATTTTTAAACTACAAACGTTCTGGGCCGCTCAGGGCTGCCTGATCTGGCAACCCTACAACCAGGTCGTCGGCGCCGGCACGATGAACCCCGCCACCTATCTGCGCGTGCTTGGCCCTGAGCCGTGGAACGTGGCGTACGTCGAGCCATCGGTGCGCCCCGACGACGGGCGCTTCGGCGAGAATCCGAACCGCATGTACACGCACACGCAGTTTCAGGTGATCCTGAAGCCTGCGCCCGCCGAACCACAGGCGCTCTATCTCGAAAGCCTCAAGGCCATCGGCATTAACCCGGCGCATCACGACATTCGCTTCGTGGAGGACAACTGGGAATCACCCGCGCTCGGCGCGTGGGGACTGGGATGGGAAGTGTGGCTGGATGGTCTGGAGATCACGCAGTACACCTACTTCCAGCAGGCTGGTGGTTTCACGCTCAACCCGGTCTCGCTCGAACTGACCTACGGGCTGGAGCGCATCGCGATGTCACAAAGCATCCAGAACGTGCGCGCGGTGTGGGACCTACGGTGGGACACGCAGCGCACTTATGGCGACGTCAACCTCAGCGCGGAAGTTGAGCGCTGCGAATATGCGTTCAAGGAAGCCGATGTTGAAGTGCTGCATGAGTTGTACGACGACTATGAAGGCGAGGCCAGGCGCGCGCTTGAGCGCGGGCTGGCCACTCCGGCGCACGATTACGTGTTGAACTGCTCGCACACATTCAACCTGCTTGACGCGCGCGGCGCCATCGGGGTCACCGAGCGCGCCCGCTACTTTGCCCGCATGCGCGATTTGGCGAAGCAGGTCGCGACCACTTATCTCAAACAGCGCGAAGACATGGGGTATCCGTGGCTGGCGAAGAAGGGAGAAGAGGAGGGCGGAGGAGCGGAGGAGAAGGGGAGAAGAGGAGCAGGGGAGAAGAGGAGCAGCGTGGCGATGAAGACGCCGGCTCCGCTGTTGCTTGAAGTGGGTGTTGAGGAGTTGCCCGCGGGCGATGTCATTATTGCGCGCGATCAACTCGGTAAGCTGCTTGCGAGCGCGTTTGATGAGGCGCGACTCGATCATGGTGACATCAAGCTGTTTGCCACACCGCGCCGCATCGCGGCATTGGTCGAAAGCATCGCGCCGCAACAGCGCCCACTGGATGAACTGGTGCGCGGGCCGAGCGTGAAGGTCGCGTTTGATGCGGCGGGCAAGCCCACGCCGGCGGCCGCCGGATTTGCGAAGCGTTATAACATCGACCCGGCGACGCTGATCGTCAAGACCGATGCTCAGGGCAGCTACGTTTACGCGAACAAACACGAGGATGGTCGCCCCGCGCTCGATGTGCTGGCGCAGGCGCTCCCCGGCGTGATTGCCAAACTCAGTTTTGAAAAGACGATGCGCTGGAACGAGACCAATGTGGCCTTCTCACGCCCGATCCGCTGGATTGTCGCGCTGCTCGGTCGCAACGTCATCTCGTTCGAGTATGCCGGATTGCGCAGCGGCAACGCGAGCATCGGGCCGCGCGGCGCGGGTAGCAAACCCTTCCGCATCAGCACAGCGGCGCAGTACGCCACGCGCATGTCAGACCATCGCATCGTCGCGGACATTGACGCGCGGCGCGATGTCATCCGCAAGCAGGTGGAAGCCGTTGCCGCAACTGTCGGCGGGCGTGTGCCAATCGATCCGAATCTGTTGAGCGAAGTGACCAACCTGGTCGAGCAGCCCACCGCACTGGTCGGTTCATTTGAACCTGAGTACCTGCAAATTCCGCAGCAGGTGCTGATGACCGTCATGCGCAAGCACCAGCGCTACTTCCCGGTGATCGATGCGAACACCGGCGCGCTGCTCCCGCACTTCATCGCAGTGCGCAACGGCGATGAACAGCACATCGACGAAGTCCGGGCCGGCAATGAAGCCGTGTTGCGCGCGCGTTTTGCCGATGCCGCCTACTTCTTCCGCCACGACATCCAGAAGCCGCTTGATGAATACCTGCCCAAACTTGAGACGCTCACCTTTCAAGCCAAACTGGGTTCGATGTTCGACAAAGCCACGCGCATCGAGAAGCTGTCGCAGACCATTGGCAACACATTAGGCGCTGGCAAGATGGACCAAGCCATCGCGCAACGCGCGGCGCACCTGTGCAAGGCCGACCTCGCCACGAGCATGGTGATCGACTTCACTTCGCTCCAGGGCGTGATGGGGCGTGAGTACTACAAGCTCAACCATGGTAGCGACGAGCCGTCACAAGTTGAGGCAGTGGCTACAGCCATCTACGAGCACTACCTGCCGCGCTATGCGGGCGACGACACACCCGACACGCTGGCCGGTCTGATCGTGTCGCTGGCCGACAAACTGGACAGCATTGCGGGCTTGTTTGCGGTCGGGCTGGCGCCGAAGGGATCCGCCGACCCGTTCGCACTGCGACGCTCCGCGATCGGCGTAGTGCAGGATCTCGTCGAGAGTAAGCGCACCTTCTCGATACATGCAGGACTGCAGGCCGCCGCCGCGTTGCTTCCAGTGCGGGCCGATGCGGACGCGCTCAACGCCGCGAACAAGTTCATCAGCGAACGTCAACGCGCGCTGTTGCTTGAAGCTGGCAATCGCTTTGACGCGGTCGACGCCGTCATCGCCGCACAGGGCGATGACCCGCACCACGCGCAACTCGGCGTCGAGCAACTGTCGCAGTGGGTCAAGCATGCGGAGTGGGCGCCGATCCTCACGGCGTATGCGCGCAGCGCGCGCATCACGCGCGACCTGAAGGAGATACTGCCGCTGGATGTGAGCGCTGACCCGGATTCAGCAACGCGCGACCTGCACGACGCCCTCATCGCGTTGACGCCCGCAAGCGACGTCAACGGGTTGATGGACAACCTGAGTAAACTCGTTGCGCCCATCAACGTCTTCTTTGAGAAAGTGCTCGTGATGGCAGAGGACGAAGCCGTGCGGCGCGGGCGACTGGCGCTGTTGCAGACCATTGTTGCGCAGGCACAGGACATCGTCGACTTGAGCAAGATGGAAGGGTTTTAAGGTTACGCGCAACAGCGCATCAACATGCGATTGCTCACCATAAAAACGCACCGTTCATCACTTGACGCGCTGAATTGGCCTGATATCGTTACATGTCGTAAAATGTACAAGTTTGATTATGATTAATTTGGCGTAGCCTCATTAGAGCCAGCCAAAAGATATTTTCAGGAGAGATTGCAGAATGGCAACTAAAACAGCTTCGAAGACTGCCGTCAAAACTGCCGCCGCTAAAAAGAGCGCCAGTAAGACCGGCAAAGCGCCTGCACCCAAGCAGTGGATATATTTGTTCAATGACACCAAGTCTGTCGCCAAGGTAGCCCCGACATGGAATGACGTGCGCAACCTGCTCGGTGGCAAAGGCGCCGGCCTGTGGGATATGACCAGCGCCGGACTTCCTGTTCCTTTCGGCTTCACCATCACAACTGAAGTGTGTGATGAGTTCGTCAAAGCCGGCAACAAGATCACCAAGGCGATCTGGGATCAGGCGCTTGAGGCGATGAAAGTCGTCGAGAAGCAGAGCGGCAAGCAGTTCGGTGGCGGCAAAGATGACGTGCGCCCCCTGCTCGTTTCCGTGCGCTCCGGCGCGCGCGAGTCGATGCCCGGCATGATGGAAACTGTGCTCAACGTCGGCCTGAACGATGCGACCGTCGAAGAGATGGCCGCGATCACCGGCAATGCGCGTTTCGCCTATGACTCGTATCGCCGTCTGTTGATGATGTTCGGCGCAACCGTGCTCGACATCGACGACGAGAAGTTCGACGCTCCCATGGATCACATGAAGGAGCACAAGGGCGTCAAGAACGACACCGAACTCACCACCGATGATCTGAAGGAACTCGTCGCGACATTCAAGCAGGTCATCAAGAAAGAGACCGGTCGCGACTTCCCGCAGGATGTGTACGACCAGTTGAAGGAATGCGCCATGGCCGTGTTCCGCAGCGCCACCGGCCACAAGGCCAAGACCTACGCCAAGCAGATGGGCTGGAAGACAACCCTTCCCACCGCCGTTAACGTGGTCATGATGGTGTTCGGCAACATGGGCGAGAAGAGCGGCACAGGCGTCGCCTTCACACGCGACCCCTCGACCGGCAATAAGGTCATGCTCGGCGAGTACCTGCTGAACGCGCAGGGCGAAGACGTCGTCGCCGGCATCCGCACACCCAAGCCCATCTCTGAGATGGAGAAGGAGATGCCGAAGACCTACAAGCAGTTCATGGGCATTACGGCCAAACTCGAGAAGCATTACAAGAATATGCAGGACGTCGAGTTCACCATCGAAGAAGGCACCCTGTACATGCTCCAGACCCGCAACGGCAAGCGCACCGCCCGCGCCGCCATCAAGATTGCGGTTGACCAGGCCAACGAAAAGTTGATCAGCAAGGTGGATGCGCTGCAACGTGTCACCCCGACCGATGTCGACTTCTTATTACACCCGCAGTTCGACGGCGATGAAGTCAAGAAGGCCAAGAAAGATGGGCGTCTGCTCGCCAGCGGTGTGAACGCATCGCCCGGCGCAGCTGTCGGCATGCTCGCTTTCGACGCCGACCTGGCGCAGCAGTGGGGCAAGGAAGAGGGCAAGGCCGTTATCCTGATCCGCCCCGAGACGAAGCCCGATGACGTGCATGGCATGGTCGCGGCCAAGGGCATTCTGACGGCCCGCGGCGGCGCCACCTCGCACGCAGCCGTTGTCGCCCGCCAGTTCGGCATCCCCGCGGTGTGCGGCGCCGACATGATGAAGATTGACCTGACCGCCCGCACCGTGACATCGAATGGTCACGTGATCAAAGAAGGCGAGTGGGTGTCTTTGGACGGCGCAAAGGGTGAAGCCTACATCGGTCACCTGCCCACCGTCGCACCGCGCTTCGAAGATCAGGCAGACCTTGTCACGCTGTTGACGTGGGCTGATGAAGTCAGCGCACAGAAGAGCCGCGTGCTCAATGGCAAGCCGTTCCGAGGTCTACAGGTGTGGGCCAACGCGGATTACCCGAAGGACGCCGAGCGCGCCCGCGCATTTGGCGCTGTGGGCATCGGCTTGTGCCGCACCGAGCACATGTTCTTCGAAGAAGTGCGCCTGCCTATCGTGCAGCGCATGATCCTGGCCAAGGAACCCGTTGAGGTCGATGGCGCACTGGCTGAGTTGCTGCCATTCCAGCGCAGCGACTTTGAAGGTCTGTTCCGCGCAATGTCCGGCCTGCCCGTGATCATTCGCTTGATCGACCCGCCGTTGCACGAGTTCCTGCCCAGCGGCGACGACCTGTTGAAGGATGTCACCAATGCTTATGCCAAGCGCAAGTATGAGGGCATCAGCGCAGAAGAAGAGACCGAACTGAAGAGCAAAGAAATCATGCTCGCCGCCGTCACCCAGATGCACGAGCAGAACCCGATGATGGGTCTGCGCGGCATCCGCCTGGGCATCATGATCCCCGGTTTGATCAAGATGCAGGTGCGCGCCATCTTCGAAGCAGCCTGCAACGTCAAGCTCGAAGGGCTCGACCCGCACGCCGAAGTGATGATCCCACTCACCGGCCATATCAATGAGTTGAAGCATGTCCAGCCTGAACTCGAGTCCGTGGCCAAGGCAGTGATGAAGGAGAAGGGCGTCACGGTGAAGTACAAGTTCGGCTCCATGATCGAGATTCCGCGCGCTGCTGTGACGGCTTACGAGATCGCAACCCTGGCGGAGTTCTTCTCGTTCGGCACGAACGACCTGACCCAAATGACATACGGGTACTCGCGTGACGACGCAGAGCGCGGCTTCCTGCTCAAGTACGTCGAAGATGGCATTCTGCCTTCGAACCCGTTCCAGACGATTGACCAGACTGGCGTCGGCGTGCTGATGAAGACAGCCGTTGATGAAGGTCGCCGACAGCGCCCGAACCTCGAGGTCGGCATCTGCGGTGAGCATGGCGGAGATCCCGATTCGGTGGACTTCTGCTATCGCATCGGCAACAACTATGTGAGCTGCTCGCCTTTCCGCGTGCCAATCGCGCGTCTGGCGGCTGCCCACGCAGCGCTCAAGCACGGCATCGCGAAGAAGTAATTCCCGCAACCGTCAACGAGTAATAAAAGCGCCCCGGCTTCACTGAAGCCGGGGCGCTTTCTGTTCCCCTGTCATTCTGAGCCCGAAGGTCCAGGAATCTTTGCCGTGGCAGGGACGCCGATTCGCGTTCTATCGCACGCGATACGTTCCTTCGCGCACGGCGTGATTGTCCATATAGACCAGCCAGCCGCCCACGCTCATCTCACCCAACTCATTGTGAGTGATCGTCTTTGTGATCGGCGTGTTCGCCTTCTGTAACTCGCCCAACAGCGCCAGCGTCGCAACGCGCGTGCTGTTGAACGCCGCACACAACTGCTCTTGATTTGCGCCGGCTGGCGGCCTGTAGCCAGTATACTCGTCGATAACCAGGGGCTCGCCCAGCGCGACGCGCACGCGATGCGCGGCCCAACGTTCAATGCCAATAATGTGCGTGATCGCTTCGAGGTTGTGGGGCGTAGACGCGACCGCGCGGAAACGCGCCCCGATGCGAGCGCCCGATGCCGTCATGCGACTGCGCAGGTCGTCATAGCTCAAGCTGCGCGCGCCGCGTTCGCTGATCCAGTTCATAATCGAACCGAGAATTGATTTCTTTACTTCACTCATTGTTGTTTTCCTTCATGTTGCCAACCGTTCGCAGGGGTATCACTGTTGTGTCTTGACCGTCGCATCCTGCATGATGGAGCCGTCAGGATTGAGCACGCGCACCTTAAAATTCCAATCGCCCTCGGCCTGACCCAGTTTGACCAGTAACGCGTTCAATCCTTTCTTTAACTCAATTTGCGGCAGGTCATAGTCGCGCGTGTCGTTCTCCATCGGGCGGTTGACCTTGTTGAACCACAGCGTCTTGCCGTTCACCCACACGCCGATGTCCTTGTTCGACATCATGCCCAGCAACCCCTTGCGATCTTCGGGCACATCCACCCAGATGAAGGCATAGGCCATCGTGTTGAACCCCGGTGTGATGTAATCGTGCAGGTTCACCAGATGGGCATTCGGGTCGGTGCGCACCAACTGGAAGAGCGGGTCGCCGGGCTTCGGGATGTAGTTTGTCTGTCCGCCCGGGAGTTTATCGTCGTCGATGAGGGCGAACGGATAACCGTTCGACAGCCACCAAGTGCGGATGTAGCCGTCGGTGGAAGGCAGGTATACCGTTGTGCGTTCGGTAGCAATGCTGCCGCCTTTAGTGCGCGCGCTGAAGAGAATTTCAACCGATGCGCCGTCGTTCTTTGCCTTTGGCATCTCGAACGATGAGTTCACGCCGATCGAGTCGGTGAGTGCGCGCGTTTCGCTGCCATCGTGGAGCGTCACACGCCACCAGGTCTGAGCGTCTGGCAATTGGCTGTTCAGTGTGTCGCGCGCGACGCCGGTGAGCTTGACCGTTTGCCCAGGCAGATAAATGTCGCCGTTGCCGGG
>CAIXPS010000537.1 GCA_903921365.1 uncultured bacterium | reverse complement strand
GACTTCATTGACAACACTCTCCAGATCGGCAAGCACCTTCACAACAGTACCATTTGACATTTCACTCTCCCAACACAAACAATCTGATTGATAGCCTGCCTTCAAAGGAACACGGCAGCACTTAAAGAGTGTAGCAAGCCACCTTACAAAAGTATTACGACCGTGAAGATTCTAACCGTGTTGCGCCAGTAGAGTCGCGGATTTTCACAGAATCCGCGACTCTACTGGCGCCAAATCAACACACTGCAACTGCGTCGGGAACACCACCCTTGGGAATGTTTGGGTTCACTGCCCCACATACACCGTCCGCAGGCTTTCGATGTGATGATCCACATGGCCGGCGGTGATGAACACCAGCGCGCGGGCGCTGACCGGGTTGTTTGAGGCCGTGCCCATACGCGACAGCATCTCGTCGTCGAGCGTTTCCACCAGGCTGAGCGTCGAGCGGCGCACAGCGGCGAACTCGTCGAGCAGGGAGGTCAGCGGGCGCGCGTTGAACTTGCCCGGCACGATGTAGTCGTCTTGTTCGAAACCGGGCAGGGGTGTTGTGTCGCCGCGCGCGATGCGCAACATGCGATACGAGAAGATGCGTTCGCCATCGGTGATATGGCCGAGCACTTCGTTGATGCTCCACTCCGTGTCAGCGGGCGCGGGGCGCGTCTGAGACTGGACATCCGTCACGCCGGAGAGCAGCGCGCGCAGATCGTCAGTCTGAGCGTGTAACACGCTGATCACATCGGTAGCGCTTACGCGCGCCACATAGCCGGCAGTAAACGCCGCATATTCGTTGGGTTGTGGGGGGCTGATAGTGCTCATGCCCCGATTATCACCGATGGCGCTTCCCCCTCCGCAGTAACCATGGTTTGCTCAACCAGCGGGGCGAGTTCTTCCCACTCGATGGCCGTCTGGCGCCCGTTGTCGAACTGCGCCATGATCCACACTTGGATCACCTGCAATCTAGGGTCGTCTTTGACTGGCGTGTAGCCCAGGTGCTGGCGGATCAGGAAGATCAACCCGGCGATACCGCTGTCCTTGGTGAGCGAGACTTCGAGCGTGCGCCCCAGCAGCACTGGCACGTTAAACGGCGCATACATCCACCAGAATTTGTTCAATCCATCCGCGTGCACGCCGGCGCGCGTGCGATGCGCGTCGCGCCCATACAACGGGTACTTGGGCGGAACCGGCTCATTCATGCTGGCGTACAGATCGGCCAGTTCGTTCAAGGCGCTGAAGTTGGGCTGGCGCTCGCTGAAATATCCCATCCCGATCAGATGCAGCAGGACCGCTTCCAGCGGCGCGTTACCGGTGCGTTCACCCTTGCCCATCGTTGCGCCATTAATGACCGCACAGCCCGCGCGCACCGCCGCCAGACAGTTGGCTACGACCAGGGCAGTGTCGTTGTGCGGGTGGAATTCGAGGTCTTCGGCGGGTAACCCCATCGCGCGCAGCGTCTGAAAGATGCGCGGGATGCTCCTTGGCAGCGCGACATCCTCGTAGGGCAGACCCAGCCCCATCGTGTCGCAGACGCGAAACTTGGGCTGGAAACCAGCCGGTAGACAGATCTCGCGCACCGCCTCGATGAGCGACTGCATGAAGTCCATCGACGCGCGCGTGGCATCTTCAAGGTGCACGCGCGGGCGAATCCCGGCGTCCACGGTGACGCGCACGGCGTCGAGGTAGGTCTGCGCGGCCTGATTGCGCCCGCCCGGCTTGAACTTGTGGAAGGTGTGATAGTCTGACGCGGATGCGAGCATGCCGGTCTCGCGCACGCCCAGCGTCTTGATCAGGCTCACATCCTTGGCCGAGGCGCGAATCCAGGTTGTCGGTTCGATCGGCGCGCCGCTCTTGTAACGCTCCAGCGCGCCTTCGAGCATGGCGCGGTCGGTGGGGCGATAGACGAAGAACTCAGCCTGGCGGATGGCGCCGCTGCCGTTGGTGAACAGGCACAGCGTGTCGTATATCGCCAGGCCGTGCTCCGTCGTCAGCGGCAAGCCGCCCTGTTGTCCATCGCGATGAGTGGTCTCGGTCGTCCAGGCTTGTTGCGGCAGCGCCGTCGGGCGATCCACCCAGGCGTAGCGCGGGAATGCGTCGCGTGGGAAACTCTCCAAGAAATACTCGGGTGCAGTTGGTTCAGATATCATTTTCTTTCCTTCCTGACTAGGATAAAATCAACAGAATACATTGTCAATATTGATTCGATAATCAATATATTAGGCGTTAGAGACAAACAATGAGCCAGAAACGTCATATGACGGCGAAAGAGGCAACGACCCGTCTTGGGGTGAGTGTCCAGACACTCTATGCCTATGTCAGCCGGGGTTTGATTCGCAGCGAAGTGGTCCCCGGGAACACACGCAAGCACCATTATCTATCAGAAGACGTAATTCGTTTAGTCGAGCGAAAGGCGCAACGCAGCGACCCGGTGAAGGCGACGCAGGAAGCATTGCATTGGGGCGCGCCGTTACTCGAATCGGCATTGACACTGATCACGGACGACCACTTGTATTACCGCGGGCGGGATGCATGCGCACTGGCACAGACGTGCAGCATTGAGCAGGTCGCTGCATTGCTGTGGACTGAGTCGATTGACAACGCCGGCGCTTTATTTGACGGCCCGAACGGCGCGTCACCTAACGTTTCCGCCGGAGAGATTGCCGAAGGGAAGGGGCCAATCGCCGCGATGACGATTGCGCTGGCGCTGGCCTCGGAGCATGACCTGGCGGCCTATGATCTCGCGCCGCGCAACGTAGCACAAACCGGCGCGCGCATACTGCATTTGTTGACCCGCGTCATGACCGGCGTTACGGAACAAGAAGCCACGATTGCGCACACCATGGCGAAGGCGTGGAAGCTTGCGCCCGCGCGACTGCTTGACGCGGCGCTGATCCTGTGCGCCGATCACGAATTAAACGCATCGTCCTTCACCGCACGGGTGGTTGCCTCAGCCGAAGCCAACCCCTATAGCGTCGTCAGCGGCGGGTTGGCGGCGTTGCAAGGGGCGCGGCATGGCGGGAACACCCGGCGCGTGGCCGCATTCCTGCGCGAGATCGAGCAGGCCGGAGAGGTTCAGGGGGTCCTCCGCGAGCGCCTGCAACGCGGCGACGACATTCCTGGCTTTGGACATCGCCTGTATGTGGAGGGCGACCCGCGCGCGGCTTTGCTGCTGCGGTTATTGGAACAGACCGGGCTGCATCCCGATGTACTGGCGCATGCGATGATGGTGAGCCGCGAGGTGCAGCGAGCAACGGGGAAAGCGCCCACGATTGACTACGCGCTGGTCACGCTGGAACGCGTCCTGCAACTTCCGCCCGACGGCGCGCTGGCGCTGTTTGCGCTTGGGCGCACAGTGGGGTGGTTCGCGCACGCCATCGAGCAGTACTCAACCGGCGAGTTGATCCGTCCGCGCGCGCGTTATATCGGTGCGCTGCCCAGGACTTGATTACTTGCGCTGACAGTTCTTTTGTGCCATCTTTCACAATCTTGACAAAAATATGGCGTGTCGTAACATGTCAAACAGATTCACAGCCATTTACCCGTCTTGCCAAGAGGGAAGAGTTGTGATCAGAGGAGGTTGGCGTAGAGATATCCGATTGAGTTGAAACCAAAAGCAGCGTAGTTTGGCTGGATTATTGCTTGAGTGATGTTTGAAATTAGGAGAATAACGCGTGAAGTATTCAAGGATCGCTGTTTCCCTGCTCGCATTTGTTTCAGTCTTCAGTCCGGCGGCAGCCACGGTCGGAGCCGCCCCCGCCGCCAGTAGTGCCTCTGTTCGCCAAATTACACTTGGCGGCAGCACCTCGTTTACCACAAGCACTGTGCCCAGCAGTCCCGGTATTGCCGGTGTGCAAGCGCTGGAGTTTTCGCCCGCTGGCGCCGGTCCGGATGCCGCTAATGGTATTGCGCCTCTGGCGGTGACACACCCCGCACAAAGCACATTTGGCGGCGTCAACCGCAGCAGAACAGCGCGCAACAGTGGCAACGGCGAGTCTGACAACGGAGATTCACAGGATGGATCCAACCCGCAACTGAAGATCAGTTTCGACGGTCTCAACCATCGCCAGCAGCGCCTGGCCAACAACGGCAACCAGTTCTCGATTGAGCCTCCCGATCAAGGCCTGTGCGCCGGCAATGGCTTCGTGATGGAGTCGCTCAACGACGTCATCCGCGTCTATGACACGTCCGGCAACGCATTAGGCCCGGTCGTGGACACGAACAGCTTTTACGGCTATGCGCCAGCAATCACGCGCGCTACGGCGTCGTACGGGCCTGAAGTGACCGATCCATCGTGTCTATATGACAACGACACGCAGCGCTGGTTCCAGGTCATATTGACCCTCGACCACGTCGGCACTACAGGGGCGTTGGCTGGCACAAATCATCTCGATATCGCCGTCAGCAAAACATCCAGCCCGCTGGGTGGTTGGAATATTTACCGCGTCGCCTCCCAGAACGACGGCACGGCCGGCACGCCAGATCATCATTGCTCGCTCAACCTGGATGGCAGCGGTCATGGCCCATGCTTCGCCGATTACCCGCATATAGGGGCCGACAAGAATGGTTTCTACATCACCACGAACGAATATTCGTTTAACGGCCCCGAGTTCAAGAGCGCCAACATCTATGCGTTGTCCAAGCACGCCCTGGCCGCCGGCGCCGGCAGTGTGACCGTCACCGTGCTCGATACAGTTGGCGCGGATATGGGCAAGCCAGGCTTCACCGTGTGGCCGGCGACATCGCCTGCCGGTCAGGTTAACCCTGATAAGCGCGACGAGAACCGCGGCACTGAGTACTTCCTCAGCTCGAACGCCGCTGATGAGGCCACCTGCCCTTATTTCAATTGCGCATCGACGCCTGGCGCATCGAATAATATCGTGCTGTGGAAGCTTGGCAATACCGCCTCACTCGACAACGCATCCCCATCCGTGTGGCTAAGCAGCGCTGAGGTTGGCGTCCGCCGCTATTCTATTCCACCCAAGTCCGATCAGAAAGTCGGCAACAACCCGCTCGGTCAGTGTTTGAACGATACGGCATGCAGCACTTTCCTGCTCGGTGTGCCGGATCCGTATACGGAATCGCTCTCGCAACTTGACAGCAATGACTCGCGCATGCAGCAAGTGACGTATGCAAACGGCTATGTGTGGGGTGCGCTCGACACTGCCGTGAAAGTGCGGGGCGCGAGCAAGGCGGGCATTGAGTACTTCATCGTCGATCCCGACGGCGCCCGACTCGTCAACCAGGGTCTGGTTGCGCTGCCCGCCAACAACCTGACTTATCCCGCCATCGGCGTGACAAGCAGCGGCAAAGGCGTCATGGCCTTTACGGTTGTGGGGCATGATTACTACCCAAGCGCCGGGTATGCCGGCATCGACGCCGCGAATGGCGTTGGGCCGATTCACATCGCGGCCGCTGGTCTGGGACCCGATGATGGCTTCACCAGCTACAAAGCCTACGTCGGCGATCCACCGCGCACCCGTTGGGGCGACTATGGCGCCGCGGCGGTTGATGGCAACAATGTCTGGATTGCCAGCGAGTACATCGGTCAGACCTGCACGCTCGCGGTGTACACCTCTGCCCCGTTTGGCAGTTGCGGCGGCACGCGCACTACTCTGGGCAATTGGGACACGCGCATCAGTCTGGTTCAGCCGTAAGACACAGTCAGGCGACTGTGCTCTAGTCAGATAGTCTGCACAAGCAAACAGCAGGCCGAACCGCTTTAAGGGTTCGGCCTGCTGTTTTATTACCGGAGAGATTGGAGATTAGAGATTGGAGATTAGGGATTGGAGATTAGAGATTGGAAGTCGGAAGCTTCGCGGAGAAAGCTCTCGGCACAGTGAGAAGATGAAGCCCGGCGCTGATCTCGGCGCGATGCGGTTCCAGCCAGTCGGGCAGCTTGAGCGTTGCGCCCAGTTCACTTACTGGCTCATCCACCGCAAAGCCTGGGTTGAGTGTCGCCAGTTCGACGATGTGCCCGTCCGGGTCGCTGGTGTAGATGCTGTGGAAATAACTGCGATCCATTACCGGCGACACGCGCAGGCCGGCCTTGACCAGCTTCTCACGCCAAGCCAGTTGCTCGTCGTCGTTCTCGACCGCCAGTGCGAAGTGATGCGTCTGACCGGCGCCCATGCGCGCGCGGTGTGTCTTCTTCGGGTCATGCTCGAAGTAGGTGACCAGCGTGCCTGGCCGCGCATCACGGCTGGTAGACCAATACCAGTGTTGCGCGTCTGACGCGTCCGGCGCGTCATAGTTGGCGGTCATCTTCACCCGCTGCAAGCCCAGCAACCCCTCATAAAACCCCGCCGTGCGATTCAAGTCGCTGCTGATCGCGCTGATGTGGTGCATGCCCGCGCTCAATGCCATGCCCGCGGTAATGCCGGTTACGGGTTCGGGCCACATCTCTGCCTGAATGGCCGCCTCGTCCCTTTGCCCGATCACGTGATCCGCCGCCGGTTCGATATAGCGCCGCCCCAATTGTCTGGCGGGTTCATCTACCGCAAACCCAGGCCCGCGCGTCGCGATCTCGACATGCGTGCCGTCCGGATCGTTGAAGTAGATTGACTCAAAGTATGTCCGGTCATACGGCCCGTGAACGGTAATGTCCAGGTCGGTCAGGCGGCGCTTCCACTGTAGCAGCCCATCCCGATCCGAAACCGTGAGCGCGAAGTGATGCGTCCCGCCAATGCCGGGGCGTCCGCGCGCCGCCCCCGGCCACTCGAAGAAGGTGATCGCTGTGCCGGGGCGCCCCGTCTCGTCGCCGAAGTACAGGTGATAACTGCCGGGATCGTCGAAGTTCACCGTGCGCTTCACAAAGCGCAGACCCAGCACGCCGCTGTAAAAGTCCACCGTCCGTTGCGCATCACTGCTTCCCAGCGTGATGTGATGCAGTCCAAGTATTTTCATCTCAACACCAACCCATTCACAAAACAGTTCAACAACACTTATTCGTGTCTAATCATCTCAACTCATTTTTATCCGCACACAGTCGCGGATGTCTTATCCTAACCACCCCACATTGGATTTTCGTGTGAAGTAAAAACAAAGCAGGCAAGCGAGAGCAGCGTCTATCGTTAGCGCTCATCACAAAGGATGCCGATCGTCTTGAATGGCGCGTTCAGCCGCGAATGGTCATGCGATCTCACCTTCAGAATTTGCGGAACGTTATCGCGTGGCGGCACGGCACATTGGATTGCGCTACATGTGGTGGACGCCCGAATATTGGATCGAAGATCCTAAGCAAATCCCGTGGCTTGACCCTGTTAAGTTAATCCAGACACGTGAAATCGGGCGCGGTAGTCGCGCGGGGTGATGCCCAACGCGGCCTTGAAGGCGCGGGACAGTTGCGCCGAGTCGCCGAAGCCGGATTGCTGGGCGATTTCGGTGATGGACAGGTTGGTGGTGCGGAGCAGCGTCTGCGTGCGCGCAAGGCGCAGCCCGCGCAGGTAGGTGGCGGGCGGCTGGCCGACTTCGCGGGTGAAGATCTCTGAGAAGTGGCTGGGCGACAGGAACGCGAGCGCCGCGAGTTGCGATACCGTCAGCCCTTCCGCAAAGCGCGACTCGCAGATGTGCAGGATGTCGCTGAGCGCCAACCCGCCGGCGGCACGCGGCTCGACCACAGCGGCGTCAGCGCCAGCACCACTGACGCGCGCCAGGCACACGAGCAGCCGGAACATCAACCCGCGCACGATCAAAGCCGAGACATTCTCGCCGCGGCGCATCTCGGCAAAGACGTCTTCCACCAGTTGCTCGACGGTCTGGTAGTGCGTTGGCGTCAGGTGCATCTGGTAGTCGTTCACGGCGTCGGCCTTGCGATCCTTGGCCTGGATGATGATGTCGTGGAACCCGGCCAGCGTGCTGAGCGCATCGAGTTCGGCGTCGGCAAACAACTGCGCCTGAAAACAAAATGCCTCTGCGCGCAAGGCGCGGTAATCGCGATACCCCACGACCGACCCCGGCGGCGTGATGTACACGTTGCCGGCACGGATGGGGTAGGGGTGCCCGTTGATGACGTGCAACCCGCGTCCCCCGCGGATGACATATAGCGCATAAAAGTCGACGTGTTGATACAGCCCGGTGTCCGCGCCCTCGTCGTAGCGTTGATGCAATACCGCCAGCGGCTGGTCGGGGCGCCAGCGATACTCGTGATACTGACTGAAGAACTCCTGCGTGATCCGGGTTATTTGTTGAACTGACATGCTGTCGGTTGCCGAGAAAACGTCAAAACTTCCGGCGAGATTGACAAGCAGCGCCGGGTAAGTGCCATTATGATACTCGCAACAGCGCAGACAGACGAGTTGTGCTCACCTGGCGGCGCGTGATGGCCGGGTATTATGGGTTGTGATTTAGAGGTTCCGCAGGAATGAAGGAACGAAGGATTGGAGGATTAGATGTTAACGGAAAAGCAAGTCGCCGATTTCAAGGCGAATGGGTTCGTCAAGGGCGGGCGTGTTCTGAGCGATGAGCAGGTGGAAGAATTGCGCGCGCAACTGGAGCTGGTGATCGATAACAAGCTCGCGCGCAAGCCGGTGCGCATCGCCAACCTCAGCGGAAAGGACTCCGCCCCCGTCTGGCAAATCGTCAACATCTGGGAAGCGAGCGATGCGTTCAACGCGCTGGCGCATAACCACCAGATTGCCGAGGAAGTGGCGCAGCTCACCGGCGCGACCGAACTGCGGCTGTGGCACGACCAGATCCAATACAAACCCAAAGCCGTTGGCGGCGTGAACATGTGGCACCAGGACTCACCGTACTGGCCCAATATCGGCCCGCTCACCGCGCAGGTCACCGCCTGGGTCGCGCTTGACGATGCGGATGCCGAGAATGGCTGCATGAGCATGGTGCCCGGCTCGTACCACTGGGGCGACAACATCGACTTCCTGCACACGCTCCCTAACTTCGGCGCGATGCCTGCGACGTTCGAAGATCACGCGCTCAAGGTGCAGTTGTGCCCAGTCGAGAAAGGCGCCGTGCATTTCCACCATGCGCTCACGTGGCACGGGTCAGACGCCAACACCAGCGGTCGCCCGCGTCGCGCCATCGCTCTGCACTTCATGACGCAGGACACCGTGTACATCGCCTCGGGCAACCACATCATGAAGCCCTTCGTCACCGTGCCCGATCGCGCCAAACTGGAAGGCGAGCACTTCCCGCAGGTCTGGCCGCAGTAACCTCCTCTTCCCTGCGAAGGTTGGGCTTGCGAGTAACCAACCCTGCGAAGGCAGAAGGGCGGCGCATGCGCGCTCTTAAAACCAACCTTCGCAGGGAGAGGGTTGTCGATCACGCTATACTCTGGCACGCATGTCCAATACGACCAGAGAATCACCCCGACTCACCCCCGATCTTCCGGCACTTATCGCTGGGTTACCCGCCGATCGCCGCGCCCGCATCGAACGCATCTTCAACGTTGAATTAGTCGAAGGCGAGCTCCGCGTTCCCGACACGATGCGCGAGTGGACGATCAGCCGTTTCGGGGCCATCGACGATGTCGAGCATCAGCAAATCGTGCGCGTCACCAACAAGGTCACATGGGAAGGGGCAATCTTCAATCCCCTACGGGCGCGCCGTCCGATGCGATTCCGCGATGAGCAGGACAGGCGCCTTGACGTGGCTGAAGACATCTTCGCCGACCCGGCGCGTATGACGACAGAGGACACTTATGGCCGGGTGAACGGCGACTATTGCATCACCACGAGCAATATCGCGCGCTGGGATGCGCAATGCAGCGTGTTGATCTTCCAGGAACCCGACCCGCTGGCGTTTACGCGCGCGCACCTGCGCGACTATTTTCGCACGGCGCTCCGCTGGGCGGATGCCGCGCACCGCGTCGATCCTGAAGCGCGTTTCATGGCGTGGATGTGGAATGGTGGGACCGCCGGCGGCGCATCCATCCCGCACGCGCATGCGCAGATGGGGTTGGGGAAGGGCACGCCATACCCGCTGGTCGAAGGCCTGCGCCGCGCTGCCGTGGCCTATCGCGGACAGTATGGCGCGGACTATTTCGCGGATCTCGCTGCCGCCCATGCCGATGTCGGGCTGGGGTTCCGCGTAGCCGGGCTGGATGCCTTCCTTTCCCTCACGCCAACACGGATGAAAGACACGTGGATCCTCGGCGCAGGTCTTGACGACGCGCTCGCGGACGCGGTGCATGACGCCCTGCGCGCATTGATTGATCGCGCCGGTGTGCGTGGGTTCGATGTCGGTGTGGTGATGCCGCCGCTGTATGCGCGTCCCGGCGATGCGTGGGAGGGTTTCCCGGTCATCGCGCGCATCCTCGATCGCGGCCGCCCCGACGCGCTGTCGTCGGACATCGGCGCGATGGACTTTTTTGGCGCGCGCATCATCGCGGATGACCCATACCTCACCCGCGCGCTGCTACCTTTCTAACGCATTCTGACGCATTTAGTCAGTTCCGTAAAATCGCTGCCGAGACTACAATATGAGCATGACTATCGGCACAGTTATCGCTGTTGATCTTGGCGGCACCAACATTCGCGCTGCATTGTGTAATCATGAAGGTCAGGTTTTGAAGCGCATCAAGCAACCCACGCATGCCCAGGAAGGCCCGCAGGCGGTCATCGGGCGCATGATCGAAGCGATGCGTGGCGTGCTTCCAGACTCCACCGAACCGCCAGTCCGCGCGGCGGCTGTGGCGTCGCCCGGCCCACTCGACCCCTATAAGGGCATCGTCAACTATGCCCCGAACCTGCCGGGCTGGACGGATGTCCCACTCCGCGATATCCTGCGCCGCGAACTGGGCATCCCGGTTGAAATCGGCAACGACGCCAACCTGGCCGCGCTTGGCGAACAACGCTTCGGCGCGGCGAAGGGCGTGGCCGACATGGCCTATATCACGCTGAGCACCGGCATCGGCATGGGCGTGATCCTGAACAACCATCTGGTGCTCGGCATGCGCGGACTGGCTACGGAGATGGGGCATACGGTGATGGACGTCAACGCTACCTGGTCGCACGCGGGAGTGCTCGGTAGTTTTGAGGGGCTGGCATCCGGCCCTGCCATCGGGCGACGCGCCCAGGAAAAGTTGCGCGAGGGACAACCCTCGCTGATGCTCGCGATGGCAGGCGGCGATATCGCGGCGGTGACATCGAAGGAAGTCAGCGAAGCCGCCCAGCAGGGCGACCCGCTCGCGGTTTCGATCGTTGCCCAGGTCGCGCGTATTATCGGGCTCGGTTTCGTCAACGTGTTCCATCTGTTCGACCCCGCGATGATCGTCGTGGGCGGCAGCGTGTCGTTGATGGGCGATATGCTGTTTGAGCCAGTGCGCCAGACGATTGCCCAATACGTCATGCCGCCGTATCGAGGTCGCCCGGTCGTGTGTGCGGCACTCGGCGACGACTGTGGGCTGCTTGGCGCAGCGGCGCTGGCATTTGATATCAAGGATTGAACAGGCGTCTTTCCCGTGGGAATCCCTCGGGAAACCGCGCTTGTTACATTAAACTATGAGGACATTCCATGAAGAAGTATCCAGTTTCAATTCAGTTGTACTCGGTGCGTGAAATAGTCGCGAAGACCGATTTTCCCAGCGTTCTTAAGAAGATCGCGGCTATGGGTTACGTCGGCGTCGAACCGGCCGGTCTGCAAGGCATGGCGCCGCAGGACTTTCGCAAGCTCATCGACGACCTGGGGTTAAAGGTCAGCTCGATTCACGGCGCACTGCCGGCGCCTGAGAATGTCAGCGAGATCATCGACCTCGCCGGCGTCCTCGGTTATACGATGCATATCTCCGGTTTTGGCCCCGACCAGATGGCGACAGAGGCCGGCGTGCTCAAGGCTGCCGAACAATTTCAGCGCGCGGCTGAGTTGCTCAAGCCAGCCGGCATTCGCTACGGCTTCCACAACCACTGGTGGGAGTTTGACAAGAAGCACAACGGAAAGACTCCTTACGAAATCCTGCTTGCCAACGCGCCCGATGCCTTCTCGGAACTCGACACCTACTGGTGCGCGGTCGGTGGTGATGATCCAGTGAAGATGGTCAAGGCTTACGGCAAGCGCATGCCCGTGCTGCACATCAAGGATGGATCGCTGGATCGCAACGACTCGATGACCGCCGTCGGCGACGGCAAGATGGACTGGGCGAGCATTATCGGCGCGGCCGACGAATCCACGCTCGAATGGTTGATTGTCGAACTCGACCGCTGCGCGACCGACATGCTCGAAGCCGTCGGCAAGAGCGTCAAGTACCTGGCCAGCGCAGGCTTCGGCATCGCCCGTTAATCCCTGACTGCGCAAATCTCCTGCGAGGGCCGAAAGGTGGTTGAAGGTGACTAACCGACCACCTTTCGGCCTTCGCAGGGAGACCATTTCCCCTGAATCTCCTCCTCACCTCTTCTCTTCTTCTCCTCCGCTCCTTATCTCTCCACCCGCACCGTCGTTGCAAGCGTGACAACATTTGCCCCGTCAGTCAACGTCAGCCGCTGTAAATTACGCTCGTTGTACAAGCCCGTCTTGATCGTGTATGTTCCAGACGCGAGGTCCTTCGGGATCTGCAACTGCCGCGCATCGATGATGTACTCGCCCTGCATCCAGCCCGATGTCGGGCGCGCGCCGTTCACAGGGGAGCTGTCCACGCCCGTGACGCGGTTGTCGCTCGCATCCACCAGGTGCACGAACGTCTTGTAGCGCGCCTCAGTCTCTCCATAGGCGTGCCACAGCAAAGTCACCGTCACCACATCACCGGGGTGCGCGATCGCCGGGATGTCGTATCCGACCAGCTCAGCCGCGTCGCTGAAGCGCGCTGCTGGCGCAACCGCGCGCGCGATGCCCGGCGGCGTCAGCACGTGCTCCGACCCGTTGACATCGATTTCGGCAAGGAAAACAGGCGGGTTGTCCGCTGCGCGTATGCTCAGCCGGTATCGGCCCGACGGCGTCGCAGTCGGGATGCGCAGGGTGTGCGGCGCTACCCACTCATCCCCCGCTACCCACTGGCTGGCCGGATAACCGGCAATCGCCTCGGTTTTGATCTCGGTTGACCCTGTGCCGCCAGCGGCCATTGTGAGCGTCCAGGCGGCGTCCCAGTCGCTCGCAGATGGCGCGCCAACGCGCCAGTACAGCGTCACAGGCAGGCGTTCGCCCGCGGCGGTCGACGTAAATGGCAGATCGAAGCCGATGAGCGTCGCGTTCGCATTGACGCTGGCGTTTAGTGCAACCTGCGGGGTGAACGGTGTCGTGCCAGCTATGCTCGGCGCGCGCCGCAACGTGGTGGTGATCACACTCACTGACATACTATCAAACGTCGTGCCGGTAAGCGCGCCGTTTTTGTCGAACGCGGCCAGCCGAGCGGCAGGTTGGTCGTAGCGATACACCGTCACGCGGTAGCTATAGGGGCCGGGCGGCGTGCCTGGTTTGAGCGCGATGTGATAGGTATCCGCCGCATAGCCGGTGGGGTTCCAGCGGATCACGGGGAATCCCGCCGGGTGCTGGTGATCGCTGCGCCCGACAACGAACCCCTGGCTGTCCGCGAGTTCGACGCCCACGCTCAAGTTCCCCGGCGGCGGCGTTTTGGCGCGCCAGTATAGTGTCAAATCCACGCCGTCCGCCGTGCTCCCAGTCTCCGGCGCGTCCACGCCGATCAGGTCAATTTGGTGATCGAAGGTAATCGCGAGTTCCTGCCGCACGCCGATGACACGCGCGCCGTCGTAGCGGCTACTGTAGAAGAGTGTGTCGGCGGTGTCGATTGTGGTGGTCTTCAACACCAATAGCGCCGCGATGGCGATGCTGACGCAAAGGGGAATCAAAAGGCTTTGACTTGGTGAATGCCGAGGCATCCCCTCGAAGGGGACGCCTGATTCACGGAGAAACCCGCTTCGCGGGTTAGATAACCATCTTAACCCGCGAAGCGGGTTTCTCTTGAGGCCAGCGGTCGGTTTCCAACCGATCGCCGTCGAACCACTGATCGCCTCGTCAAGAGCCGTCAGGGATGACGGCGTTCCGGCTGTCGAACCACCGATCACCGTTGCTTTCGCCAACCGAATCGACATGACGCCGGCAAAGGCCGCGCCAATGAGCACGAGCGCGACGCACGCGAGCGAGAGCGCGTCTGCCGCAGTCCGCGCGGGCGTCTCGCGGAAGTGAATCGAGACCTGGTGCAATCCTGACGGCGTCGCGACGCTGATCAGCCCATGCGGGTTGGTTGGTGTGATCGGCGCCGGCTGTCCATCGATTTCCGCCGTCCAGCCGGGGAACATGAACACGTTGAACTCCGCTGCCCATGCTACCGTGCTGGCGACGGAGACGCTGTGGTCGAGCGCGCTGCTGCGCACCCCGCGCAATTCTGCGCCAACGGGGACTGAGGCGTTGTTGAAACGCATCTGCCCAACCACGCTTTGCGCTGGCACGGTCTGCACGGTCGCCGGCAGATATTCGCCCAGGGATGTCGTGCCGATCCAGCCGTTGTCGCGCTCGTACTTCGCGAAGTCGGTGATCGCCGGCTGCACGAGCGGCGGGTAGCGCATGATGTTCTGCCAAAAGAACGCATACGTCGCGAATCCGCCCACCATTACCGTCGTAATTGCGGCGACCGCGGCCGCGGCGAGCGCGACCGTTCGCCGACTTCCCCGAACCGTTGGCGCGGCGGGAATCTCAAGCCAGCGCCCCAGCCCCATACCGGCGAGCACCGCCAGAAACAGACTTGCGATGCTGAGGATGCGCGTGGGAAATTGCACGAAGCGCAGCATTGGCAGCGCGTCCCACAACGGTTGCGAGGCGGGCGTGGTGAAGAAGACGCAGCCCAGCACCGCGGCAACCGCGGCAACCGCGAAGAGAGCTTGCGTCCCATCGGCGCGCGCGCGCGCGCGAATGAGCGCGAATCCGCCGAGGATCGCCGCAGCCAGCACTGGCAGGCTGAACGCATAGGGCACGAACTCGCTGATCTGGCGCAGGTCGTAGGTCTGGGGCAGCGTCAACAGATTCCCTACAGTGACGAAGTTGGCGTGAAAGTCGAAGGCGGTGCCGAGGATCGTGCGGTCGAGTTGCACCAGCGTCGTCTCGGTCAGCACCGGCAGCCAGTAGAACGCCGTCAGCCCCAACCCGAGCGCGAACGCGATAACAGGCGCAATCGCGAACGCGGAACGGGTGGGGCGTTGGCTCAACACCGTCACGCCGACGCACAGTGCCACAAACGGCGTCGCAAGCAAGGTCGTGATGTTGTGGCACAGCATCAGTGCAGCGAAGGCGATTGCCGCGATGAGAACGGCGCCGATGCCCCCGCGCACGGTCGCGCGCCGAAAAGCCCAGAACACCAGCGGCAATAGCGCCATCGCGCCCAGTTGCGAGATCGAACCCGTGTGCACGGCTATCAGGATCATGTACGGGGCGAAGGCGTACCCGGCGGCCGCGATCAGCGCGCCAGCGCTGGAGGTGAGATCGCGCGTGAACAAGTAAGTGAACAGCGCCGCGGCCACAAGGAGCAGCGCGCTCGCGCCCATGAGCGCCGGGACAAAGTCCATTCCGAGCAAGTGCAACGCTTCGACTAAGTAGTACACCCCTGGCGCGTAATAATTGAACAGCGGATAGCCGTACCCGAAGGCCAGGTCGGGCGCCCAGCGCGAGTACAACACGCCTTGCCGCACCAGTTCATCAAGTTGCACGACGCGGTACAGATGCAGGAGGGTGTCGGCGCCGAAGGGCAGGTTGCCGTAGAGCAGGGGTTGCGCGGCCATCAGGCCGATGAGCACGCAGGCCGTGGCGACCAGGATGCCATGAATGGGAATGCGGCGATGCGTTTGGGCGGCGTGCATGGCGGGATTATATCAACTCCCGGCGCTCGTTTGGCGTCAAACAGGTCGTGACGTTTCAGGATTTCAGTGACGTAGGGCGACCAGAAATCGATGTCGATGAGGCGCGAGAGGTGCTCTTGAAGCGACGCGAACGCGGGAACTGCGACCATCCGGCGAGTATATACGATGCACCCAGCGACTGCACCTCGTCAAGAGCCGTCAGGGATGACGGCGTTCCGGCAATGCGCTCATCTCGTTGCTGCGCCAGTTTGTGCGCGGCGAGTACGGCATCGCGTTGGGCGGCGCGCATGCTAAGGGCGTCGACGATGCGGAGTCCGACATCGACCTGTATCTGTTCACGCGCCAGACGCTGTCCAACGACGAGCGCACACTGCTGTGCG
>CAIXPS010000536.1 GCA_903921365.1 uncultured bacterium | reverse complement strand
TGCTGCGTTGCCTGTATCGAACGTGCCGAGCCAGCGCAGGCAGTGCTCTCTACCAGTCACGCTATGGGGAAATCGACCTGACGCGCGCAGCCGATGTGGATATCGCGAAGCTGCGGCGCGAAGAGATCGGCCACGTGACACAATTCCTGCGGCCGCGCCCGCGCGTGAGCGCACTCGAACTGGTGGCTGAACCGCTCTTAGCGGCTGAACCGCTCTTAGCGGCTGAACCGCTCTTAGCGGCTGAACCGCTCTTAGCGGCTGAACCGCTCTTAGCGGCTGAACCGCTCTTAGCGGCTGAACCACTCGCCAGCAACGGCGGGGGTATCCCTCCACAGGCGGAGGAACTGCTCGCGGCCTTCGGCCTGAAACCGGAGCTGTGGGGCGCCTATCCAACGACCTTCTCCGGCGGCGAGCAGCAGAAGGTAAACCTGGCGCGCGCATTGATCCAGAAAAGGCGTTTGTTGCTGCTTGACGAACCGACTGCTTCTCTTGATGCGGCAGCGCGGGCTGCGCTGATCGACCGCTTGCGCGCGTTGAAACAATCAGGCGTCGCAATCATCGGCGTGTTCCATCACGCCGAGGACGCAGTCGCTGCCGGGCTGGTGGATGGCGAAGTGAGGTTGGCGCTTCCGGCAAGCGCGCCTGCCTGGTCCGGCGCACAAAGCGCCCGTGATCAGCGTGATCAGAATGAGGATGACGATGTGGCTGAATAATATTCGGATCGTATTACCCGACGGGGTGCTGGAACATGGCTCACTGTGTATCGACCAACATCGCATCGTCGATATCGTCGAAGGGCCAGGACCCGGCGCGCGCGCCAATGGACATATGCCGAACGGCCATCGCCTGACGGCCATCCCCGGCATCATCGATATGCACGGCGACATGCTCGAACGCGAGATTGAACCCCGCCCCGGCGCGCATTTTCCTTTCGAGATGGCGGTGAATGAGCTTGACAAGCGACTGGCCTGTAATGGCGTGACGACTGCCTACGCCGCCATCTCGTTTGCGGAGGGAAAGCCACGCAAGGATATCCGCTCCGAAGAACATGCGCGCGACATTATCACAACCACGAACCGGATGCGTGAAAGCCTGCTGGTTGATATGCGCATCCATGCGCGGTTTGAGGTGACCAACCAGCACGCGCCGCCGATTCTGTCCGAGTTGATCGAGGCCAATCAGGTGCAACTGATATCGCTCACAGACCATACGCCAGGGCAGGGGCAGTATCGCGACCTGGAGCGCTATATCCAGCAGATGTCCGAGTGGCGCAAAATGACCAGCGACACCGCAGAGGTCATCACCATGGAGCGCATTCGTGAATCACAAGCGCGCCCGCCCGCCTGGGATGTGGTGCGTGATATCACGCGCATGGCGACGCAACAGGGGTTGATTATTGCTTCGCATGATGATGACTCTGTTGAAAAAGTGGACATGATGGCGAACATGGGCGTGACCATCAGTGAATTTCCAGTCACCGTTGAAGCGGCACACGAAGCGCGTCGCCATGGGATGAGCATCGTCATGGGCGCGCCCAACGCCATGCGCGGCGTGTCGCACTCCGGCAACCTGAGCGCGCTAGATGCTATCGCGGCCGGCGTCGTCGACATGCTCGCATCCGACTATCACCCGGCGGCTATGCTGCAAGCGGCGATCATGGTTGTGCGGCGCGGATTGCTGCCGCTCCATGAAGCCGTCAAACTGATCAGCACAAACGCGGCGCATGCGCTCGGTATGGCTGGTCAAGGCAGCATCGCCATCGGAAACTATGCCGATCTTGCGCTGGTCGATATGACGCCTCATCACCTGCACCCGCGCGTCCGCGCCACATTCCGCTATGGATCGCCTATTTTTATGGATCACGATTTGATGCACTATGCTTCACTCAATTGACATCTTCCCAACTGATCGCCTGCGCACTCCTAAACGGCTGAGCGAGCAACCCCTTATTCACCATTCAGCGGTCATTTACGAGAGCCAGATTGGGAGCTACACCGATATTGGCCCCGGCTGCACGATTGCCGAGTCGGTGTTTGACGACTACAGCTACGCCGCTGGCGATGCCTCGATCATTTATGCCGAAGTCGGCAAGTTCTGTTCGATTGCCTCGCACGCGCGGATCAATCCGGGCAACCATCCGATGGATCGCGTCACGCAGCACCATATGACCTACCGGCGCGTCGAATATGGGTTCGATAGCACTGACGATGTCGAGTTCTTCAAGTGGCGGCGCGACCATCGGTGCGTGATCGGGCACGACGTGTGGCTTGGTCATGCCGTCGTTGTGATGCCGGGCGTCACCATCGGCACGGGCGCGGTTGTCGGGTCACAGGCAGTGGTCACAAAGGATGTCGCGCCCTATCAGGTCGTTGCGGGCGTGCCGGCCAGACCCATTCGGATGCGTTTCAGTGACGATGTCATCGCGAAACTGTTGTCTATTCAGTGGTGGAACTGGGATCGCTGCACGCTGAAGGAGCGCTTCAACGACCTTCGCGACGTGCCGGCCTTTATCGCCAAGTACGGTTAAGTCAACGGCCAGCGCTCGCGCGACGTCCAGCAGTTGTCGTCGTGGCGCTCATAAAAGTGCAATTCCCAGTCAACTTGTGACCGGGTGTTGACCAGTTCGCGCGCAAACTGCGCCAGCCGCGCGGCATGCTGCGGCTCGAATCCATAGGCCAGGCTCAAATGCAGGAAGTCTTTCACGCGCACTGCATCGATGCGCGTGGGCGACTCGGCGATGCGCGCGAATTCGACGCTGAGCCGGGTCAGCCAGGGCGATGCGATTTGCAGGTAGTGAAACGCATCCTGAAAGCGCATGCCGGTGATCTGAATAACGCTGCCATCTTGTGGTCGCAACGGCATGACGGTTTGCAAGGCAGCCTGGAGGGCAGCACCGTAACTGGGAATTGCGCTGTTCACATCATGAAAGAAACCGGTGAGTGAGATGTGCGGCATATAGCGATGCGCGGTGTTTGGGCCGAGCGCCGCCCGGGTCGCATCGAAGTAGGTTTGCAGTTGCGCGGCCAGGTCGCCGGTGGGGCAGGCATAAACGATCAGTTCACGCGGCAGGTGGGAAGCCAAAGTAATGTCA
>CAIXPS010000535.1 GCA_903921365.1 uncultured bacterium | reverse complement strand
GGCAAATCATTCGGCGCGTTCGACGTATTCACGGAGCTGGACTTCAGTATTGCGCACGGCGACAAGATCGCGCTTGTGGGCGCGAACGGCTGCGGCAAGACCACGCTGCTCAAGGTCATCGCCGGCGTCGATGAGCCAAGCGCCGGGGCGTTGAGCGTCGCGCGCGGGACGACCGTCGGCTATCTGTCACAGACCGCTGAGGAGTCCAACGAACACACCGTCTGGCAGGAGATGGTCAACACCTTCGCCGAGGTGAACGCACTCGCGGCGCGCCTGCGCCGGCTGGAGGAGGAGATGCTCGACCCCGACAAGGGCGAGCAGGCGCTGGAGAAGTACGGCGAGGCCGAGCACCAGTTCCAGTTGCTGGGCGGTTATGAAGTTGATGCGAAGATCAGCCGCGTGCTGAGCGGGTTGAACTTCAGCGCAGAGGATTATGAGCGCCCGCTCTCGCACCTGAGCGGCGGCCAACGCGTGCGCGCGGCCCTGGCAAAACTGCTGTTGCAGTCGCCTGATGTGTTGATGCTGGATGAACCCACCAACCACCTCGACACCGGCGGCGTGGAGTGGCTCGAATCGTATCTGCAGGACTGGGAAGGGACGCTGGTCGTCGTGTCGCACGACCGCTACTTCCTCGATGAGGTGTGCGACCGCATCTGGGAAATGAGCGGGAACCTCAGCGGCCGCCCCAACCGCTTGGAGATGTATCGCGGTGGCTACACCGATTACGTGGCGCAACGCATCGAACGGCGCGAGCACCTGTTGAAAGAATTCGAGCAGCAGCAGGAATTCCTCGCCAAAGAAAGCGAGTTCATTCGCCGCAATATCGCCGGTCAAAACTCGCTCAACGCCAAGGGACGATTGAAGCGGCTGAACCGCATGGAGCGGCTGGAAAAACCAATCGAGGCGCGCGCGATGTCATTGCGCCTGAACAGTGGTTCGCGCAGCGGGACCATCGTGATCGAGACGAAAGACCTGCTGGTGGGATATGCAGCTGAGGAGTCGGGGCGAGACGAAACGGCGCTGTTCCGCTGTCCCAACCTGCAACTGCTGCGCACCGAGCGCGCCGCGCTGATCGGCCCGAACGGCACCGGCAAGAGCACCTTTCTGAAGACCATCTGCGACACGCTCGAACCGCTGCTCGGCAGCGTCCGCATCGGCGCGAACGTGCAGATCGGGTATTTTGCGCAGGCGCATGAAGGGCTGAATCTAGATAACACCGTGCTTGTGGAGTTGATGAGCGCGCGGGACGACATCACACTGTCACAGGCGCGCGGCATTCTCGGTCGCTTCCTCTTCAGCGGCGATGATGCCTTCAAGAAAGTGGGCATGCTTAGCGGCGGTGAGCGCGGGCGCGTGGCGCTGGCTAAACTCACGTTGCAAGGCGCGAACTTTCTCTTGCTGGATGAGCCGACCAACCACCTCGACATCCCCTCACAGGAAATCCTGACCGACGCGCTCAACGCGTTTGACGGCACACTGCTGCTGGTGTCACACGACCGGTATCTCATCGCCGCACTCGCCACACAGATATGGTCACTGGAGCGCACCGAGGCGGGGCAGACGCGCATGATCCTGTTCCGTGGCACCTATGACGCGTGGATCGAAGAAAAGCTGGAAGCCGCGCGCGCCCGCGAGAAGCAGCAGAAGGAACAATCGCAAAAGGCGAAGGGACAGGCGCGCGCCCCGGATGTGAGCGCGAATGCTAATGCGGGTTCGAACGCATCAAAAAAGGCCGAGCGCGAGCGGCAGACCCGCGTAACGCAGGCCGAGCAGCGCATTGCAATGCTGGACGACAAGCTCAACACGCTCAATCTCCAGATCCAGCACGCTGGCAGCAACTATGCCAAAGTGCGCGAACTGAGCGTGGAGTATCAGCAAACCGAGGCCGCCCTGGCCGAGGCGTGGAGTGAACTCGAAAAGATCGCGTAACCGTCACTTCTCTTTCGGCATGTACAGGCCGGATTCGCGATAGCTTACACACAGCGCGGTCACATAGCTGGTGAGCTCCACCAGCTTCCTGTCGTATTGCGCGCGCTCCAGCCAGAGGTTGAGGCTCTTGGATCGATGGATGCATTTGTCCATCAGGTCGTAGACGCAGGTGGTGTCGACGCCCACCCAGTAGGAGATGCGCGCGACCAGTGATTGCTTGTGCTCGCGCAGGAAGGCCTCGGCGCGCATGTAATCGCGAAACATCGCCCTGCGGTTGGGGATGCGCGGCTCCGCGCGGAACATCACCTTCAAGTCGGGATCAACATAGCCGCTCGCGCGGTGATAGTAGCGGCTCGGTTTGGCGTGCATGAACTGCGCCACGGTCATGCGGATGTCCTCGACGCGCTCATACATCCACGACATCTTCGTCTCCACCAGCGGCGGTTCCTTGCCCAGTTTCTTGACGATGCTGTCCACATATTCCAGCTTCTTCTGCACTATCGGGCGCGCCTTGTACTTGCGGCGCCAGCCCGATCGCGGCGTCAGCCACACGCAGAACGTCTCGGCAAAATCCTCATCAGGGTGTTTTTGCGCGTAGTGATCGCCTGATGGGTTGACGTAGTTGCGGCTCCATGGGTTGTAGTCGTATTTGTCGCTCACGGGATAGCTGTTGAAGAAGTTTCCCTGCACTTCGAACAACTCGCGGAACTCGGGCGTGCGATACAGCTTGTAGGCGTAGCAGAACGCATGTCCGATCTCGTGGCGCAACAGGTTCAGCACCTCGACATCCGAATAGCGCCAACCCCGGAATTCCTCGTTCAGATCCTTCAACAGCGGGTCGCAGTCATAGAACCCGAATGAGATGATCGGCGACCCTGCGATGCAGCCATAGCCAGTGGAGATATAGAACACCGGCTCGAGCTTCGTGATACCGACGCGGACAAGGTCCTTCTGCACTGCGGGGATCACTTGATCGAAGATGGTGCCTTTGATCTTCAGATCGAGTTGATTGATCGGCGTGTGAAGCAACTCCAGCTTGCGCGTGTCGGTTTGAAAGAGAAGTTCACGAGTTCTACGCACGGGTTCTTATCGCTAATTGCACTTGCTGACAATCTTAAACATAACTAGTGACGCAATATGGGCAGCCGTATTTTAACCAAAATTAGATTAAGCATACTCGCCGCGAACAATACGACATCTGCACACTGTGCCCCGCTCAAGCCTGCGAACACTGGCGCACTTGGCGCGCGCAGGAACTGGATGATGAAGTCGCCGCAAGCGAAGAGCGCCACCCACACAGGCACAAGCGGCAATGGGCGCTGCACATGACGCAGTCGATTGATCATGAGCGGCAGCAGGCACACCAGCAGCCACGCGATCATGAACACCTGCGTCGGCAGGCGCGGATTGTTCAACGTATACGCATCCGGCCAGTCGGCCCGCAACGCCCACACCCACCCATCCGTCCAAAACACCTCGCGGCCATAGGCGCAACCGTTGGGAATGCAGCCGAGCGATGCGCCGATGCCCACAAGGCTGGCAGTGATCACAAGCGTTGTTGCTGTGACTGGCTGGCGCACCCGCTTGGCAATCCACCAACCTGCGCACCCGCCGATGATCGCGGCATGTTCCCACAAGCCGGGGCTTGCTGAAGAGACGATCTCCGCGAGATGCTGGCTGAAGTAATCGGCATGCAGCAACACATAGCCAGCGCGTCCCGCGATCATCGTGCTGATCGCGATGATCAGCACGCCGGTCAGCCGGCGCGACAGCGCTTCGACAGACCCGCGCGCCTGCCACAGGGCCAAGACGCCCCCGACCAATGCCGCCAGCCCGATGCACAGACTATAGGTATTGATGCCCGCCGAAAAGAAGGTGACCTGTGTTGGCATAGTAATAATCGTTTATACCAGCTTGCAGGACTACGGTTGTCCCGCAGGGCAACGGTTGTCCCGTAGGGTAAGCGTCAGGTTGAGTGCCAAACCTTCGGTATCTGCATCGTATAGCCGGCGTCATGTTAACAGGCCGATGACTTGGTATAGTAGAAACAGTCCGATGGGACTTCTCCTCCTTACTCCTCTCCTGTATGCATGAGGGTTCGTAGTCGGCGCACGAACCCTCTGCACGGAGAGAGAGACTACCAGAAACACACCAAGCTTCACCTCGCTTATCCCGTGATCCTGCAATCCTGTGATCCTGTGATCCTGTGATCCTGTGATCCTGTGATCCTGTGATCCTGTGATCCTGTCCCTCCGCTGTGCATCATTTGTGAAAAAAGCAACGAGCGGATGCATGACTGCATCCGCTCGTTTTTAAGTCGGGGTGCAGAGATTTGAACTCTGGACCCCTTGCACCCCATGCAAGTGCGCTACCGGGCTGCGCTACACCCCGACGAGAGCCGTGCGATCAGAACGAACGCTCGGCTGAGAAAGCCGTTAATTCTATCAGACTCCGAAAAAAGGCACT
>CAIXPS010000534.1 GCA_903921365.1 uncultured bacterium | reverse complement strand
CTGGCGAGGTAACACATGGCATTTACGCAAGTAGACCTGACCATCACATCCAACGGGGTAACGACCGACCTGCACGACCAGATAAACTACTTCTGGCTCGACGCGGACGGCCTGGGCATGGCTCCCGTTAAGCGGCTGACGCAAAAGGGGCCGATGCAGGACGGCGTGACAGACCTGGGCTACCGGCTCGACCCGCGCCACGTGACGCTGCAGATCGCCGCCGTAGCGACCGATGAAGCCTCGTACTACACCGCGCGCGAGAATCTGCTGAGTCTGTTCACGCCGTCCGTAAGCCCGCTCAAGCTGCTTTTCACCGCGCCGACGAATCGCTCGCGCCAGCTTGACTGCTTCTTCAATAGCAACTTCACGATGCCATTCAAGGGTCGCATCGGTTACACGCAGGTCGAGGCGATAGAGCTGTACGCGCCCGATCCAACGTGGTACGACCCGACACTGGTCAGCGTTCCATTCGGCACGACTGGCGGAGGCACAGGAATGCCGTTTCCGCTGTTGATACCGATCACGTTTGGGGCAAGCGCCAGCCTTAATCAGACCGTTGCTGTCACCAACGCGGGCAACTATCGCACGTATCCGAAGGTGATCTTGTACGGGCCGATCACGAATCCCGTCATAACCAACACGACGACTGGCGAGAAGCTGGACTTTACCGGCTACACCATCGGGAGCGGCAACACGTGGACGATTGACTGCCGCTATGGGTACAAGACCGTGACCGACCAGGCGGCAGTCAATCAGATCGCCAAGCTGTCGCTCACATCCGACCTGTCCACGTTCCACCTGAACGCTGGCGTGAATTCGATCACCGTCACGGGATCGGCAGTCGGCGGCGCAACACAGTGTTCAGTCCAGTTCTATAGCCGGTATACCGGAATCTAACATCGACGGGGCTACAACCGTCAGGAGATAATAATTTGGCCGAAAATTCTGCGTTCAATTCGACCGGGAGCGCTATCGGAGATGCACCGGCGGGCGGATACACTGCCGCGCAGTTCGCCACCTTTATCCGCACCATGTTCACGACCAACCCCGCCACGGAGGGTGTCCTGTTTGGCATCCTGAACGCACTGGCGGTCACGGGCGCAGCAACCCCGGTAGCCGTGGCATCCGGCGCAGCGGTGGTGTACGGGCAGTGGTATCAGAACGACGCATCGAACAACCTGGCCGTGCCAACGCCAGTATCCAACCCGCGCAAGGATTACGTCGTGCTGCGCGCCAACCTGACCAGCACGGCTTATACGGCGGCCAATAGCACACTGTTTTCAATCAGTGGGCAGCCGGGCTACTCTGTTCGCATGGACATCATTAAGGGCGTCGAGAACGCTTCGCCCGCCCTGCCATCGCTGACGCAGAACGCTAACCAGTGGGAGGTGCCAATCGCGGCACTGAATACCACGACCGGCGGCGTGATTACCGTCACGGACGCGCGAACATACGTCCGAAGCCCCGGCATGTCGGCTGCGTTCCCGTACACCACGACCGGGGATATAGCGTACCGGGCAAGCACAGGCGCTCTTGCGCGCCTCGGTGTTGCATCACTCGGCCAGGTGCTAAAGTCGAACGGGACAACACCTTATTGGGAGGGTGCGCGCTCTACGCACGCCACTCTAGGCACGTTGCAGTCGATCCCAAACGCCACGTGGACAGCAGTGAATATGGGGGCTGTATTTCACGATACTCAGGCTGGCTGGAGCGCCGGGTCGCCGTCGCGGTTGACTGCGCCACGTTCCAGCTACTACTTGGTCGGCGCGAGTGTCGGTTTCGACGTGAACGCCACGGGGGTTCGCCAACTGTCGATACTTTACAACGGCGCGGACTATAGCTACGGGGTAAGTATGGGGGCCGTAGCGGGCATACAGTCGAGAATGTCCGCAACAACGAGTATGGTCATGACCGCTGGCGATTACGTCCAGGCGTCTGTCTGGCAGAACAGCGGCGGCGCGCTGAACGTTGGCGTCCTTTATGAGCATCTTTGGATGATCGATATAGGGCCGTAAGCCATGCCAGCCGAATACCGTATCGACGTAAGGGACACTACCGGCGCAAAGATCGCTGAGGTCACGGACTATAACTGGCTGTCGTACTCCAGGCGGGTGTTGGAGCCGGGCATCGCGCGCTTTGAGTTGCCCGGCAATCACGCGCTCGTCAACATGCTGGGGCTTGATTACCAGATCGAGATATGGCGGCGCAATACCGATATGGGGTTGGCGTGGTATGCCGATTACTACGGCTTTCACCGCGGCCTGGAGTTGTCGAACAAGAACAGCATCGACCTGGCTACGATCACCGCGCCGGGGCAGATGTCGCTGCTGTCGCGCCGCACTATCGCCTACTACTCCGGCACGGCCAGCCGAACGCAGTTCACGACGACCGCAGCGGAAACGATCTGCAAGACGCTCGTCAGCTACAACGCCGGGCCGAACGCGCTTGCCGCCAACAGCCGTTTCCGTGACGCCGTGATCACCGGGTTGACAGTCGAGGCTGATTCCGCGCGCGGCACTACGCTTGACTGGTCATGCGCCAACGTAGAGCTACTAAAAACCCTCGCGGACATAGCGCGGGTGGGCGGCGGCGACTTTGACCTGCTGAACACCGGCGCTATGTCCGCGTGGCAGTTTAAGTGGTATCCCGGTCAGCTTGGCACAGACCGACACACGACCGTTTTATTCAGTGTCGCGCTTGGCAACATGGAAAACCCGGTGTACACCTACGACCGCACCGCTGAAAAGACGGTTGCGATTGTCGGCGGCGCAGGGACGGGTAGCAGCAGGCCAGTAATCTACATCACCGGCCCGGACTATGTGGCTGGCTCCAACGACGTTGAGGAGTTCGTAAACGGGTCCAGCTTTACCACAGTCGCCGGGTTGACTGCCGAAGGCAACCGCGCTATGTATACGGATCGGGCGCGCCAGAAGTTCACCTTCTCCGCGTTGCAGATTCCGTCCACGTACTACGGACTGCACTACTTCCTCGGTGACATCGTGAACGCCGGGTATCGCACGTTCAGCAGCGCGAGTGAAAAGATTATGGGGGTGACGGTTGGGTTTAGCGGTAGTGATCTGGTGGAGCGTATCGCGTTGGAGGTAATCAATGTCTAGCAGTAACGTGGAGGATTTTCTGGACTCGGTAATTAGTGAGACCGTCAGGTTGCGCGACAAGCTGGACACGCGGCTGCAGGTGCTGGAGATTCCCACGGGCGGTGGCGGTGGCGGCTCGCCCACAGGCGCGGCTGGTGGTGATCTGTCAGGGACTTATCCCAATCCCACGATTGCCGCCCTTGCGGTGACCGCGGCGAAGATTGCAGCCGCGACGATCACAGACACGCAGGTTGCGGCGGCGAACAAGGACGGTGTAGCAGGCACTGCATCAATGCGCACGCTGGGAACGGGCGCACAGCAAGCCGCACCGGGGAATGATGCGCGGTTGTCGAATGCGCGCACGCCCACGGTTCACGCCACGTCCCACGAAAACGGCGGCAGTGATGAGATTGCGACGAGTACACCGGCGGCATTTGCAATCCCGAAAGCCGACTCAGGAGGAACACTGAACGCCTGGGTTTCGTCCGCCGCGTCGTTTGACAACATTCTAGTGGACGGCAACGGCGACATATTAACCGACAGGGCCGGCAACGTGCTGGCAAGCAGGTAGCAATGTATATAGACACAAGTACAGGTATTTATGGCATCCCATTTGCAAATCAGGGGTCTGCGCCAGCAACACCTGCAGCGGGATATGTCAAGTTGTATTCACGCGCGAATGCGCTACTTACCAAGCGGTCTGACGCGAGTATCTGTCCGGTCACGCCGCCGATTGCAGGCGGCAGGCTGACACTGACATCTGGCACGCCGGTAACAACATCAGATGTCACCGCAGCAGGGACGTTGTACTACACGCCATACATGGGGGACATGATTCTGCTGTATGACGGCTCATCGGACTGGATACCGCTGCAATTCGTAGAAACATCGCTGGCACTTACGCTCACGAGCGGAAGTGTGTACGACATCTTTGCGTACAACAACGCGGGGACACTCGCGCTTGAGGCATTGGTGTGGACGAATACAACCACGAGGGCGACCGGCTTAACCTACCAGAACGGCAGGTTAGTCAAAAGCGGAGCACCCACACGCCTGTTCCTGGGAACGATCTGCGCCAGTGGCACAAACACGGCAGAGGATAGTGTATCGAGACGGCTGGTGTGGAACGCCTATAACCGCGTGCTGAGGCCGGTGTTCAAGCAGGACACCACGGCGACCTGGACGATGACAAGCAGCACGTGGCGGCAGACACGCGCGACGGCAGCTAACATGGTCGAAGTGGTAACGGGGTGGCAGGATACACTCGCATGGTTTGAGTTTACCCAGATGCAATCTGGAGGCGAGGCTTTTGGAGGCATCGGGATCGACTCTAATACGCCCGGCAGCGCATCCTGTTACATCTACAACGGCCCCAGTTACACCTTTTATGACAAGGCGCTGGCGCCCGGTTATCACCAGATTCGCATGTGCGAGCGAGGCATCAGTGCTGCCACTGTCACGTTCTACGGAGCCTATAGCGGCGAGAATCTGACCACATTGGATGGATGGGTGATGGCATGAATAATATAGCTACGAGATTACATCAGGGATTGGCTGATGCTGGATTACCAGTGGTATTGGTGTCAATTCCTGACCCGCTCAACCGGGCAACGTGGAGTGCGCAGTACTCGCGGGATTTGACGCCTGCGGAGCACACGACGGAGCAGACCATCGGCGCGGCAATGCCGATTGACGACCCACAGGACGCGATCCACACGGGGGTTGTGGCGGCGGTGAAGGCGACGGATGGCAAGGTAATCACCGCTCTCACGGTAGCACAGATGCAACTGCTGCTGGGGCTGATGT
>CAIXPS010000533.1 GCA_903921365.1 uncultured bacterium | reverse complement strand
TTGACTGGTATGGCCGATATAACCGGTGGGCACATACAGCGTTGCAGGAATGTGGTATTTAAGCAGTGAAGGATAGGCAAGCTGATAGAAATCACAGAGTGCATCGTCGAAAGTGAGAACAACGGTTTTCTCAGGGAGAGTTTCGCCGGGATTGGAAAGATGGGCGACCAATTCGGAAACAGTCAGGGTCGTGTAATTCTTCGAAGCCAGCAACGCCATTTGTTCTTTGAATGCAGCAACGGACACCCTCCAGTATTTGAACTTTGGCGCCGACTCATCCGAAATGCTGTGGTAGAGAAGTATGGGTATAGGTTTGATCACAGATGCAACCCCATCGTATTTACTTCCAGGTCATACAGAACCTGACTTTGCTGACCTGGCGCGTTTAATCTGAGCGCATTGGCGCGCGCTGCGAATATATAAGGCAGGCCCCGTAAGCATGCCGCGTCGTTCGGTGCGCGCTAGCTCCAACGGGTAGGCGGCGCGTTGTTCTGCGCTGGCCGTGCGCAGGCGAAGCGCGTGTAACATTCCAAACGGCGCGCGCAGCGCCATGTCAAAGAGCCTCAGAGGCTGATGAACCACAACGCTGGCTAAATAAGCAGTCAGCCCGACGCCATATCCATACGCCTGGCGCAGCAACGCATCATACTCACGGCGGTGCCAATGCCGCAGGATGGAGGCGGGTTGATAGACGAGTTGATAACCTGCCGTGACAATGTTAAAGAAGCCGGACAGGTCATCTCCACCCTTGGCCAGGCTGCCTGCGCCCAGCGCTGGATCGAAACCGCCGATCGCTTTGACTGCCGATGTCCTGAACGCCATGTTTGCGCCGGAACCGAAGACTCCTGCCGTGTAGGGATATAGAATACCGGCAGGCCGGTTGGCTTTCAGATCGAATACCCGCCGGTTAAAGCCCTTGCTGTATCCATATTCCTCAATTATGAGTTGCGCAGGCGTCTGCAGTTCTGCCGGCAGGATCATCCCGGTAACGCAGGCCACAGCAGGGCCGAGGTCAAATGCTTCTGCGATAGTCGTCAACCAGTGCCTGTCAACCTCGACGTCATCATCTGTAAATGCGACGAATGGCGCCGTAACCGCCTGGAGTCCGCAGTTATGCGCGGTGGCGAGGCCGGCCTGATCTTCGCGCACATAGCGGACATGGGGATATTTCGAAGTGATGAGTTCTCTGGTTGTATCATCGCCCGGCGCGTTATCGACAACGATCACTTCAAACGACGGGTACTCCAACCTCGCCAGTGAATCGAGCGTTCTTGCCAGGCTGGCGGCGCGATTGTGTGTGGCGATAACCACAGAAATGAACGGCGCGCGGGCAAGAAATTCCGCTCTTTGTTCCAGGCAGCGCGGTCGTGAAGTGCTCGTCAATCCGGCAGCCCCAAGACCGTTTATAGTGATTCCGTCGCGGCTCATGTGCTCAACGATTCGCTCGCTCAGGGATGTCCAGATGTGCTCGCCGACCTGAGCGGCGCTTACCGGCAAACCATTGAACGCGATAGACACATTCCCCAGCGGCTGGCTATGCAATCGCGCCAACACTAGCGCTTTACCATACTCCTGGCCGGTTTCCACGTCCATGTGAGGCACAGATGGCAACGGCTCACTGAGTTCGATCTCCATCACTCTGACAGGTAGAAACTTCCGGGCGTCACGCACTTTGTTGTCAAGCGGCGTCGCCATACGTTTTCTGGCGCCGCTGAGGCTCAAGGTAATCGAACCCGTGATAAAACCGATAGCGGTGTAGAGCAAACCGAGAAAAATAGCGAATGATCTGCCGAATCCGCGCCGCTCTCGCCCCGAGAACGTGTCCTTAATGCCGCGAATTACACCGTCCGGAAGCGTTTTGGTAGCGTGCGCGCGTTCGGATGCGAGACCGTCTTTTGACCCGACATAGAGCGACACAAGCGCTTTCGAGAGCCCCTCTGAATAGCATCGAGACAGGAAATAGGCCCAGGTGCAGCGATTGGCTGGCACGCGGTGGTGTACGACTGCCAGCGGCTCATAGATAAGCGTCTTACCAGGCAGGTTTTGTCTGGCCCGGATGCACAATTCAGTCTCCTCACAGCCCACTGGCCGTGTGCCGACGCGCCCGATATCGTTACGGAAGCCCCCTACACTCTGAAAAAGAGCAGCGCGAAACGACATGTTGCAACCGATCAGGTTGCGAACAGACTTCACGGACTCAGGCATGCCCAGATAGGTGCAACCGACCACCCAGAGAAACTCCGCAGGAAACCAGGCGGGTTTGGACACAAGCCAGTCCGGGATGATTGAACCGCCAACTCCGACGACACTTTCATCGACATATCCGGCGACTAGGCGTTCCAGCCAGTGTGGCTCAGCCACCGCGTCCTCGTCCATAAATGCCAGAATGTCGCCATGCGCCGTGGCAATCGCGGTGTTGCGCGCCCCTGATAGGCCGCGCGCTTCTGTGTTTTCCAGAACCGTCACGTCAGGAAACGCTGCTCTTGACCGAATGGCGAGTTGCGGGTTGTGATCGATGACAAGAATAAGTTCTAAAGGATGCAGCGATTGTGCCTGCACTGATCGCACAGCAGCCGCCAGGTCATCCCAGCGTCTTTCTGTATAAGCACAGATCACAACGGTTACATTACTGGTTGATACAGTCATTCAAGCTACAACTTGGGACTTAATATCCCATTCGACCGAGCACGATGCGCAGTTTCTGCAAGCACCGTATTCTCATTGGCCCGATACTCCCTACAGGGATGCGGAGTTGTTCCGCAATACTGTCATAACTTTGCGCCACCGGCGTGTAAAAAAGCATCTCGAGTAACTGTCGACATGGATCCCCAAGTTCTGCGAGTGCGATACGCACAAGTTGCTGGTCTTCGAGGCGTTGAATGACCTCATCTGGCAACGGCTTTTCGTCAGGCAGGTCGATCCCGTTTTCATCCTGATCATCAAGTTCGATTGATATCGTTGCGGTTTGCTGCCGGCTCACGCGCCAGGTCTCCCGTTTGGCGGTGGTAATCAGCCATGAACGCACTTTTGACGGATCCTTAATCTGATCGAGTTTATTTAGTAGCGTTGAAAATACGTGTTGAAATACGTCTGCTGAGACAGCCTCGTCGAGTCCCGCTCGTCGCGGGATGCTGAACACCAGGCGCTGATAACGCTTAACCATCTCTTCCCATGCCGCATCGTCACCCAAGCGGCATGCTAAAACCAGTGCTTCATCCGTTGACTCAACCAAGTCTGTCATCTCAGCGCCTGTAGACATTCGGAGCAAGGATTGTTCAACGTCATGTTTTTGTAGCGATGGATTCACAAACGACTCATTGCTAAAACCATTATACGAGATGACAAGAAACTATCAATATGCAAAACAACGTATCTTTTCTAACGGTCTGCTGGCCGTTACCGTTAATGTCTTAGCGTCTCCAGTTGCTGCTTAGATAGTCGTAAAAATACAATGCGTTTTCTATTGGGATATTGCTTGGGACGTGATTGCCTACCGCAAAGACAAAGCCCGGACACTTTTTCGCAACCTTTAATGTCTCGTCAATCTCAAACTTAATATCGCTTTTTGTCCCAAACGTAAGCGTGCGGCAGTCTAGTTTGCTGCTGATGATCACCTTGCTCTGACCATATTTCGAGACCACATAATCTAAACTGGTCATCGGTTCGAAGATAAAGCCATCTGCGCCTGCCTGGGCAATATCGTCCACAAAGTCCGTGAAGTTCGCATCTGAGCAGAACAATACTGCCTTTCCGGCGTCGTGCAGCACGTCCCACATACGCTTGTAATGCGGGAAGATGGCGCTTCGATAAAAGCCAGGATGCATGAACGCCCCTTCAGACCAGACCATATCATCGTGCTGGATATACACCTGGATGGATGTCTTTGCCCATGCTTTAACGTGGTGCAGTGATAACTCGGCAAAGCCTTCAAGCACCTTTGCGAATCGTTTCCGGTCAGCGGCTGCGCATAGGAACATATCCCAGCCGAATGCCTGGATCGCGCCAGAGACAACAGTCTTGTAGTAACCACCCGTGCAAACCTGCTCCGGATTGGCCTTTTGATTCTCACAGTGCGCGCGCTCGTAGTAGGCTGTGAGTTCATCGATGTCTGGCAGCCCATATTCCTTGACGGCGTCGAACATCAACACATCCTCAACATCCTCAAAAGGGCATTGAACTGTGTCGCGGCGATCTGTGCCGCCTTCGAGAAACTCGGCATGCCCCATATCCGTGACGCGCCCGCGCTTTTCCCAATCTACCGGGCCATCGTTTGTCCCCCATAGAAAGTCCATGTCCCAGGCGTCATTGAACGCGCGCATCGCTCCGTCATCCGTCAGCGGGTCGCGGTGGGTTACTGCGCGAACGAGCGCGTAGTTGCTGACATACTCCGTGTGCGCCAGGCGCTCGGGCGATTCCAGTCTCATTGCTTGCATACCGATTTTGTGACTCATCTGTTTGCCTCGTTAGTGGTGATGTTTTATGCGGTCTGGTGATGTGTGCTGAGTTGCATGGATATTAAGGCAGGGATGTCGAGGTGCGGATGTATCTCTTTTTCGCTGCGCAGAAGCCATGTCTTTAGTTCATCCGGCGTTAATTTACCCAGTGCGACCTGACATTGCATCAGAAGAAACTGGTTGTGGTGTGCCAGTATCCTGTAGCTCTCTTGCTGCGCAGGCGCCTGAGCGTTTTCTGCGCGGGCATAAAGCTCGATGTGATTTACAGTAAGAAATTCTTCGAACGCCCGCAACTGCTTTGGCAGCCTGGCGGCAAGTGGATACCGGGAGTCGTGGTTGGGACGGCCAAGCAGCATTTTCTCGATCTTTTGCAGGTATTGATCCACCCACGCATACTCTGCTCCAAAGGCAGCTTCCAGATGGCGACTTTTAAGCGCTTTCCACTGCACTCGGCGATTCCACAAGGTTTCGGCCATGGCGAACATCGGAAGCCCGGTGGGCCAGAAGCTGCGCAATACCTGACAACTGATCAAGCCATTTAGTCCCAACCCTTGTAATGAACGCATATCCTTGTGGATAATATGGGCTAACTCGACATCCGATGCTTCCATATGGAGACCCGACCACAAGTAATAGTCAAACAGGAAGCTGTCGCCTGAATAGGCATTCCACCACTCATCCAGTAGATTCACCAGTTCCTGGTTTGATCGAGGCATGTGAGCGGCGTTTAACTGTGGGCGCGCGGGCGCTTCGGGAGTTGAACATGCGCTGTCGGTCAAGGCGTGCCGGAAACACCGTGATATTGGCGCAAACATAAGGATAGCGTTGCCACGGGTAGCATCCACGACCAGTTTCTGAGGCGCCCACCAACTCTCGAAGTAACTGAGAAAGACAAACCGGAGCAGCGGATTGACTTGATACAGTTCTTCAGCCAGGGCGTTTACCAGTTTGACGTACCAGTCAGCGGGCGACATCACGCGGCAATCGGCACACTCGCACTTATTGTTCATGGCATCTGAAAGCCACACGTGCAGGACATCGATTTCCGGGTGACCTTTCGCATAGGTAGTAATGTTGGCAACTAGAGCTTGAAATGCGGGTCGGTGAGAGTAGCACAACTCAGTATTAATCGGGATGTGGTGAAACAACGTCCGTCTGCCATTTACTTTGGCAAGCCAGCGCTTCTTTTCCGCAGGCACAGCCTGATCGGTTTTTTGCCAGCTATTGCACGGCATATCGAGCGTCGCAGCCGTCCACCCATGTCCCACCTGATGCAGAAGCATGCCGCGCTGTTTTATCGCGGCGATGACAGCCTGGTCGTTCGCAATAAACTGCTCAACACTCAACTGCGGCGCGGCGCCAGATTGAGCGTTATCCGAGTGTGCGTTCCACCGCTCCCAGAAGACGCCAGAATGGCGGAACTGCAGGAAGAAGCTATTCATGCGGTGCTTTGCCATCCAGTCGACCATATTCAAAGCATGTTCGAGTGACGGCGACCCCTCGATACAGACGCCTCTATGGCGATACGACGCAATCTCCTGCACCTCCAGTGGAATAGTGGGCAGCGCATCCAGCGCCGGGATGATTTCGCCACTTTTGCCGGGACGCACCCAGCGCACACCGAGACGTTCGAGATAGTCATAGACGCCGAAGAGCACGCTGCGGCCGTTTGTTCCCATGATGCGCAGTTGGGCGCCATCCTGCGTGAGCGTATAGCCGTCATCCCAATACGAAGGAGTCAGCGCTGATGGGGCGGCCGCGCCAAAACTGGTGACAACCCCAATCCATATCCCGGCCTTTGCAGGATCATACTTCTTTAATTGTCTGATGGGCACACCGTGACCAGTAATTTTCTTGATGTGCCTGGCGAGTTCAAGTGAGGCAAAGTTAATTTCTGGTTCGTCGCTCAGTTTGTATAGGATGGTCATGAAAGCGCCTCTGGCTGAGACAAAATGAATTTCCATCTAGTATATGTCAGCCTGCGGGTTTGCACGTTCATGCACCTTAAGCCCTTAAGCCATAAGCCCGTGGATGGCGGACTTAATAATTGCATCGATTGCAGGGCTGAAGGGCGCAGGGAGACTAAAGTAAACCACCGAGTCATCTACCTCATACCCGCCTTCGCTAAACATTTCTGCGGTGGGGATGTAGCCCGTAATGCCATTGGTGTAACCCAGCGGCACAACTTTGCGTGTGGCGCCTGTGCATGGGAGTTGCTTGATTGTGCGGCCGTATCCACAGCACACCTCGCCGCCCATGGCTAGCAACGTGATTTCATCAGTCAGGTCCAGACGCTGCAGTGTCAGTGGACTATTGAGCGATGGCGCCTGTGCATGCGGCAGGTTAACGATGGTTTCTCTACCGCGCAGTGACGCGGTCGTCTGGCGCTGATCCGCCACGTTAATGGACGAAAGGCTACGGATTACCACCTCGCCTAATGCGCTCCCAAACGCTGCAACATCTTCGGGTTGCCCACGGCGGAACTGTTTACCGCCGATATAGGTGCAGTTGGGTCTGACATCGCCAAAACAACCGGGCAGAAAGCCGGCGATTGGCTGGGGGCTGCCGTCAACGGCTCGAAAACCGAGGCTCTTCTCGATAATTCTGCGCGCGGCGCCTGGATACTCGGAACTGATCGCATAGGAACCCAGCGTGGTTGGATGGCACGTGAAGTGATACAGGAGCGCGCGGATGTCGCCGGTTGCAGTATCACTGAAAACGATCGTGCTGACTTCGTCATCGCGAATGCCGTCTGGATTTGGACCGCTCGTTGCATGCCCCTCGGTGACGACTCGCCGGTTGATGCTGTAGCCATCAAGTCGCCCGTGCACTAGCTTGAGTTCGACAGGATGTAACTTGATGCGGGCAGACTTGACGGCAGCAAGAACAGCATCACGTAAGTTCGTAACAACCGCTGGAATGAGCGCGCCGACACCGATCATGTTCGAACAGGTCTGCGGGCCTGAATGGGTGTGACTGGCGCACAGCAGGATGCTGGCAGAGCTTAGCGGATGATCTTTTATCAGACGCTCTTTTAGTTGGGTTGTAAGCGCGGCATCAAACCCGATGATGTCGGCGCAGACGATGCAGGCTGCGCGCGTGGCATCTGTATCGTGCTGCATCCAGAACACGCGTAGCTCCAGGTCATCGAGCACGGATTCAGAGCCATGATCCCTGAATCCGAAGCCGGCTAGCGGTGTGCCCACTGGCGGTGTGATGATAGCCTGTGCTGTTCCGAGGAGCATGCGTTGTTCTCCGTTCTAAAAGTCTCAAAATCTCAAATTACGCCGTGTGAAACTGGCTCTGCAGCGCCGTCCATACACTATCGGCAAACGGCTGGGTATACGCTTGCAGATCGACATCGATCTCGCTGGGTTGACTTGCTCCGACGAGGATGGCGCTGACACGCGGGTCGCGGGCGCTGTATTGCAGGGCAAGCGCCAGCAAGTCATAGTTCTCGGCTTTCGCCCAGTTCCATAGTTTATATGCGTGTTCGACTTTGACCTGGTTCGCGTTCCACCTTCGCTCCTTTGCCACCTCATGCGGGTCCTGGCCTGTCAATAGTCCGTATTCCACAACCATCGCGTTGAACACGCCCACACCATGTGCAGCGGCTAGAGGAAGGATTGTCTGGCTGGCGCTCTGGTTCAGCAGGTTGTAGTCTCCAAACGTCAGCGAGAGGTCAAAGTTCCCGTTCTCGATGCAGGCGCGATGCATGTCGTGTGGTCGCGCACCGAGACCGATCGCGCGGATTTTGCCATCTGCCTTGAGCTTGAGCAGCGCGTCCAGCGCCCCGTCCGGCGCAAACACTGGGGCAAGGTTATCAGGATCATGCACCAGCGCGAAGTCAACGTAGTCCAGGCCGAGCTTTTCGAGACTGAGATCAACGCTTCGCAGCGTGCCCGCATACGAGTAGTCCTTGGGTCTCGTCCGCGTCCCGGTCTTCGTAGACAGGACAAAGTCGCTGCGTTTGCCTCCGCGCCGGAAATACTCTTTCAACGCGTAACCGATGATTTCCTCACTCTCGCCATAGAGCGGCGAAGTATCGATGAGGTTTATGCCGCGATCGAGCGCGTGGAGGACCGTGGCAGCGCCTAAGTCCTTGTCCCTTTTCCCGGCGACATGATCGTAGCCCAGCCATGCGCCGCCCAGACCAATTGTCGTTACCTCAATGCCAGTGCGCCCGACTTTGCGCCGCGACAGACTTGTGTTATTACCCATTAATTTCCTTATTCTCTCGTTCAGAGCTTGCGTTTTCGTGTGCGCTTATTGCCGATGATTGCTTCCCCGACGCGACGATACCAGTAGTCGCGGCGTGAATACTTTGTGACGCCGTAGTAGACATGCTTGATAAAACGGGCGATGTCCCGATAGAGGATCGCTACTATTGTAGCTACCGCCCCTGCGATCAACCACGTTGGCCAGTCGAGCAGGGCGATGGCCGATGTAAAAAACAGGACGATTGCCAGGATGGTTGGGATTGTCTGGTTGACCCGGCGCGGACTCACGGGCAAGCCAAACGTCACCAGCAGCCCAAGCAGCAGCGCGCCTAAGCCGATCAACAGACGGTCGGCTGGAATATTCCCGATGCTCATAGTAGTTTCTCCCCCTCCGGCTTTTGGCTAATACGTAACCGGCTTTAAGTTTACGGTTATCTGGCTATGCAATTGCTGTATCTCATCCAGCACACGGGCGATTACATTGTCGAGCGGGACGAGTGTGATATCCTTTAACTGGCGGTGCTTGAGTTCGACGCCGCCACGCTTTAGGGCGCGGTCGCCGATGGTCAGCCGGATCGGAATGCCAATCAGATCGGCATCCATGAATTTGACGCCAGGCCTGACCTCACGATCATCGTAAAGCACCTCGACCCCGGCTGCCTGCAGATCCTTGTCCAGTTTGTCGGCAATTGCAACCGTTGCGGCGTCGCTGCCCAACAGCACAAGATAGACCTGGTACGGGGCGATGGTGATCGGCCACGCCAGCCCCATTTCGTCGTGGTGTTCTTCGGCCACACACGCCAGCAGCCGGCCTACGCCAATACCATAAGAACCCATGACGACCGGTTGTGATTTTCCATCCGCGTCGAGGTATTGGCAGCCCATCGCATCGCTATAACGCGTGCCAAGTTGAAAGATGTTGCCGATCTCCACACCACGCGAGGCGCGCATGGGGGCGCCACATTGGGGGCATCCAGCCCCGGCTTCGGCTGAGGCTATGTCCGCGACGATGTCAGCAGTGTAGTCTCTGCCGCAGTTCGTGTTCAGCAGGTGATACCCCTCTTCGTTCGCGCCGGCCACGAGGTTGGGGGAGGATACGACTGCTTCGTCGACAACGACAAGTGCATCGTGGACGCCGATGGGCGATCCATAACCGGGCACGGCGCCAATCGCGCGGATTTCCTCGATGGTCGCCGGGCGCAATTCGCGGGCTTTTGTTACGTTGGCAAGCTTCGTCTCGTTGACTTCCATATCACCACGGATGACAGCAAAGACAAACCTGGAAGTGATAGAGGCGCCAATTGCAATAGCGGCAACCATAAAGACCGCCTTTGCCGTTTTTGCCGTGTTGACACCGAGTAGCGCGGCGAGAGAATCGATCGTCGTGGTATCCGGTGTAGCCACTTTCTCGATCGGCTTCGGCTCCTCTGCCTGCGCTGGTGGCTTACTGAAAGTGGCGACCTGGCGGTTGGCAGTGTACCCGCAACCATCGCACAGCAATAGCGTATCCTCGCCAATGGGTGTCAGGCACATGAATTCGTGCGCAAGCTGCCCGCCCATCATCCCGACATCCGCCTTCACCGCAACAGCATCAAGTCCGCAGCGGGTGAAGATGTTGTTGTATGCCTGGTAGTGGTTGCGATACTGGCGATCCAGGCCAACCCGGTTGGTGTCCAGGCTGTAACTATCGAGCATCGTAAACTCGCGCACGCGAATCAACCCGGCGCGTGGTCGTGGATCATCGCGCCACTTTGTCTGAAGGTGATAAATGAGCTGCGGCAACTGGCGATAGGAGCGGATTTCCTGGCGCGTCAAGTCTCCAATGACTTCTTCATGCGTCATCGCCAGAACCATGTCATGCCCTGATTTGTCCAGGAAGCGCCCCATCTCAGAGCCAATCTGAAACCAGCGCCCTGTTTCCTTCCAGACATCCGCCGGATGCACGACGGGCATCTTGATTTCCTGACCACCGATCGCGTTGATCTCCGCGCGCATGATATTCTCGATTTTGGTCATGGCTCTTTGTGCGAGCGGCAGGTAGCTGAAGATGCCGGCGCCAAGTTGTCGAATGTATCCAGCGCGCAGCAATAGCTGATGACTGACGACATCAGCGTTGGCCGGCGCCTCACGCAACGTCTGGCTGAAGCTCTTGCTCATTCTCATAATTGTTTAGAGTGTTCCTTGTCTGAGGTAGTGCGGTCAATAGCCACTGGCCGTTAGAATGGCCGCCAGTGTTTGCAGCGTGATCAGGACGTGGCGGTCCTGTCCGATATCGTTCAGGTGGAAGTAGTAGCCCCATTCGTCCTGTAAACCGAATTGCGTGAATGGGCGTTTGGGGAGTTGGGGATTGGGAATCACGGGCAGATCGCGCGTGGCGGCGTACATGTCGAGCAGTGGCAACTGGTATTCTGCAGCCAGGACGCGGATGACGCCGTTGATGTAACCAAAGCTTGCCCCGCCTTGAAGTGACTCGATGTCATCAGCTTTTGTAACCAGGACAGGTAGAACACTATTCGCAATCGCGTAGTCAATCATTACTCGGTAGTTGTGTTCGAATTCACGCCACATGAATTTGTCGCCCGTGCCAAGCTCGATAAACACAATGCTCGCATTGGACGTTCGCAACTCGCATGCAAACATCCCTTCATCTTTGTGGCATGCGTCAAAACCCGTGATATGAGAAGCGTCAGCCATATCGGCCGCCCTAAAGCCGCCGCCAATGGCAACGCTGACGTGGCTGAACGCAGGCGCATAATAGGTCACGATTGGCCCTAGTTCCGGATACCTGGTCAGGTTGAAAGCGCCGCTGGTCACCCGTCCAAGATATCGGAGCGGATTCGAATTGCTGTCGCCGGCAATCGTAAAGAGGTGCGGGTCATGTCCCACGGCGATACTTTTACGTAACAGAATTCGGGCTGCAGGGCTGAGCGCCGGTATCCAGGACGGAAACACCGATGCAACTTGTATGGCGGGAACAGGCGCTTCTGGCGTCGGCGTGCTGGCTGAAGTCTTAATAGCAGTAGCCTGTTCGATGGCTGGTTCCTGGGTCGCTGACGGATGAATGCGCAATTGCCGTAGCCAGTAGTTATCGCCAGGATCAACATCAGCCTTAGCGCTCGTTGGAAAAATGCAGAGGCATGCCAATAAAGTCGTGAGGATCAGGGCGGATTGGGCCCCGCGAATCACCGTAGCCATAAATCTGCGGCGATGTCCGTTGCGCCGGCGATTGAGCGCGCCCTGCCACTGCACAGCAGCGCCATGACAGTCAGGCCAAGCAATGTGTCTTCGCTCGTGGGGGCAAATCGATGTTCTTCTGGAAATCGCTCTAGCGTTGCCCGGCGCAGACCACTCAGCTTTTGCAGCAAGCCGCCCGCAAACACAGTGCGATGCCAGTTCCGATCGGGGGTGATCCTGCGCACACATTCGGCGTAGTTGTCTGCCATGTTCTCAAACGCCGCCGTGAACAGATCAGCAATCGTGAGGTTTTCCTCCCGGATGTTTTCAATCGCGCCGCGATCTCCACACGAACTGTCATAAAAGGCGAGGTTGACGCGCAAGTTGGTTCCAAAGGAATTTCGAGCAATGCTTTGATGAGCTGCTGTGACTCGCTCGATGTAGTCCCATGGGTCGGTCAGAGTGACGCCCTGAGCTTCAGCCAGCTCTGATAGAACTCTTACCAGGGCAGCCAGGGCGCGGCCTGCCGGAATATGGATTACGGCTTTGAGATATCTGCCGTCGAAGTAGGGGCGTGTCTGGTAATTGAGGCTGACTTCGGGCGTTGATGTCAAAAGACCCACTTGCGATCCGGTTGAAGCATTGATTGACAACTCGTCGTCGCGCAACAACGAACCGAGTAATGCACACTGGTGGTCGCCAATGGGGACATAGCAAGGGATGTGCTGTCTTTCCGCCCCAGATAGACTCCGAGCAGTATCGAGATATCCTGCGATGGCGCCATGTGGCACAATGCGCGGCCAGGTCAGCGGCGGCAGGTTTAACCTGCCGATCAAGTCGTGATGCCAGGCGGCCGTCTTCAGGTTCAGCGCCCCGTGTGCTGCCGCGTTGGTGACGTCAGTGCATGGTTCCGAATGGCAAAGGTTCGATATCACAAAGTCGGGCAGCGAGCACGGATAAAGGGAGTGCGAGGCGTTAAGGCCGGCGCCTTTCCAAATGGACTCTGAGCAGTCCCAAATGGACTCCGAGCAGTGCTGCTGCAGCCAGTAAAGCAAGCCAAGCGGCCGCCCCGGCAACAGGTCGTTGCCAAGATCGAGCCTGTCCTGCGCGGTGACCAATGCCATCATGCGTTCATAGGTTGTTTCACCGCCGGCGGTGACAGGCTGTGTAGGGGCAATCCCTTGCGGTTGCTCTGTCTGCGGGCGTTCATAGGTTGTTTCACCGCCAGGGATGACAGGGTCGAGTAAGCGATGATCCTGCCAGGTTATCGCATTGCTATGCGCGTTGCCATGCGCATCACACAGAACCAGCCCGTGCATCTGGGTGCACAGCACGATCCCCGAGCACTCGCCACATTCATGCAGGAGATGCGCGATTAATTCGCGCACTGCATTCATTATGGCGTCGGGGCTGACTTCACGGTGAGACGCTGGCAAGCCAGTAATGAAACCCGGAAACGGCACACGCTTCGCCAGGCCTGGCGCAAGTGTGACGTCATCGAGATCAAGCACGGCGCCTTTGAGGAAGGTCGTCCCAAGATCGATGCCGATAAACTTCTGATGCATATTACTCAACGGTCACACTCTTGGCCAGGTTGCGTGGCTGATCTACATCACAGCCGCGCCTGACGGCCAACTGATAGGCCAACCGTTGCAGCGGAATCGCCGTAAGCACGGGAGTCAGCAAGGGTGGGGCATCAGGCACCCAGATGACATAGTCGGCTTTCTTTTCGATCATCGTATCGCCTTCAGTGGCAATCGCAATGACGATCCCATTGCGCGCCTTGACCTGTTCAATTTGAGAGACCATCTTCTCGTAGACATTGTCACGGATCGCGATACACAAAACCGGCATCTCTTCATCGATCAACGCGATGGGGCCGTGTTTCATCTCACCGGCGGGATATCCTTCTGCGTGGATATAGGATATTTCCTTAAGCTTTAATGCTCCTTCAAGCGCAAGCGGATAGTTGATGCCGCGACCCAGATACAGGAAATGTTCACGGTCGTGGAACTGATTGGCCAGGACATCGTAAATAGGTTGTGGCTCAAGCGTCTGGCCGACGAGACTGGGCAGGCGCGCCAGATCTTTCGCACAGGCTGCTGCGCGATCTGCCAGCGCCGGGATATCGGCGACGGTATGTTGTGCAAGATAGCACGCCAACAGGTACTGGTCGACGATGGATGTCGTGAATGCTTTTGTGCTGGCGACGCCGATTTCAGGGCCAGCTCGCATCGCGATAGTTCCGTCGGATACGCGCTCCGCCTGCGAGCCAATCGCGTTCACGATGCTCCACACGATAGCGCCTTTGTCATGCGCCTCCTGCATTGCGGCAAGCGTGTCAGCGGTTTCACCGGATTGTGTTATGCCGAGGACCGCCATGTTTGGCCCAACCAGGGGATCGCGATAACGGAATTCCGAACCGTAATCGACCTCCGTTGGGACGCGCGCGATGCCCTCGATCATGAACTTGCCGACCAATCCGGAATGTGCCGATGTGCCGCAGGCAGCCGTGTAGAGGCGTTTCAATGCGCGCGCTGTTTCTGGCGTGATGCGCAAATTTTCCAGTGTGACTTCACCATTGGAGAAGTCCACGCGCCCGCGAATCGTGTCCGTGATGGCGCGCGCTTGTTCGAAGATTTCCTTTTGCATGAAATGGCGATATTCGCCCTTTTCAGCGGAAACCGGATCCCATGCGATGGTGTGCACTTCCTTGGCAACTGTCTGGTTGGGATCGCCAGCCAGTTTGCGCACTTGCAGGGAATTCTGCCCGACAACGGCGACTTCCTGACTCTCAAGGAAGACGATACGGCGGGTGTGTTCGAGAATTCCAGGGATGTCAGAGGCGACGAACATTTCGTTTTGACCAATCCCGATTGATATGCCGCCAGCATTTCCGATGCGCGCAGCGATGAGCTTGTCGGGTTCATGCGCGCTGATGAGAACGATGGCCTGCGAACCGCGCAACTGTTTGATCGTGCAGTGTGCGGCGCGCTCAAGGCTCATGCCGGCGCGCAGGTAACGATCCACCATGTGCACGATGACCTCAGTGTCCGTGTCGCTGCTGAAGATCACCCCTTCGGCGAGTAACTCATTCTTGAGTTCAGCGTAGTTTTCAACAATGCCGTTGTGCACGACCGCGATGGCGCCGTCCATGCTTATATGGGGGTGAGCATTAAGCACGCTTGGCCGCCCATGGGTTGCCCAGCGGGTGTGCCCGACGCCAAGTTGAATGCCGCCGAGGTTGTGGCCTGCCAGAGGGCTTGAGGCGGCTGTCGCGATGCGTGATTCCAGATTACTGAGCTTGCCAACTGCGCGTTCGACGTGGATTCGGGCGCCGTCCAGCAAAGCAATTCCCGCGGAGTCATATCCACGGTATTCGAGTTTTTTTAGTCCCCCGAGAATGATTGGCGCTGCATCACGCACCCCGATATAGCCGACGATCCCACACATGGTGTCTATGCCTCCGTCTTACAGGATTCTGAGCAACTTTGCCGCGTAATAAAACAGGTCACAGAGGGCAGAATTATGAAGTATGAATTATGAACCTGCAGTGACTTTCATACTTCATACTTCTCTGTGACCTGTTTAGTTTAGCTCAGGCGCGTAATGGGCTTACTTTCCCATGGCCGCCTTGATCGGGCCGCAGGCGCGACACTCGCCATTTGGCCGGAAAATTGAGAAAGCAGATTGTGGATCATCGTTGAACTGGCGGAAGTCGATGTTCCAGACAATCATCATCTTCACTTTGCCGCTATCGCGGGACAGCTGCACAGCCCGCGCGAGCCATTGCGCCTGGTTGTCAAGGGTTGTTGCGCTGCCCCATGAGAAGCCGCCTGGCAATGCGCCGATGCCTTCACCTGTGACGTAACCCAGCTCGGTCCAGCAGATCGGCACCTTACCGCCGAATGAGTTGTAAGTCATGCCCAGGGTGCCCCAGAAGTACCAGGAATAGTGGTTACCGGTGGGTGCCCCGCTGGTTGTGTCCGGGCCGACCATGCTGCCGTTGTGGTGCGCGCCCATACAGTCCATGTAGTTGGCGGCGCCAGCGGCTGCCATCCGGGCAAGGAACTGATCGTCGTCGCACCCATTCGAACTGCAGTTACCGCCGAAGTAACCGGTCGGCGCATTGGCGCCGCCGACAACCATCGTCCCGCCGTTGGCGGCGCGAATAGCAGTGTAGGCCTTCTGCAACATGTCCACATAGTTCTCAGGATTGACCTGACCATGGCCGCTGCCGCCATATTCGCGGTCGAGGTTGGGCTCATTCCAAACCTCAATGGCATCTGCGCCGCCCTTAGCCAGTGTTGCCAGATATCCGGCAAACTCATTGTGGTAGTTGGCATCACCGGCGCGGCTCAAATCGCCCTTTGCCCCGATGAGCGCCTTCATGCCCTGAGCATGCGCCGTATTGATGACGTTCTGCGCGCCACCCAGGTCGCCTGGGAGAACAGCCTGGAACTTAACCCAGGTCATTCCAATGTCTTTCATCTTGCCGAGATAGTCGAACGTGTGAATATGTCCGCCTATTCCAAACCCGCCGGCATTTACACCAGGCGCAGCTGCTGCAACAGCAGGCGCGCTAGCGGGTGCTGCCGCTGCCACGGCGGCCACCGCGGCAGTGCCCGTGCCACCCATACTTGTGGCGGCGGCATAGATATAGGCAGTTTGCCCGCTATAGGCAATCTGCCACCACTGACTATCTGAAGACTTACCGGTTGGCACGACGCTGTCGCCTGCTTTAAGGCCACCAATAATGGACTGATCTGTGCCAGGTCCGGCGCGAACGTTCAAGTACTCATACGTGACTGTCACCGCTCCCGGTGCTGATGCGGATGCGGGTGCTGCGGCAGCGCCGCCGGCGACAGCGTATGCGGCATAAATGTACGCGTCTTTGCCGCCATAGCTGATTTTCCACCAGGCGCCGTCATCCGATTGCCCGGCAGTTGTGATTTTCGTTCCGTTTGCCAGTGTGCCAATGATGTCACCCTGCAGGCTAGGCGCCGAACGGACGTTCAACGGATCTCCAGTAGGCACGGTAACCGTTACCTCTGATCCTGCGGAGACCATAGTTCGCTGATTGGTCGAGGCAGTGACGACCTGGGGAAGGGCTCCCTGAGCGAGCATGAGTGTCATCGCGGCTGCCGCTAGCGACGTGCGAAATAACTGAGACTTCATCTGTGAAATAACTCTCCTTTAGTGTTTATTTTACCGTCTTATCAAATAGGGTTTCATTTACTGGATAGGAGCAGTTCCTCCTTATGGCCAAATCCCTTGGTATTGTCTATCAGACGCATCCAACCTGGCAGTATTGACCATAACGTAATAGCGGATAACGCTTGCGCCAAGTCTGCAAATGGTTGTATGACGAAGGGGAAACGCTTGCTGTACGTCTGCCATGCGGTATCCCGTTGGTCAGGCGTCACGGGAGTGCAATACCCTTTGCCTTGCACGCCCTGAATCGATCGCCAGTCCTGCTCATCCTTCTGTACCGTGAAGGCAACCTGTCCTCCTGGCCGGAGCACAGTCCCGTGGTGTGTCTTATAGCTCGTAACATAATATAATGTTAAGTCTGCCGCTGCAGCGAACCAGACCGCGCAACACGCGGGCTCGCCGGCATCACTATAAGCCAGGTTGAGCACGTGGTGACCGTTAAGGAACGAGTAAAGCTCAGATCGGAGCGGGTCGTTTGTGGCGCTCATGGCTTCAGGTTTTACGCTTGAGTTCGTCCTTTAGTCCAGCCCAACGCCTGACGAGTTGGTTGTCGATGCCGATACGGTCGAGAATGCGCCCAACGGTCTGGGTCACCATATCGTCAATTGTGGTTGGCCGCGCATAAAACGCAGGAACTGGCGGGAAAACGATGCCGCCCATTTCGGCAAACTGCGTCAGCGCGCGTAAATGCCCGACGTGCAAGGGGGTTTCGCGAAACACAGCGATCACGGGTCTACCTTCTTTCAGGCACACATCTGCCGCGCGCGAGATCAGATCGTCGGTAATTCCATAGGTGATGCTCGACAGCGTTTTTACCGAGCATGGCGCAATGATCATCCCCATGGTTTTAAAGGAGCCGCTGGCGATCGCAGCGCCGATATCGCGGTGGGGATAAATTGTGTGAGCGAGGGACTCCACCTGACTTATTGTGAAGTCGGTCTCGCTTGCCAGGGTCTGCACGGCGGCTGGACTGACTACCAGGTGGGTTTGGATAGGCGTGTTCTGCAACACTTGAAGCAACCGCACGCCCAGGATTGCGCCGCTGGCGCCGCTGATGGCGACAATGAGCCTCCCCGGATTCTGAACCTGCCCGGACTCGCTCCCGTCTTCGCGCACGTTATTCACCCTTGGCTGCTTTGGATCGCGCGGTGACGAGCGACGCAATGATCAGCCCGATGATGACGACTGTGAATATCCCAAGAACGATGAAAATCGGGTCAAACAACCCCGGTATAGTGGCGAAAGGCAACACGACGAACATCAGAACAAAGACCATGATCGGCCATTGACTATTGAGTATTTTCACGTAACAACTCCTTATAGCGCTTTCATTTCATCGGCGCTTAACCGGTAACCCACTGCACCCAGTGAATCCTGTAGTTGCTTCACACTGCTGGCGCCCACAATCGGGGCCGTGATGACTGGAATCGAGAGTAGCCATGCAAGTGCTGTCTGCCCGATTGATTTCTCATGGGCATGCCCAATTTCCTCAAGTGCGCCAAGGGTTTTCTGCCCAAGGTCGCTCTCGGCATACTTGCGGATGCGCTCATTGTTCTCGCCGCGCGAGCCCGCAGGAACGGGTTGCCCTTTGCGATACTTGCCAGTCAGGAAACCGCCAGCCAGTGGGCTATAGGGGATGACTCCCAGTTTCTGGTCTACACACAAAGGCAGTAGTTCCTGCTCGAACTCGCTCCGATGCATCAGGTTGTAGTGCGGTTGCAGGCTCTCGAAACGCACCAGGTTGCGCGCGTCGCTGATCCAGAGCGACTTCATCAGGAACCAGGCGGGGTAGTTACTGACACCGATATATCTGACCTTGCCGGCAGTCACCATATCGTTGAGTGTGCGCAGCGTTTCCTCAACAGGCGTCTCCAAGTCAGCCCAATGAAGCTGATAGAGGTCGATATAGTCTGTCTGCATGCGCTTCAGGCTGGCGTGCAATGCATTCATCAGGTGCACACGCGAGGCACTGCTGTCGTTTGGCCCATCGCCCATCGCCCCGCGCCCTTTTGTCGCCAGCACCATCTGGTCGCGTCGCGCGTTGCCTGCGGCCAGCCATTTGCCGATGATGGTTTCCGCAGTGCCGCCCGGGTTATTCGGCGCCCAACGGGAATAGACGTCTGCGGTGTCGATGAAATTGCCGCCGGCAGCGGCAAACTCCGTCAAGATAGCAAACGAAGTGGGTTCGTCCGCAGTCCATTGAAAGGTCATCGTGCCAAGGCACAATTCGCTGACTTTGAGCCCTGTATTGCCAAGTCGTCGATATTCCATGTGGCGTTATTCTATATGAAGAAAGAAGTAGGAATTATGAAGTAGAAAGTATGAATTAGAAATTATGACGTATGACGGTCAGTTTCATAATACACAATTCACACTTCTGAATTAGTTGCTTTGAATCCGCGCCCGGAGGCGTCCAGGGATCAACGGCGCGAGCATGGCGAGGTCAACCGGGGTGAGACTGCGCGTCATAACCAGCACCACCAGATAAGCGATCAATCCTAATGCCATCCCTGGAATGAGAAGTGACACGGTGCTTGAGGCGTAGATGAGACCTGCCATGGCGATAGCCGCCAGAGTGGGACTTAAGATGACTTTGTGCCATGGGACGTGAACGATATGGCGGTGCACATAGAAGTAGAAGGCGGCGCCCTCGATGATCTCGGACAAAATGGTGATCACGGCTGCAGCCTGATACGAGAACATCGGGATAAAGATCAAATTCGCAATGATGTTGAATGACAACCCGATGATAAATGCGCGCGTCAGGGCTTTTTGCTGATTGACCGCAATCAAGGCATAGTTTGTGATGCTGTTTATCCAGCCGAACGGGATACTCCACACCATGATCATGAGCGCAATGGCCCCGTGAGGCAGGTACTCGGCGCCGCCGAGTAATCCGATCATGTAGGGCGCCATAAACGAGGTCGCCACAGCCAACGGCATGGCGGTCATGACAAGCAGTTTGAGGGCAAGCACATATGAACGCGCCATGGCGTTGTCGTCCTGCTTCGCCATGCGCGACATCACGGGAAAGATCGACTGGGTGAAGAACGCCGGGATGATGTTAAACGCGTCGATGAACTTGTATGCGGTGCTGTACCACCCCACGACGATCGGCGACTTGATCGCCTCAAGCATCGGCACGTCCACTTTGAAGAACAGGGTGGCGAGCAGGTGATTGAGCATGAGCGGGAATGATTCCCGCAGCATGGATCGGCGCAACGCGGGATCGCCTTCACGTCGGGGAACGAAGAACATTCGTATTGTTGACACAAGCAGAATAGCGAATGTTGCAAGATTTGTCAGGATGGACGCGCCGGCGAGACCGATGATCCCAAACCCGGCAAGCAGGGCTGCCGCTCTTAAGCTGACTGAGATCAATGCGCTGACGATGGTGAGCGTGGCTGGGAACTCGGCTTTTTCGTAGGCGAAGAAGAGGGCGCTTAATCCAGTTGCCATGCTGCTGATCAACTGGCTTACAGCGAGCATGATGATGACCGTGGCGGTATCCGTCGCGAGATCAAACGCAGATCGCCAGAAGAGGATGATCACGATAACGAGTGGGCCGGAGCCGAAGCCAAGCAACAGGCGCAGTATCGATGTGTTGTAAAGATACTTGTTTGCGTGTGCGCGGTCGCGCGCCACCTCGCGCGTGAGAAAGGTGTTCAGGCCGAAATTCATCAGGATATCAAGCCATCCAATGATGACGATCGCAAACGCGAACTTGCCGGCGCCCTCTGGCCCGAGCACCCGCAGCATCAGGATCGCGAAGGCGAAGTCGATGAGCCTGCCTGCCAGGTTGAATCCGGTCAACACCAGGCTGTTCTTGGCAACCCGCTGAACGGGCGACGATGCTGATCCTTCCTTGTAAAATGACCTCCACAGGTAGATCCCCACCATCAGAATGAGGACGGACACAGCCAGGAACGTGATGAAAGCGCCGATTCGCAACGAGTCGGGCGAGTACTTGAAGCGGATCGTATACGCTACCGGCTTTTGTGGGGAAAGTGAAGCGCCGACGGGCTTCGCATCAAGCAGCGATTGATTCAATGTGCTGGTCGGCGCGGCTGACGGTGCGATCCCAGTGGGACTCGGTGCAGCGTCAAGCTTGACCGCGCGGAAGTTGCCATTCGCAAGCCCGATCTGGACTTCATGTTCATCTTTGTCGCTGCCGCCCAGCGGCCGGACAAAGGCGCGCCAGCCAGGAGCGTAACTGTCGGCCAGGATGAGCCAACTGGTCTGTGTGACGGCGGCATCGACCCATACTTCGCTATTCTTGTAGACCGTAATGGTTGCGGGCGTGTAGGCAGCGGCGCGGGGGATGACGCAACCCGTGTCCGTAATGCCGCAGGATGAATCGATCATGACATACTTGCGCGGGTCGTTTGACTGTACCGATTGCGCGAAATTTTTGGTCAAAAGGGCGCTGGAGGCAGGCAAGACGAACGCGCGAGGCATGACGTTCAGATTTTCATAAATCCTGACGCTGGCATCAGTGAACACCTGCGTATAACCCGGACTCTCTATCGGTGTATCGATGGGGGTTAACACATACTTGACATCAAGCAGGTCGAGCAAAGGTGACTCCAGACTGGACGGTTGGCTCAACGGTGCGATCCGGTTATACAGTAGTTCACCCTGCGGCTCGATCAGTTTCATGTAGTCTACATACTGCCTGGGAATAATCGAGTCATATCCCCGGATGTCCTGCAAGTTATATAACCAGGCCGAGTTGGCGTTAAGCGGTTTCTCGCCGTGTGGATCGTATGTTGTCATGCGCCATTGTCCGGGCTGCGCCTGCAGGAATTTCAGCGCTTCGGGTTTCACAGTGAGTAATTGCGGGTTTACAGAAGGGTTAAACCCTGCCCATGCCAGGTTGAGGTCGCATGCGAGCAGGAGAATGAGGGCAGCGCTCCACCACCACTTTTGTCGGATACGCGGTTTAGCCAGAAATAGCATGCTGGCGCCAATGATCAGCACAGCCAGAATCGCGACATTGCGCGCTTCGTAGCTGAAGAATGCCTGGGCGGACTGAAATCCTTCCGTGGCCTTTGCCATGCCCTGGAACACCCTGTTTATCAGAGGCTCAACGGCAGGCCACGCGAGGCGGACAACCAGAATTCCTAGCAACAGGAAACCGCCGACCGCAATCCCTATCCATCCCAGACGATCCGCGCGATCCGCGAGATTCCCGCGAGCGACAGTCTGCTCGTTTCCAAGGGAACTCAGAGCAGTCGTTTTGCCCGCTGCTCTGAGTTCCAGGACGTGATCAAGACCGATGCCTGCGAGCACCGTCAGGCAGGCGGTAAGGGCGAATACCCATCTGAACGGCGAGTTAAGCTGATTGATCCCCGGCAGACCGTAATACAGCACCGCATAGAGCGGGGTGCCGAAGATGAACCCGATTGAAAGCAGACCCAGAACGATAAAAAAGCCAGTGGGTTTGGACTGTATTAGCGCAAGTTGGGTATCTTGTAGCACTTCGACCGTCCCAGAGGGACTCAGTGCCGCGCGACGACGTTGCATGAGGTTTCGGAAGTATGCCGTGATGGCAATCCCAGCTAGAACCAAGGTGATGATGCCTACATACGCGCCGCCTTCGACGTAGTTTTTGATGCCCCAATCCGTGTGTCCATTTGGCGTGGTGATTGCCTGAGTCGATGCAGTGAATAAGTCGAAGTAGGTGTGATGGGCGGGGTTGCCGTAGAAATTCGGCATTAGCCACAACAGAATATGCCGCAATGGGAAACCGTATCCCATTACTTCCTGCAGTGATGATCGCGCTGCCCTGAAGCTGGTCTGGACAATCTCGAAGAGCGGCACAAGCTGCACTGCGCCGATACCTGCGCCTATGATTGCCATGGCAACCAACCAGATCACGGGACGCAACAGCAAGTTGGCCTGTCTTCTAATGCGCCACAGTGTCGCAAGCCGCCACAGACAATAAAAGGCAGTGATCAACGCCGTATAGACTGTGATCTCGATGTGACCCGCGAAGATATGCATGGCAATCGCCAGGGCGCCAAGCACGACCCACGGCGCGGTAGCGCGGCGCCCCCGTAATCCATTGGATTGGCGCAAGACTTTTTCCACCATCGTGAGGATCAAGGGCAGCCACGCGGCCGACGCGACAATCATTGGGAAGACGACGGACACGATCATGAAACCGCTGAGCTGGTATGCGACGCCTGCCAGAGTAGCCCCTGCCCGGCGTATCCCGATCGTCCGCATATAGATAAACATGAATACACCCGCCAGCCCAAGGTTTGCGACAGTGAACCAGCCATAAGCCTTATCCAGCGGGAGAAGGTAATAGAGCAGGCTCAGCGGGTAGAACGCGGAATGCTGGCCGGCGGCCAGGAACGGCACGCCGCCGAACAGGTACGGATTCCATAATGGCAATTCGCGTAGCTGGATCGACTGGAGAATGAACTGCTTCCAGGCATAGTTTTCGAGAATCAGGTCTGAAAGCAGATGGTTTTGTGGCACGGTTACGCCCCATGCACTGGACAGAGATCGAAATGGCTCCCAGCTAAACAGGTTGTCGGCAGGGAGAAGCGTCGCGTTGCCAACAGTCACTGAGAGGAATAATGCCAATGGCAAGGCAAACAAAAACAGGATACAGAGAAGCGTCGGGACGCGTTGGCGGCGTAACATTCCTCAAATCTTACCTTAAATACAACATTTGCCGACAACCTTAAAGAGATCGTGGTAACCTTAAAAACAACCGGCGCGCCTGACGCATCGAGATGTATAATCCTGATGCATGGCAGACCACAGAATCGCTCCCAAAGGGACTCAGAGCAGTATCCTGAAGATGCAGGAGCACAAAGCAATTCAAGGGCAGCCTTGCCGCAAAAAATAATGAAGAGGACAGCCACCAAGAAAATCCTGCTGGTGCAGGGCGGTCTGGGGGACTCGGTAGGTCCCGTGCTGGAACAGCACGGCTATCGCGTCGCCTGGGTTCGCACTGCCAAGAACGCGCTGGCGTTTTTAGAGAAGGATTCCCCGGCGCTGGTGATTATTGACGTCCCGACATTGCGCGTAAGCGCTGATCGCCTGTGTCAGAATATCAAACGCATCCGCGAGGCGCCCGTGATCATGCTCGGCCCTGAGTCAACCGGAGCGGTGGCTGGCACAAGCATCGCGCAGACTGTTAGCGCCTTATCCGGCAATTGCGCAGACGCTTATTTGCCGCGCCCGCTCTCGCTGCGCCGGTTATTGGCGCGCGTCGATAAGCTCATGCCGGAAGGTCAAGCCATCGAGCTCCGCTGTGGCGACCTGATTTTTCGCCCTACAGACGGCATCCTGAGAAAGAAGGGCGAGGAGCGCTATCTGAACCCTAAGCTGTCCAAACTATTACAGCTTTTCATGCAGCAGCCCGGTGAAGTCCTGACGCGGAAGTTTTTGATGCAGCAGGTCTGGGACACCAGTTATCTCGGCGACACGCGCACGCTGGATGTTCATATCCGTTGGCTGCGCGAGGCGATTGAGGATGATCCCACCGACCCTGTATACTTGCGCACGGTGCGTCGGCAGGGCTACCGTTTTGAGAACCCAAAGACACGCAAAGCCTGATGCAGAATAACGAGGATAGACGCGAATATGAAAATGATTGTGACCGGCTCGATTGCTTATGACTATTTGATGACATACCCCGGTTCGTTCACAGATCACCTGCTACCGGATCAGTTGTCGCATGTGAGCCTGAGTTTTCTGGTCGACAGCATGGAGAAACGGCGCGGCGGTTGCGCCCCCAATATCGCCTATAACCTCGCGTTACTGGGTGAAAAGCCAGTCATCATGGGGACGGCGGGCATCGACTTTGATGAGTACCGCGCGTGGCTGGAAGGGGTGGGCGTCGACACGTCCCTCATTCGCCAAGTCCCGGATCAGTTCACATCGTCGTTTTTCTGCAACACCGACCTGCATAACAGCCAGATTGCCACCTTTTATGCCGGAGCAATGAGCAGGGCGCGGGAACTGTCGTTTCACGACACCCCCAAGCCCGATCTTGTGACCATCTCACCCAATGACCCGGTGGCGATGGTGCGTTACGCCAGCGAATGCCGAGAACTAGGAATACGGTTTATCTTTGATCCTGGTCAGCAGTGCGCCCGCGCAAGCGGTGAAGAGCTGAAGCAGGGCATCGTCGGCGCAAACATCCTGATCTGCAACGACTACGAATTCGAACTTATTCGCACCAAGACGGGTTTGAGCGAAGCGGATGTGTTGTCTCAGTCTGAGGCGCTGGTCATCACGCGCGGCGCACAGGGATCATCCATCGTGTTGCGCGACAGAGTGATTGATGTTCCGGCAGTGCCTGAAGATCGCATCATCGATCCGACAGGCGTAGGCGATGCGTATCGCGGGGGATTCATGAAGGGTCTGGCCAACGGAGCGGATTGGCAAACGTGCGGGCGTCTGGGCAGTGTTGCCGCGACATATGCTTTGGAACACGTTGGTGGCATGAGTCACACGTATACTTGGCATGCATTTAAGGCGCGTTATGAGGCAAACTTCGGCGCATTATCCATGCCGAGCTGAGAAGGTTGTCGTTGCCAGCGAATCTATAGAGGCAACGGCTTGTTAGTGCTTCGAATCCTTTAAGACTGTTACCAAATGTTATTTGAGGGCAAACAAAGATGATTGAACATGATGTGAAAGACCTGGGTTTGGCGACTGCAGGTCGATACAAAATCGAATGGGCTGAATCGCAGATGCCTGTTCTCAAGTTGATCCGGGAGCGTTTTGCAAAGGAGCGGCCTCTCGCGGGTCTCAAGGTCTCGGCGTGCTTGCATGTGACCAGTGAAACTGCTGCGTTGGCGCGCACGATGCAGGTTGGCGGCGCGGACATTGTTCTGTGCGCCAGCAACCCGCTTAGCACACAGGATGAAGTGGCGGCCTCGCTCGTGGCGAACGACGAGATTCCTGTTTATGCTATCAAGGGTGAGGACACCAACACGTATTTCCGGCATTTGAACGCCGCGTTGGATCATCGCCCACAGATGACGATGGATGATGGCTGCGATCTGGTAAGCGTCCTGCACAAGGAACGCAAAGACCAAGTGCCTGAAATAGTAGGCGGCACTGAGGAGACTACCACCGGCGTCGTCCGGTTGCGGGCGATGGCAAAGGAAGGCGTTTTGCGCTATCCGGTGCTGGCCGTGAATGATTCGATGACCAAGCATTTCTTCGACAACCGCTATGGCACCGGGCAGAGCACAGTCGATGGCATTGTCCGCGCGACGAACATTCTGCTGGCCGGACGCAACTTTGTTGTGGCTGGATATGGATGGTGTGGTCGCGGGTTGGCCTCACGCGCGCGAGGCATGGGCGCGATTGTCATCGTGACCGAAGTTGATCCGCTTAAGGCGCTTGAGGCGTTGATGGATGGTTTCCAGGTGATGCCTTTGATTGAGGCAAGCAAGATCGGCGCCATCTTCTGCACCGTCACCGGCGACAAGAACGTTATTGACGGGCATCATATTGCCGTCATGAAGGACGGCGCGGTTCTCGCCAATTCCGGGCACTTTAACTCCGAAATTAACATCCCCGCGCTGGAAAAAATGAGCATCGGTGAGCCCCGCATGGTGCGCCCATTTGTGGCGCAGTACGAATTAAAGGATGGCCGCCGAATCAACCTGCTGGGTGATGGCCGTCTTATCAACCTGGCAGCCGCTGAGGGGCATCCTGCGGCTGTGATGGATATGAGCTTTGCCAACCAGGCGCTCGGTCTTGAGTTTATGCGCGCGAATGCGGCGACGCTTGAGCACGACGTTTATACCATTCCTGAAGTCATCGACCGTGAGATTGCCCGCCTCAAGCTGGCAAGCATGGGTATTGAGATCGACATCCTGACTGATGAGCAGGCGAAGTATCTGTCAAGCTGGGAAGAAGGAACCTGATCTGAATGGAGCAGGGGACAGGGGTCAGTCTGAACTGATCCCTGTTTAGTTTTTCTGTCCGAGTGCGATCGCGATCAGTTCCAACAGGTACTCGGCTTGCGCGGGATGGACAGGCACAACGAAATCCATCTGACGGGCTGCGGATGCGCCGATTTGCAACGCGAGCCTGGCGCGTAGAGATTCATTCATTTCTGCCCTTCGCGCCAAAAACTCACGCGCGATTTGGCGTTGTTCTTTGCTTAAGCGATTCACTGGGAGCGTTGCAGCTTCGGCTTGAGCGCGCTCGTTCACCATCGGCGCACCCGGCGCAACCGGCGAATCGCCGGTTTCATTCACAACCTGACTGAGAGATACTTGCGCCACCTCGCGCACTACCAGTGTTCCCGCAGCGAAATCCCCTAAACGTCGCGCCTGGTCATTCAACAGCATAGTGATCACGCCGACGGCATAGAAGCCGGGGAACAGATCAACCAGTCGCCCCACATTGCGGATCACGATCTGACCTGGGGACGCCGGTGTGCCGTCGAGCCGCACTACGCGGATACGGGCAATCCGCTTGCCGGGCGACTGCCCTGCCCAGATCAACTCGAAGAGGATGTAGTAACCCCAGTAGAACAGGAAGGAGAACGCGATATAGATGGCTGTAATCGTTGCCATCAAGGTCGCGTCGCTGATATAGCGTTGTATCTCGGATCTAAGTATCGCCAGCGCAATGGCGGCCAGGATATAGATCACAAAGTCGATCAGGGCTGCGATGAAACGAGATCCGATTCCCGCTACATCGTAACTGAACGAGATGTTTTCCGGTGTTGCAACGCTATAACTTTCCCAACGGGACTCAGAGCGGTCATCCATAGTGCGTTATGACGCTTTCAGTCGGGCCGCAAGCGCATCGAGTTGCGCCGTGAGGCGCGCGGGCAAGCGGTCGCCAAATTGCGAGAAGAACTTGGCGATGTCGGGGACTTCTGGCAGCCAGGCTGGCGCATCGACCTTGAGCACTTCCTGCAGGCGATCTATTGGCCAATCCAGCCCATTCAGATCGATATCTGCTTCGGTGGGCACAAAGCCAATCGGCGTCTCGACCGCGCCTGCTGTTCCGTCCAGACGTTCGCACATCCACTTCAATACGCGACTGTTCTCGCCGTAGCCAGGCCATAGCCATTTACCGGCGGTATTCTTGCGGAACCAGTTGACGTAGAACACCTTAGGGGCATTGCTGCCGAGTGTGTCGCCCATGTCAAACCAATGTTGAAAATAGTCGCCCATGTTGTAACCGCAGAACGGCATCATGGCGAATGGATCGCGGCGCAGGTTGCCCACGGCGCCAATGTTGGCGGCGGTTGTCTCAGATGCGGCTGTGGCGCCCATGAAGACGCCATGATCCCAGTTGAACGACTCAGTGACCAGAGGCACGACGCTGGCGCGCCGGCCGCCAAAGATGAAGATGTCGATTGGGACGCCCAGCGGATTTTCCCAATCGCGCGCGATGATCGGACACTGTGTCGCCGGCGCGGTGAAACGAGAATTGGCATGGGCGGCCAGGTCTTTTGACGCAGGCGTCCAGTCGCGCCCTTTCCAGTCGATTACATGCGCTGGCGGCGCGCCATCTATTCCTTCCCACCACACATCGCCATCATCAGTAAGCGCGGTGTTCGTGAAAATTGAGTTTTCTTTCATCGTCTCCATAGCCATTGGATTCGTTGCGTAGGAGGTGCCTGGCGCTACACCGAAGAAGCCTGCTTCAGGATTGATGGCATACAGGCGTCCATCCGGGCCGGGTTTCATCCATGCAATGTCGTCGCCAATGCATTCTGCCTTCCAGCCCGGGATTGTGGGGGTGATCATTGCCAGGTTCGTTTTGCCGCAGGCAGAGGGAAAGGCCGCGGCGATGTGATACTGCCGACCGGCCGGGTTGGTCAGGCGCAGGATCAGCATGTGTTCGGCCATCCAACCTTCACGCTTGCCTGTTGCGGAGGCGATGCGTAACGCCAGGCACTTTTTACCGAGCAGCGCGTTACCGCCGTAACCGGAACCATAGGACCAGATCAAGCCTTCCTCGGGAAAGTGGCTGATGTACTTGTGATCAATTTCGGCGCAGGGCCATACCTGGTTAATCGTGGTGTCATCGCACGGAGAACCGATGGAGTGCACAGCGGGGAAGAACCGGCCGGTATCACCGAGTTTCTCGATGACTGTCTTGCCCATGCGCGTCATGATGCGCATATTGCACACGACATAAGGGCTGTCGCTCAGTTCCACGCCGATGGCGGCAATTGGGGAATCCAGGGGGCCCATCGAGAAAGGAATCACGTACATCGTGCGGCCTTTCATGCAGCCCCAGTAAAGGTCTGTCATGGTGGCTTTCAACAAGTCCGGCGCGATCCAGTTGTTGGTTGGGCCAGCGTCCGCCTTATTGGTGGTGCTGATGAACGTGCGCGCTTCCACGCGCGCCACATCGCTCGGATCCGACCGGAATAGAAACGAATTCGGGCGCTTTTTGAGAGCGGTGGCCATTCCAATTTCAACCATCTGAGCCATCAATTGGTCATACTCAGCCTGACTTCCATCACACCAGTGAATCGCGTCTGGCTGCGTCAGTTCTGCTGTTTCGTGAACCCACTTTAACAGTGCGGCGTGTTTCACTTCATACGACATAAACTATGTAATCTCCTCGCTGTTCTGGCAGATTGCTGGTTTTGGGTTATGCGGACAAACACTGGGTATAGCGGCATGATCGTGCAGGCAACCCCAGGTTACGCATGTATTTTAATGCACGATTGATTGAATCAATTTGCAGGATAGCAGTGTTCCAGGGCGATCGGCGCTTTGCTCTTAAAACAGCCCCCGTGTTTTCTTTACCTGGGTCTTGAGTTGTTCTGATCGTCGCTGCCCTTTCTTTTCTGGAGGAGGAGCAGGTTTTTTTCCGGACTTGGGAGGAGGGCTGGGTTCCTTGAACACATCAGACCAGTTGATTACTTCCTTGGCGCTGCCTATGGGTTTGGCATCGATGTTGGGTTTGGCGGATGTCTGCGCGTTCATCCATCGGATGAAGTCCTGCGAGGATTGTGTGCGCACGCCACACCGGCGCGTAAAGTCAGCGACGGCGGCATCAGAGGTGACGACGATCAGCCCTTGCCTGTCTTTGACTTCGCCAACAATACTCCGGATGACGTCGTCGGCTTTCCTGCCAGAATGGGCGTAGATAACGGTCAATTTAGCGCCATGCTGGCTCTGGCCGCTTCCAATGTGTATCCGAGTGTCATTTGGAGCAGGATCGAACACAATGGTCATGCGTTTCTCAGAGCGTTCGGCCAGATAGCGCAATCGGCTGATGAGTTTTTCTTCGTCATCGGGATCGCTCAATGAAAGGTCGTGCATCTGACCGATTAAGTTGTGTCCATCAATCAATAACGGCATTCTTGATCACCTATAATTCATGTGCGCGGGAACCGCTGAGTGCGACGCGCCTTTGAAGGTAATAACACGTATGGCACAAGACAAAGATACCCGCATGGTGTCTGGTCACGATCAACCGGAAGACGACGGCGCATTGGATCGTGCTCTTCGACCTAAAACTCTGGATGACTTGATTGGTCAGGACAAGATCCGCGACAATCTGCGTATTTTAATCCAAGCCACCCGCGCGCGCGGTGAGGCGCTCGATCATGTTTTGATTTATGGCCCGCCTGGGTTGGGCAAGACCACATTGTCGCACGTAATTGGCAATGAAATGGGCGCGAATGTGCGCGTGACATCGGGGCCGGCAATCGAGCGGCCTGGGGATCTCGCGGCGATTCTGACCAACTTGCGCAAGAACGATATTCTGTTTATCGATGAGATTCACCGCTTGAATCGAGCGGTAGAAGAAGTGCTGTACCCGGCGATGGAGGATTATGCGCTTGATATTGTCATCGGCAAAGGACCAAGCGCGCGCATCGTGCGGCTAAAACTGCCCCCGATAACGATTATCGGCGCCACTACACGCCTGGCGCTTATCACGGCCCCATTGCGCGCTCGTTTCGGCGCACAGTATCGGGTTGACTTCTACCCGATTGATGCGATGGAACTCATCGTCAGTCGGGCGGCGCGCTTGCTGAAGACCCCGATTGAGCCGTCCGCCTTGACGGATGTCGCACAACGGGCTCGCGGCACTCCGCGCGTGGCGATACGATTGTTGAAACGGGTGCGGGATTATGCGCAGGTCAAAGCCGACGGACGAATCACACCCGAGTTGGCTCGCGAGGCATTGTCCCTGATGGATATTGATCCACTGGGGTTGGATGACCTGGATCGCCGGGTGCTCAAGACGATCATTGAGAAGTTTAACGGCGGGCCGGTAGGATTGGAGACAATCGCGGCCAGCATCAGCGAAGAGTCAGACACGATCATGGATGTGGTTGAACCTTACCTGCTGCAACTGGGATTTCTCGATCGCACACAACGCGGACGGACGGCGACTCAACGAGCGTATGAGCATTTACATATCCCCTATACCCAGCCAATGCAACCAGGGTTGCTGTCCTAAAGGATTCAAAGCAATGACCGATAGAACGCAGGTGTTTTTGTGAGTTTTAGACAGTTTTTCCTTCCTCTCATCTCAGTGCTATTAGCAACGGCATGCGTGGGGACTGCTGCGACGCCTGCGCCGGTATCCGGTGTGACCGTTCTGCCAACCCTGCAAAGCCTCCCCACCGTTAAGAGAAGTGAACCGACGCAAGGCGCCACTGCGATATTGGCGACGAGTACTGCGCTGAGTCTCATTGGGACGGTTACACCGAAACCGACTGCCGCCGCAAGCGCAGGCGCCGTGTCACCGGCGTCTAGCCCGACTCCTGCTCCAGCACTCACGCCACGACCTGCGGGCGTGCAGATCATGTCGCCGATCTCATTCGCTCCCATACGCGCGCGCACTGCGTTGTATTTTGCCGTGAACGCGTTATCGCCGGCTGGGCTCCAGCGTGTAGAGCTGATCCTCAATGACCAGGTGGTGGTGAGTGAAGACGCGCGGGGGGAAACAGAGTACAACCTGGTTTACGCATGGCAGACGGACATGAACGGCGATTATCGTTTCCAGGCGCGCGCGATAGATTCCGCCGGTGTGGTGATGCAATCCACCGCAGTCGCACAACCAGTTCGTGGCGGGATAGATGCTGTTGGAGGAGTGACTCCACCAGAGATTGGGTCGGTCGCCTTAGTGCCCGAAGGCACTTTTCGTATGGGGAGCGACGACGGCGCAGAGGAAGAGAAACCGGTTCACGATGTCCATGTTTCCGGTTTCCAGATTGACGCCTACCCGGTAACGGTGGGCCAGTTTCGGGCCTGGGTCGCACTCAGCAGCTATAAGACGACGGCCGAGACTCCTGGCGGCAAAGAACCGATCACGCGCACCTGGCATATCGACGATGATCCAAATCGCTGGGAGCACCCGGTGCGCTTTGTCTCATGGTATGACGCCGATCATTACTGCCGGGCGCAGGGTAAGATGTTGCCAACGGAGGCGCAATGGGAGTATGCGGCGCGCGGGACAGACTTCCGTCGATACCCATGGGGCAATGACTTTGATCCGCTCAGAGTTCCCGCCGGAGATACAGCACCTGTGGGATTTTTCACTTCAGGCGTCAGCCCGTTCGGCGTATACGACATGTCTGGCAACGTGTGGGAGTGGACCGACGATTGGTTTGATCCCCTGTACTATCGCGCCAGCGATCTGAACAACCCGCATCCAGCTAAAAAATCCGACCAGAAAAGTATTCGCGGCGGCGGCTTCAACAACTCGCCAACAGATCTGCGTGTGGCGCGCAGGATATACAACTTCTCGACGACCTACCATCCTGATGTCGGGTTCAGGTGTGTCAAGTGATTTGTTCAGACTAGACGTGGTCAGGTTGGTGTTACTTGTAAAGCTGGTGCGTGACGATGTATTCCACGACTTCGCGACTCACTACGTAGCGCAGGGACAGGCCTTCACGCGCGCGGCGTTGCAAGTCGCGCGACGCGAGGTCAATCAACGGACTGTCTATCCACTCGATGCGCGCGCTGATGCCTGGCAGAGCTTGTTCCAATGTCGCCATGTCTGGTTTGAAGCCCGGGCGCAACGCGACAACCAGCCGGGTGAGTTCTAACAGGCGCATGGGTTCATGCCAGTGCGGCAACTCCATGAGCGAGTCGCCGCCAACGATCAGATACCACTCCCAGTCAGGATGCTGCTTGCAGAGCAGTTCGAACAGCGTCGTAATGTAATGCGGGGTGGGGCGATGCACATCCGCTTCCGTTAGCTCGAAGTTTGGATTGTCCTGTATGGCCAGGCGCGTCATTTCTACCCGGCGCTGTGTTGCAGTGACGCGCTTCAGGTCTTTGTGCGGGGGCTGCCCGACAGGGGCAAACCAAACCTTATCCAGGCGCAGTTGTGTAAACGCCTGGTCGGCGATAACGAGGTGACCGATGTGTGGCGGGTCAAACGTCCCACCCAGAATGCCGATTTTCATTAGCCCGTAGTGTAACGGACATGCTAAAATCCGCCAGATGCTAAAGTGTTCCACGTCGCTCTGGTCTGCCGACCTTGCCAATCTCGAATCCGACATCAAACGGGTCGAACCCTACTCTGAACGATTCCATCTCGATGTTGCCGATGGTCACTACGTTAAAAATCTGCTCTTTTTCCCCGACCTGGTGCAAGCTATCCGAAAACACACCCGCCTTCCATTTGAAGCGCATCTGATGACGACTCATCCATTGGATTGGCTGGAGCCATTTGCGAGCGCAGGCGTCGATGGATTCATCATTTGCATGGATTCCGTTCCTGGTGAAGGTGAAGCGCGCCGCGCGCTTGATGCGATCCATGCGCTCGGCAAGAAGGCGGGCGTGTCGCTGCTGCTGACGGAACCCCTCTCATTGCTTGAGCCTTTGTGGGAGCACCTGGACACGGTCACGATACTGGGCACAGCCATGGGAATCAAGGGCGCCTCGATGGACCCCTCGGTTCCTGCTCGGATCACACAGGCGTGTGACGCGCGGCGCGCGCGGCGCGGGTTGAACACAGAGATTCTGGCCGATGGCGGTATTCGGCGTGAAACGGTTCCACTGATTGCGGCCGCCGGCGCTGACTACATTGTCCCCGGGTCATTGATGTTCAAAGAAAATCCGGCCCAGATGCGCGCGTGGCTTGCCACTATCGGAAATTCGTGATGCTATCGAGGTGATCGAGGTGGATGTAGCTCCACCAGTTATTGCGAATCCCGGCAGGCGTCGTCCCATCGCTATGCGGGAAGCGTTGCATCCACCAGATGTGATGTGCTCGCATGTCGCCATTTCCCCATTCAGCGCAATTGACCAGGCGTGACTTCCCACTTAACGCGGGATACTGCAACCAATCGTCACAAGTGCTGCGCACCATGCCGCGATTGCCCCAGTCATAGTCGCGGTCGCTATTTGGCGCGAAATGCACATTGCCGCAGGCTGCCTGACCGGGCGAAGTTTGATCGTATCGTGTAAACTGGCGCCACAGGTTCGCCGAAGCGGATGTATTGCGGAAGACTTCCTCCATGATGCTCTCGGCGCGGTGTCCCAGGTCTTCGAGCATGCAGCCGACGTCGCGCTCATAGTTAAAGCCCATCACCACAAAACGCCGCGGGATATGCTGCGTGCCGTCGATCGGCGGGGCGTTGCACCAGAAGGCGCCCCGGCCGCCCATGGCAGATTCGTAATAGCCGGCATAGGGGAAACCGAATAACCACAGCTCATCGGCCAGATTCAGCTGTGCCTTTGACATGAAGTCAACCGTCCTGAGCAGATCGAGGTAATCGGCGCCGTCAGGTTTGTGGAATCCAGATCGCGCGCGCCAGCAGCGAAGGAATGTCTCGTCGTTGTACGTGTAACCATCGGCCAGGCGCGGAAACCCATCGATCTCGTGTCGCTCCACGATCCGGTATTGCACGAGCCCGTGGCTGGCTTCCGCCACATCGCGGATGTATTCCTGCGCCAGATTGTCGGGGTTATTCCAACCCATCAACTCATGGAGCTTGCGTCCTCCCTGCTTTTCAAAGACAGGGTTGTGTATAAGCGCTACAACACGGGGTGATATGGGTAACGGACTCATCGCTCAAATATACAGTTACATGTCCGCCGGCGGATATCGCCCGTGCGCTTTGCCGGCGTCAACCATCGCTTGGAAATGTTCCAGGGACGTCCCCGGCGCGCAGTTGTTGCCGTCGTGCAGAATGAACTTCCCGCCCTTCATGACGCCTGAAGCACACAGTTTTTTCACCTGTTCACGGATGCTTTCAACAGGGCCGAGGTGCAACAGGTGAGGGGCGATGTTGCCGATGAGCGTTACATCGTCACCGAGATCTTCGCGCGCCTTGCCCATATTGGTGGGGAAGCCAAGATCAAAAGTCTTGATGTTAAGCTCGTCCTTGAGGAAGCTGAGGTGGCGCTGCACCTTGCCGCACAGGTGAATGCCGTTCGGCCCGCCCTGCGAAAATGCCGCGAGCAGTTTGCGGTGGTAGGGCAGGACGAACTCCTTGTACATTGGCGTGGATATCAGTTCGATGCTGTCATCGGCAAAGAACCAGCCAGGCGTGGGCAGGGAAGCGCCGTTAAACGCGCTGATTGCTTTGATGCGCGCGATGACCGCGTCGGTGATAAAGCCAAACAGATCATGCACGTACTGCGGGTCTTCGTAGAAGTCCTGCGCGATCTCGCTGGCGCCTCGAAGGTTGCAGGCCACCGTCAGTGGCCCATCGGTGCCGCCGCCGAACACCCATGATTTTCCAACCGGGATGCCTTCAAAGTCCTCGCGCTTGCGTTTGTCATCAAGGTACTCGTAATGCTCCATGGCGCGCTGCATGATGCCGCCCCGTAGCGGATCGGGAATCGCCATGTTGTATAACTTGTGTTTGTCGCCCTCGAGCTTGAGAATGGGCTCAATAAACGGCATGTCATTGGCAGGAAAGTAGAACGGGCATCCAAACCAGGCGGCCTCATCACAATTCTGGTAGTAAACGCCAATCCCGGCCCACTCCTTTGTGGGCAACCCCATCTCACTGTCCTGAACGACATTCAACCTTGCCCATTTCTGAAAAGCCAATTCGACCGTCCAGCGAACATCGGGATTCTCGAAGTATTGCTGCCAGGTGTAGCCCCAGGTGTTCAGCTCATGATTCTGCAGGATCATGCGGGCATTCATGCTGAATTGGATCGGCGCGCGGAATGGTTTTCCGGCGTTGTATGCGTCCCATACCTGCCTGACTTCGTCGTTGTGCCGCGCGTAGTCAAATGGCGTATTCACGCGGGGTAGTTGCCCTCTCGTCGCCAGATATCGAGCATCATCTCGTAGCGCGACAGTCGCATTCCGGTATAGACGCAGTTGCTTGTCGAGAAGATATAACCACCGCCCGGCATGCCGCTGCGTAGGGCGTAGCGCACGTTGTCGGTGACTTGTTCCTCTGTGCCAGTGTCGAGTAAACCGCAGTTCACATTGCCGATGATGCAGATCTGGTCGCCATAGGTTTTCTTGACATAGGCAATGTCAACGCCGGCCTGTGGATCAATCGAATGCAGGGCATGGGGCTGCGTTTGCACGAGCTGGTCGATGATCGGCATGATGTTGCCGTCGGTGTGTTTGATGACGTAGAAGCCCATGTCGCGATAAGCCTTGATCAGTTTCGCCAGATAGGGCGTCACAAACTCGCTGAAAAGTCTCGGGCTGAGGAATGGCCCCGTGTTCAGGCAGTAATCGGCGCATAGCGCGAATCCATCCAGCCCGCCGTGCTTTGCCATCGCTTCTGCGCGCTGCACCGCATCGTCAACCATCTTTGCCGCCTCAGCGTGCAGTTTCTCGGGTTCATCGGCGATGCGGTATGAGAAGTCATACATCGCAATTCCGTCCGGGATGCTGAAGGTGGCGTCGCCATGGCGCATCAGGAAGTATTTGTCGCCGCTCTTCTCGCGGATGGCGTCGACAATCTTCAGGCACTCTTCAGGCGTGCCGGGATTGTCGTGGATGAAGATCGCACTGTGCTCGAAACGTTCGGCGGTCTTGATATACAGGTCTGCCATATCCTCGCGGTGTAGACGGCGCTCCTTTTCCTCCATCTGATCCCATTGTGCGTAGTAGCGATGCGAGGGGTGCACCTTGCCAAAAGCTTCCATCGTCAGAAAGAAGACGAGTTCAAAATGCGGCACACGCCCAGAGGGCGTTTGACGTTCCAAAGCATTGATAAATTGTTCGCGTGGCGTCATTGTTTTGTCACCTCATCCCAGCTTGCAAACACCTGTTTCACGTTTTCTGGCCTGGCGCCGGCGCCGAATTCACATTGTGCAAAACACCCGCCGTTGCGCCACAGCCGTTTATAGACATCGCGAACGGCGTTGTCGATGTCGACCGTCGTCCCGGAAGGCAGCAGATTCTGCCTGTCAATCTCACCCCAGAAGGTGATTTTGCCCGCAAAGGGTTCGAGGTTCTTAGTCCCCATGCAGAACACCTGCGAGTTCACCGCATCTACGCCGATCTCCACGAGATCCGGGTAGATATCGAGGATATGGCCATCCGAATGCATGAACAGCTTTTTTCCATAGCTATGCGCAATCTGCGCGTACTCCGCATACATTGGCTTGAAGTATTCGCGCCATAACGCTGGCTTGATGAGCAGGATGCGTTGCGATCCCCAGTCATCCATAAACTTCAGCCCATCCACATCGGTCTTTGCCCATGCCACCAGTAAGTCGGTGTAGAAGTGGTGCATCTCCTGCATGAATGCCAGCATCGAGGCGGGCGGATCAAGCAAATCCATGTATAGATCTACTGTGCCCCTCAAAAACTGGAGTTGCTCGAAGGGTCGTGGGCATGCTCCGGCAAGCATGAATTTGTCCGACGCGCCGCACTCCGCGTTAACAGGGGTGGGTTGCATCGTAAGCCATTCGCGTGGAAAATGGACGTTTGGGATGTCCGTGTCCCAGTTCTTGATTGGCGCGTCCTTCACTTCGCCGATAACGCCTGCCTGGATATTCGTGAACTTGCAGCCCCATTCATCGGTGAATTCGCCGATGCCGTACTGGTCGCCTGTGGTGATAGCGCGTTCCGTCTCATATCCGTTTGGCCCGCCGATATCGCTGGGGTATCTTTCCAGCAGGGCGCGGTATTCGGCCGGGTATGTCCACATGGCGAGTGGGAGCACCCACAGGTCGCGTGGCGCGCGCGCCGGATTCTGGAAATTGAGTGTCTGGTAAATCAGTTCGCGTGAAGTTGATGCCATATGGGTTTCCTGTCGGATTAGAGATGTGCCTGCGTGTTTCAGGGTAATGATGCGTTGTAGTTGTCGACAATTTCCCCTACAAGCCTGATGCGTTCGATTTCGCCCTGTGATGACATTTCATCTGAGACGCCGAGAACCAGGCGCGGGGCAAATAACTTGATCACTTTCTCGGTGCATTCAGCGAGCACTTCCTCGCTGAATGTCGTGTCGAAGTAAATAGCCGGAATGCCATCCAGCAGATAGATCTGATCGCCAAGAGCGTCCTTCACTTCTTCGAGCGTGACATCGCCCTGGGGTTGGGGTGTGATCGCCTCGATGCCGTCTAACCCGGAAATGCGCGCATAGGGCAGAAGCGCGCGAACGTTCCCATCCCAGTGTGAGAACACCCACTTGCCCGCCTGGTGCAGCTTTGACGTTCGCTCGATATACGCAGGCAGCACAAACTCTTCGTATAGCTTTGGCGATAAAGTGGAACAGTGAATGTTGTCGCCAAAGTTGATCAGCATGATGGGCGAGGCATTAAGGACATCGATCATGCGCATATGGTTGCCGTGGAGCGCTCGGAAGTAGTCGTCGATGACGCTACCCCATTCGTAAATCGCGTAGACGCCGCGTTCAACTCCCATCGTGTTGATGTACAGATCCTGCACATTCACGCGCGGCATGAACATAGTCGGAGCGCCCAGTCGCCCCCATTCCGTGAGCATGTGGTCATAAGTGCGTTGATTCCACTCCCATGTGGAATTGTCGAGCAGCCATGTGAAGATGCGCATCTCCTCGGGCGATTCGATCCAACGTTTTTCCTCAATGCGATACCAACTGTTCGGGGTGACGCGCACTTCTTCAGTCAGCGTGCCTTTGGGCGTTTCGATGACATGGGTAATGTGGTCAGTTCCACTTGGCACATCCATGCGTTTGACGCTCGGCGGATCTACCGCCCGGAAGCAGTCGTTGTAAAAGTACAGCCGGTTGGAGCACCCCAGGTCACGGTATATCTCCGGTTCGGTCATTCCGTTATACCGGTCCGGCAGGGGCGTGTTGCTGAAATACCGATCGGTGAACCACGCCAGGATGCGCGGCTGCCAGATTACCTTTCCATTGGCGCGCCCGTAGCACACATCAAGATTGAGATTCCACAGGTCGAGATTGCGATGATCAGTTGGACGGCTCATTGTTTTTATCTCTAATCGGGTTCCGGGAAGGTCATTTCGTCGACAAACGCATCCTGGAAGTTCGGGTCCTCATTTAATCCGACATGCGTCATTTTGGAGCGAATCCGCGCATAGATGGATTCATCGTTGATGAACAGACCGAGCTTGGCTCCCAAAAGCGCCGTGTTCCCCGCAGCCTGTACTATTTCCAGCGGGAACTTGAGCAAGCCGATCCGCTTGGCGCTGTTGCGACTGATGTAGTTCCCGAAGGCGCCCGCCAGATAAAGCTTGGTCAGGTCGTTTTCGGTTGCGCCCCATTGCTGCAGCAGCAGGTGGATGCCGGCCGCAATCGCCCCTTTCGCCAGTTGAAGTTCACGAATATCCGTTTGTGAAAGTGCGACAGGCGCGCACAACATCCAGGCCCTTTCGCCGCTGCTTGATTTGTCATCGGCATTCAGGCGACCCGTCATCCGGATCGTGCCCATATCAAGGCCGACGGCGACGGCGTCCACGAGCCCGCTTCCACAGATTCCCCGAGGCTCGGTGTTGCCAAGGACGCGACATTGCACGGCGCCGTCCTGAAGGAACACTTCGGAGATTGCGCCGGTCGATGCGCGCATGCCCATCGAGATGCGGGCGCCTTCGAACGCGGGGCCGGCTGCGGTCGAGGTGCACAGCATGCGATCGCGATTGCCGATGACGATTTCGCCATTCGTTCCGAGGTCGACCAGCCCGACGAGTTCCGCGCTCTCATGTATTCCCGTCGCAACGACGCCAGCGGTGATGTCGCTGCCGACGAAGCTGCCCAGGCATGGCAGGAAATGCACAACCGCTTGCGGGTTGATCGACCAGCCCAGATCGGCGGCATTGAAAACCTGCATCCCATCCTGGACGGGCACAAATGGATAGTGCGACATCGGTTCGAGGTCGATGCCACAAAAGATGTGATACATGACCGTGTTGCCCACAATGGCGACATCGACAATCTCTGCCGCATTGACTTGTGCCGCGAAAATCAGGTCGTTGATCAGCTTGCCGATCTGCGAGCGGATGATCTCCTCAAGTTTCTTCTGGCCTTTTTCCGCGACGGAGAAGCCCACGCGGCTCATTACATCGGCCCCATAACGCGCCTGACCATTGAGCGCCGTCCGCACTGCCAGCACATGGCTGGTGCTCAGGTCAAGCAGTTGAGCCACGAGCGTGGTGGTGCCGAGGTCCACAGCGACGCCGAGCCCGGGGCGCGGGGAGAACTCGAAAGCCGTATCATTGCTGAGGATGGCCGCATCCCATTGGCGCAATTCGATGACCAGGTTGTCATCAAGTGTGCACTGGCAAGCCAGCCGCCAGCCGTTCTCGATTTCCTGTGGTTTTAAATGATGTAGTTGCGCCTCGTTCACCGCGACTTTGCCTTCGAGAACGCGCACCTTACACCCTCTACACCGCCCGTGCCCGCCACAGGGGAATTCAACCCCCTGCTCAAACAGAAGGTCGCGCAAAGGCGTCCCGGCATCGGCGATCAACTCAACGTTTGTCGGCTTTAATACAATTTTTCGTTTTTGTGCTTCGGTCACTGTCACAACCTCAGTCCGGAAGGATTCAAAACACTAATGTGATCACTGATGTTAATGCGCTTCGGCATAATGCGCCAATGCGAGCAGGTTGGCCGGCGGAGTGTCGCGCGGCACTTCGCAGCCGGCGCCAACGATATAGCGATTGCCAGCCTGTGAGTGGCAGTTTGCGATCGCCTGATATACCGACTCTGGTGTGCCGTCGCGAAGCGCCCGCACCGGGTCGATGTTGCCGAGGATTACCTGGTTTGGCCCTAACCGCTGGCGTCCTTCACCAACAGGGGTGAAATAATCCAGGTCGACCATGTCGCAACCCAGTTGAGCAATGCCATCCAGTATCTGGCGCGTGTTTCCGCAAATGTGCAGGCGGACGCGTCCTCCCAGCGCATGGATGCCATCCACAAGGCGTTTTTCATAAGGGAGCACCATCTGTTTGTAGATGCGCGGCCCAACCAGCGACGCCGCCGCGTCGCCGATCCCGATAATATCTGCGCCGGCCTGTATCTGCGCCTTCGCAAATTCGAGTTCCATCCCGATCACAAACCCGAACAGATCGGCAACAAACTCTGGATCATCCGTAAAGTCGAGCATCAGGTTGTTGATGCCGCGCAGGTCTGAGGCTTCGGCGCAGGGGCCCTCAACCCAACCCTCAACCCACCGATCGCCATGGGTTCGTTCCTTGAGTAGTGCGACGCCCTCGACACGGTTAGTCATGCGCGCGCCAAGACCCATGGGGTGTGTTTGCAGTGCATTCAGACGCGACTTATCAAGCAATAGGGCGGCAGTCTCGTCAATCGCAGGCGGCTGATTTGGATAAAACTTGACCGTTGCGCCGCAGTCCGCCGCCTCGATCGCTGGATCTGAGATCACGCTGACATGGTCGATTCCAAAACGCTCCGATGTCGCAAGTTGACCATCAACCAGCACGCGGTAGTCGGTCGCGTAGTCGTAATAGGGCGCCCCAATCTGGTCGGCAGCAAACATCATGGTGATCGCCATATTCGGGAGATGATCCACTGGTTCGCCGTCCAGCATTGCCCGCGCGCGCTCACGACTATTCATAGGCGCCTAATTCCTTGGCCAGGCGAATGATTTGCTTGAAGTCTGCAAGACTGACACTCGACGGCACAGAGTGATCAGACGAGAAAATGTACCCACCCTGTTGTTTCATGATTGGGATCACCCGGCGCATCTCGGCTTCGAGCGCCTCCATATCGTTATAGAGCACCGCGTTAATCCCGCCATGGAATACCAGATCCTTGCCAAATTGTTGTTTCAACAATGTTGGATCCATGCCCGCCTTGACTTCAAGCGGGTTCAGCGCATCGACGCCGATCTCAACAAGCTCAGGCACGAACGGACGGATGTCGCCGCACGAATGAAGGTGAGCTTTGATCCCTTTGCTGTGCGCCCAGTCAACAGCGCGCTTGTGGACGGGTTTGAGCAGGTTGCGATAGGTTCGCAGCGAGAAGAACTGGTTGTGTTTGTAGCCCATGTCGTCATACCACATGATGCTGTCAAACGTGTAGCCCTCGTCCCAGACCATCTCAAGAAGCGCGATGTTTACATCGAGCATCGTGTTGAACACATCCACCAGCCATTCGGGTTGCTCGACCAGCGCATAGAGGACGCGTTCTGTCCCGAGCGTCCACGAGTGTGTGACATCGAAGCCAAACCACAGCAGCCCCTGAATCCAATCGCCGTTTGCGCGCCAGCGGCTGTAGTTGCGCGCCAGATGATTCCAGTTGATGCGATCTCGCGATGGCGTCATGCGCGCTTTGGCTTGCGACCAGATGTCGGGGTTTTTAATCTCGAAATCCAGAAACTGAGGAACACCGCCGGCGTGTCTCCAGTCTTTGAGTGTTGCGCCCCAGGCGGTCGTGTGGACGCGATACTCAGGCGTTTGCTCGATCGTTTCCACGGGATAGCGCGGGCTGCTGTCCACGCTGATGACCTGTATCTTGTCCAGGTCGAGATAATCGGAGAAGTCCGTATCCGCGGGCATTCCTTCGTTGTGCCAGCGTTCAATCGTGGCTTCCCACGGGCTATCCAGCACGGGGATGCGATCAGCATCCTGATGCGCAAACATGCGGGTGAAACGTTCGTGAGTTGTTAGTGGCTTGTGGCTCATGCGGACCTACCTGTGGAACTTCTTGACTGATTCAACGAACGCGAGGATGTTCTCCCAGGGCACTTCTGGTTCGACCATGTGGGTGGGAGCGATCAACAATCCACCGTTATCCGCTGCTATCTCGCAGCGCTCCTGAATATCCTGCGCGACATCCTGTGGCGTGCCGAATGGCAGTGTTGACTGCGTTCCAAGCGTGCCCCAGAAAGAAATCTGGTCGCCATATTTGCGCTTCAGGGCGAATAAATCCATGCATTCTGGCTGTATCGGGTTCAAGACATCGACGCCAATCTCGATCAGGTCTGGCACGATTGCAGTGGCGTCGCCATCGCTGTGATAGAAAATGATGACGTCGGGATTGGTTTGCCTCGCGGCGGCGATCACGCGCGCAAGTCGTCCCTTCAGCCATTTGCGCCACATACCAACGCTCATCAACATGCCGCGTTGTGTCGCCACGTCGTCGCCGAACATGATCACGTCTGGCGCCAGTGCGGCGTACCGCTGCGCCTGGATGATGCGCTTTTCGGTGATCCGATCCAGAAGCACTTCGGCAAACTCCTGGTTATCAACGAAGTCCATCAGCAGCAGTTCCATGCTGCGCATATACCAGGCTACTTCGAAGATCGTGCACGCCATGCCGGCCATTACTGCAAGGCCGCGCTCGTGGTGCCTGGCAATATCAAGGGCAACCTGATCGTAGCGGTACTTTGCCTCGATATCCGGTAGGGGGTAATCCAATGCATCCTTGGCGCTATGCAGCCCTAACATGGGATACACATACCCTTCCAGGTGCGAGTGGTATTGATCGTTGCTTTCGGTCGGTATGTGTCCTTGCCCCCATTCATCGATGTAGGCGTGGGCAGGCAGCGACGCAGGATCGATATAGCGAGAGTAATCCGTCTTCAGGCGGGTAGGCCCAATGCTTGTGCCGCGCACGTCCGCGCCGAAGTAGTCATTGGGGTCTTCCTGACCAGTGTGTGCCTTAAACTGCGCGAGTTGATAGGGAGAGAAACCGAGTGCAAAGTCAAACGGCACGCGGTCAGTTGGTTTGTGTCGCAATGCGGTAACGACGCGTTCTCTGCTGTTCATGATGTCATTCCTGTGTTTACACAAGCAGTGTGCGCAACTGATTTGATGAAGATATATCTGGTTACTTGATCATCTCGGCCTTGATAATGTCTGGCCCGAATGTTGTGACCATGCGTTGTCCGGGCGGTAGAACCAGGAACTCCTTATTGTCCCAGACGCCATTGACCAGCCGTTGAATCATCGACATATCGCCTTTGACTTTCTCGAATTCCCAGCCCTTCTCGGCCGCCTCGTTGCGCGTGAGTTGTTCAAACATATCGCCAGGCTCGATGCCCATCTCGATATAGGTGAACTGGCTATAGTTCTTATAGCCGTAGAGCGTTTCGTAAAGGAACTGCGCGTTCTCCTCGCCATATTTCTCGACGAGTTCATCGTAGCTCTTGTCCATGCCAATCTGACGCTGGATGGACAACTGATTTAACTCACCAGACGATGATGTTCCGCGTTCGATCCAGCCGGAGGTCTTGAAATAGGTGCCAAGGTGGCTGTTGAAATAGTCCAAGTAGCGTTCCTTGCTGCCAAGGAAGAGTGTGATGCAGTCGTGCGCGCGCGGAAGGACGACTGGGAGCGTCCGGGCTCTTAAGCCGGCAAGCCCGTTGTTGCATAACCCATAACCGAAGATGACGGCGTCATAGCGCGTTTCATCTACTTTATCGAGCACCTCCTGCACGCGCTGGAGCATGCCGGCGCTTCCAATGTCGTGCAAGCCCTTGGGCAGAAACTCAATCTCAATCAGGTTGGGCGACTGAGAGACGGCGTAGCACATTTCACGGTAGAAAATCTCGCAACTGATCAGTTTCAAACGCACCCTGTGACTCCTTCAATAAGAAATTATGAATTAGAAATTAGGAATTATGAATCCTGATTTCCTGCCACACGGAGTGCGTCCTTGAGGCGCCGGATAAACTCAGGATTACTTCCACAGCATCCCCCGATGAAACTGGCGCCGGAAGCCGAAAGTGTTGGGGCATAAGATGCAAACGCCTCGGGTGTCGTGTGGTAGACAGCCTGTCCATCCACCATTTCGGGCAATCCCGCGTTGGGTTTGATCCAAATGGGCAGCGTGGTGGCCGCATGTAATCGCGAGCAAATCGTCACGTAACTCTCAATGCCTTGACCGCAATTCGCGCCGATGACGTCCGCGCCGGCTTCGGTCAGTTCAACGGCCGCTTGTTCGGGGGTGACGCCCATCATCGTGCGATCTTTGTTCTTGCCCGAATCGAACGTCATGCTGGCGACGACAGGAAGCCCTGTGGCGCGCGCCGCGGCTACTGCCAGCTTTGTCTCTTCCAGATCGCTCATGGTCTCGATAACGATGCCATCGGCGCCGCCCTCTGCGAGCGCTTGAGCTTGTTCGATAAAGGCATTGCTCAGGTCCTGCTCCGTAACATCGCCCATCATCAACATGGCGCCGCTTGGCCCGATAGATGCAAATACGCGCGCTCTGTCGCCCGCTGCTTCTTTGGATATGCGAGCCCCTGCGCGGTTGATGGCCGTGGCCTGGTCGCCATAGCCATGCCTGGCGAGCATGATGCGGCTGGCGCCGAACGTGTTCGTCAGGATGACGCGACTGCCGGCCTCAACGTAAGCGCCGGCAACCTTCGCCACAAGATCCGGGTGTGTCAGGTTCCATACGTCCGGGCTTTCACCAGGTTGCAGGCCGAGAGATTGCATGTGGACGCCCCACGAGCCATCAGTGAGCACGGCGCCGGCTGAGAGTAATTCGATTAGCAATGCCTTCATAGCTTACTGCTTTGAACTTTTTAGGGTTGCCTTGAATCCTTTAGGAATGAACAACCCTCCCGCACTGTCTTTGTGCGGGAGGGGAGATGCGATATTAGTTATCGCCAACAGACAGCTTGCGAGCGAGCGCTACTGCGCTGCTGGCGTTGTCGCTGTAGCCATCCGCGCCGATCTCGTCCGCATATTTCTGGGTCACCGGCGCGCCGCCAATGATCACTTTTACCTGGTTGCGCACACCGGCTTCCTTCAACCCTTCGATCGTGGTCTTCATCGAGGGCATCGTGGTGGTGAGCAGCGCCGAGAGCGCAATGATGCTGGCGCCTTTTTCCTTCACGGCTTTGACGAACTTATCAGGCGTCACATCGACGCCGAGGTCGATGATCTCAAAACCGCCGCCCTCAAGCATGGCAGCCACAAGATTTTTGCCGATGTCGTGCAGATCGCCCTTAACCGTGCCAATCGCCACCTTGCCAATGGGTTTGGCGCCGCTGGCGACAAGGCGGGGCTTGATCAATTCAAGCGATCCCTTCATGGCGCGGGCAGCAATGAGCAACTCCGGGACAAAGTACTCGTTTGTCTCGAAGCGGCGTCCAACTTCGTCCATCGCGGGGATCATGTACTTATTCAGTATCTCCTGCGGATCGACGCCTTCGGTAAGCGCCTTGGCGGTCAAGGCCTTGGACTTGCCGGCGTTTCCATCTACGATTGCCTCAAATAACTCTTTTAGATCTTCCATAATAGCGAAATGATCCTCCTGAAAAAGGTTGTAGTGTAAGTGTCTGTAAGTGCGTATAACGGCATATTAAGTCTGCCCTAGTAAACCATCGCTTTGTAGATTGTCAAGTCGGGTGTGAACCCTGAGATTTCAACTCGAATCGTGCATATCTTCTGCGATGAGCACAAGACTATGCGGACGATTGAGCGTGACCGCTTCGCGACCAATTTCAACCAGGCCGTCACGCTGCCACTCGCTCAGGATGCGACTGACTGTGTACAGCGTCGTGCCGCATAGTTCTGCCAGGTCCTGGCGCGATAACGGCATGTCCAGCCGGATCCCTTGAGCGGTTTTAATGCCAACCTTTTTGGCGAGTCGCAACACCGCGCGCGCTAGCCGGCGTTCAACGCGCTCCGCCGTAAGCTCGCGGATGTGGTCATGCGCTTCATGCAGACGCTCGGCAAGTAAGTGCACCACTTTGACCGCGAATTGAGGGTGCTGATAGATTAAAGCGCGGATGGTCGTCCCAGGCATTGCGAGCACGACAGCGTCATCCGCAGTCTGGCAACTGCCCGGATATTCCTCGTCGCCGATGACAGCCACCATTCCAATCAGGTCGCCGGCGGCAAAGATGCTTAGCGCGACATCCTGACCATCAAGGGTGTGTTGGATCAGACGAAACTGTCCTGATAGCACTGCATAGACGACTTCCGCCTTTTCGCCCTGCGTGAACAGCATTGCGTCGCGCTGAAACTCGCGCACGGTGCAGCTTCGGATTAACAACTCAATCAGTGGGTCAGGCAAATCCGCCAGAAGGGCAATCCGGGCGATCGTTTTGCGCGTGATTACAGCAGGGTTCATACTACTTTATTGCGTTGCAGCAAGGTGTTTGTCCACAAGATGGGTTACGCTTTGCATTATAACGAGTTATGGGCGTTATAGTTAACCGCGAAGCGCGCAAGCGCGCAAGCGCGCATTGCGTTATTGAGCTATGGATGCTATGAATGTAGACAAGGTGAGCATGATGATCGATCTTGAGACGCCTGTGGATGAAATACTGACTTCATTTCCGCATCTGGGAGAGTTATTCGTCCGCATGCGCATGTTATGCGTTGGCTGCGATATCGCTTCTTTTCACTCGCTGACCGATGTTGCGCAAGTTTACAAACTCGACCCAGATGTGTTTCGCGCCAAACTGCAAGCATGGTTGGAGGAAACACCGATATCTTCTGACAACAAATGCGAATAAGTCGCTAATGGAACACGGCCCTGGCGCAGAGCGCGGTATCATTAAGTGAAGGTGAATCTATGAGCGTCATTCGACTATCTGAACGTGAGCAACTAATCGAGCGCATTCTGCGTATGCCGGATGAACGAATCATCCATCTTGCCGAACTGATAAAGACCATGGACGATGACCCCAACTGGGGTGATGAGGGAATTTCTGCAGCGGAACTCGAACGGCGCAACCGGATTGACCAGGTTGCCATCGACGCATCACGTGGCGAACCAGGCAGACCGCTTGAGGAAGTATTACTCGAACTGGGCATCGAATGAATTACCAGGTCATCATTCTCAGGAGCGCACAAAAGGACCTGGCCGGACTCGCCCGGCGTGTAGCCATGCTCCAACGCATCGCCCGGAAATTGCGTAGCCTGGCTGAGAACCCGCGTGGTACAGACACAATTAAACTTATCGCAGAGGACTCGTACCGTACTCGCGTAGGCAACTACCAAATCGTTTATACCATCGACGATGAGGCGCGGATCGTGACAGTGGTTCACATTGAACACCGAAGCGATGTCTACAGCGATGTCTACCGCTGACGGATAAGAAGATGCGGGCTTTCAGTGTGCGTTCGCATTCAGCTATCCCCGATAATGTCTAGTAGAACACCGTTCTGGCGCGGTGTCGCGGTTTTGTTTTCTTGTAATAGGGTTGTTGCCCGCGATTCCATAGTAGATAGTCCAACTGCATTGCGGACACCTTGCGGCCCAGTTGCCTCGTAAGTAACTCAACCGTGTGTAGCGCGCTGGCGCGAATCTCGATTTCCTCGGGAGAGCCTGGCGGGATCAGCGCCTCGGCATCGATCCTCGCTGCGAGGTCATTGTCGTACTTGAGGATGCCGTCCATGCGCAGGACGTGAGGCACGAGGTTATCGGCAAAGATTGTCAGTTCGTCAAGATCGGAGAATTCACCATATCCCGCATGTCCGAACGCGAGCGCCAGATCGGCGGACATCAGTTGGGCACGCTTGTAAAACGACACATCGTAGTCCCCGTATCGCTCAACGTCGCGGAAGTAGGGCATCGCGCTGAGCAGGCGCGCAAGCGTTTCGGCGGATTTATTTGCGGCCTCGATCAAATTGACGAAACTGCCCTGGTACTCTGAGAGAAGAAGACGACCGAGGGCGTTGAGCGCGTTCGCGAACAATGTCATCAACTCGCCCACTACTCTGTTGGCGTGATCCTGTCCGAAGACATTGACACAGAACGCTGGCGTTATATCGATCAGAGTTTCGGCAGTCATCGCGCCGCGACTGCGAAAGTGGTCGTTTAGTGACGAGGCCATCGTGAAGTATCCGGACATTCCCGGACGCTTACGCAGGTGTGGGAAATATCCCGAACCAAAGTTGATCGAGTCCAGGATTACGAAGAAGCTTGCGGTATCTGCCCCATGTCCCAGGTAATGACTCGCCGCGTCATGTTCGGGTTGCTGGATCAGCTCGAGCGGTAAAGTCGCTGCATATTGGGCGATTGCCGATGGATTGATAGTGACAAATCGCGCAGTTTCCGTTACGCGCGCACAGGACGCGCGGATCTGATCGAACAGATAGGTTGACTCCACATTAACCATTGCGCCACTCATCGTAGTCTGGATAGAGTGAGTCGGTCATTGCTTTGGCCGCTTTGAGCAGCCATCGCGCCGGCCGCTTCTTCAAGTCGACTTGTATCTGTTCGCCGAAACCCTTGCTGCCGAGGTGGATATTTCCAATCTCGAACCCCATGGCATGCAGTAGTTGCTCCTCATCCTTAACGCTGGACAGTTTGTCCAGGCTGATGCGACGACAATCTGGCGCCAGGCGTCGCAGTAACCATTGCTCATTAAGTGATACATACGGGTCGGCGCTCCGCACTGCATGATCCATGAGGGTCTGGTAATAGAACCCGGCATCTGACTGCGGATTATTCAGCCAGACATGCGCTGACGGCGCAAGCTCCTTGGCTTCACGCGCGATCAGTCCGTTGTTCCATCTTGCCAGAGCCACAAAGCGCTGGCGCCCAAGACTCCCCAGACCTGATCGGCGATGAACTATTCGGAATTCCAGGCCGTGTTCCGGCATTGCCTGTGCCAGTAACACCTTCACTGATGCGGGTATCGGCATCGCAGGAGCTTCGAGAGCCGTTAGTTTCTTCCAGAAGTGCGCCGGGTCGCCTGCCTGTGCCAATGTCATAGCGCGCAACTCAGGGTTCTCTTCAGCAAGGATAAACGCCGTCCCACCGCTGGTAATAGACGCCGTATAGCCGTCCAGAATGGCAGAGGCTGCGCGTTCTGCGTTGATTGCGAACGTATTCTCCTTTGCCGCCATCAACACACTTGCGGTAAGTCTTATCAGGTCGTTGGTGTATGGCAAGGGATAGGCTTCGTCAAAGTCATTGACGCCCCATGTGAGCCGCCCTTCGGCGTCGCGCCATGTGCCGAAGTTGTCCGTATGAATGTCTCCGATGCACAGGCCAATGGGCGCATTCGTCTCATCTGCGCATATCGCAGGCCAAACCTGTGCCCATCGATAGTATGTGGCCCTGAAAAAGCCAAGGGCAGATTGAGCCATCTGGATATGCTTTGACTCCAGGTCAGCCAAAACCACCGGCATGCGCTGGCCGATCCACGCTTCATAGTCTTTTGTGACTGCTCGAATAGCCACCCGTTCCGACTGATTTATTGGCGACATAGGTGTATCCAGGATGTGATTGCGGCGGTTAATCCAGCAAACAGCCGCGTAACTTATCGATCTGTTCCATCGTGACCCCTGTGCTCAACAGATAGGGTTGAACACCTCCATAGGCGCGATCAAGGTGCAGGAGTGTCGCGCGCATGTTAGATGGGTCGCAAGACAGCAGTCGCTCATACCATGCGGTGTCCCAGCCGTTCACTTGCGCCATGACGCGCAGATCATCGAGCAGTGAGTCGATATAGACGGCGGTCAACGCGTAATCCGCAATGATAGTTTCATAGGGGACGCCAATCGCTCCAAGAATCAAGGCGACAACTACGCCTGTGCGGTCCTTACCCGCGGTGCAGTGAATCAGGGCAGGGAAGGAAGTGGGCGCGGTCAGGTGGTCAAACAGAGTCTTGATCTGCTGTTGACGGTGATCAAGGACCTTAATATAAAGGTCGAGGGCGCTATCTGGGATAGTCGGAAGGCTGTGCTCGCCAGAGAGTTCATATAAGGGCAGGTGTCGGTAGCCAAACAGGTCTGTGTCAGCAATGACATCTGGATTCACATCAACTTCTGGTGTATAGCGCAAATCGATGATCGTCTGCACATGCAGATTTCTCAACTCTTTTACGCCCAACGACGTAAGCCGGTCGAGTTTGTCAGAGCGGAACAACACACCCCAACGCGTGCTTTGCC
>CAIXPS010000532.1 GCA_903921365.1 uncultured bacterium | reverse complement strand
GCCCCACGCAATACCGCTTTTTGCTTACTGGTTAGCTGAGAAAGTGCAGCTGGTGGAGATCCGCGCAGCTGAGGCTGAAGACGCATACACCATCTTCGAAACGATGAATGATCGTGGTATGCCGTTGACACCAGCTGACATGCTGAAGGGGTACTTGTTGGCGAAGACTGAGGATGAGTACCTGCGCTCCAAGTCAAGCAAGGTCTGGAAAAGCTGTGTCGAAGAACTCAACACCTTTGGGAAGGATGAGGACGCAGCCTGCATTAAAGCATGGTTGAGAAGCCAGTATGCGAACAGCACGCGCGAGCGAAAAGCCAATGCCGAACCAAGGGACTTCGACCGAATTGGCACTGAATTCCACCGCTGGGTGAAAGAAAATGAACCAGCCCTCGGGTTAATTGGCTCGCAAAAGTACGCAGACTTCATTCAGACTGACATGATGTATTACACAAAGGCATACGTGCGAATGAGAAGTGTCGCTACCCAGCTGACGCACTCTCTGGAGCCGATTTTCTACAATGCACTACAAAAATACACTTTGCAGTACCCGTTATTGCTGGCGCCATTATTACCTACCGACAACGAGAAGACTAGCGACGCAAAAATGCGTGTAGTCGCCACATACATTGACATATTAATCACGCGCCGCATATGGAGCTTTAGGTCTATCGATTACTCAACCATGCAGTACGCCATGTTCAATGTGATGAAGGATATCAGGCGCCACTCGGCTGGTGAATGTGCGGACCTGTTGGCAAAGCGACTGGGTGATGAACCCGACTTCGGCGAAGGTGAGCCATTCAGGTTGCACGGGACAAATCGTCGCGCTATTAAATATATCCTTGCCCGCATTACGGATTACGTTGAAACCCAGTCTGGTGGTACTTCGCGTTTCACAGAATACGTAGCTGAGGGCAAGAATCGGTACGAGATCGAGCACATCTGGGCCGACCACTACGAACGACATGCACAGGAATTCAGCCAAAAAAGCGACTTTGATGTACAGCGTAATCGGATTGGCGGTTTGTTGCTTTTACCAAAGACATTCAATGCAAGCTACGGCGATTTATCGTATGAAGAAAAACTGGAACAGTATTTCGGCCAGAATATGCTAGCAAAGTCGTTACACTCGCGCTGTTATACGAATCACCCCGGATTTTCAAGATTCATCGTAGATCGCAACCTAGCTTTTCGACCTCTCCCGATATTTCTGTCATGCGATCTGGAGGAGCGTCAAAAACTATACCTGCAATTGGCTAAACTGATCTGGAACCCATCCCGGCTGCAAGAAGCGGTCACTTAAATATTGAGTGATACCTACATTAAGAGAAAATTTCATGGACAAAGACGCACTGGATCAGCAACTTCTCGACACGTTTGAGGGCAAGGTGGTGCGCAAAGAACTGCTGCACCGCATCAAAAAAGGGACCAACGTACCCACCTTCGTGCTGGAATTTCTACTAGCCCGTTACTGCGCCAGCGACGAACCGGCAGAGGTGCAGGCGGGGTTGGAAGCCGTGCTGGCGACGTTGCAGGAAAATTACGTGCGGCCGGATGAATCCAACGCCGCACAATCGAGAGTGGCGACCAAGGGCAAACACCGCTTCATCGACAAAGTCCATGTCCAGTACGTCGAGAAGGAAAAGCATCACTGGGCAGCCCTGGAGAACTTCAATTCGCAGCGCGTCGGCATTGCGGACAAGTTCTACCGCGACAATGACCGGCTGCTGGAGGGCGGCATCTGGGCAGAGGTGACCATCGCCTTCAACCAGAACACTGACGATGACTACGCCTTCTATATCGAGGACATGCGCCCGATCCAGTTGAGCCGCTTCGACTTCGATGGGTACATGGATGGACGCCGCAAGTTCACCCGCGATCAGTGGCTCGATGTCGTCATCCGGTCTGTCGGCCTGGAGCCAGCGAAGCTGACGCAGCGCCTCAAGTTCCATTTCATCTTGCGGCTGGCGTCGCTGGTCGAGCCAAACCTGAACTTCATCGAACTGGGCCCGCGCGGCACCGGCAAGAGCTACTTCTTCAGCGAATTCTCGCCTTACTCCACACTGGTCAGCGGTGGGCAGGCGTCCAAGGCCAGCCTGTTCTACAACAACGCCCGCAAGCGCATCGGCCTGGTCGGGTTCTGGGACACCGTCGCCTTCGACGAAGTGGCCGGCATCAACGTCAAAGACCCCGACACGATCCAGATCATGAAGGACTTCATGGCGAACGGCCGCTTCTCACGCGGCGTGGAAGTGATCGCCGACGCCAGCATGGCCTTCATCGGCAACATCGACCACAGCATCGAACAGGTGGTGAACTCGGTCGAGTATGACCTGTTCCAGCCGCTGCCCAAAGAATTCGACCTGGCGATCATGGATCGCTTCGCGTGCTACCTGCCGGGCTGGGAGATGCTCAAGAACAGCAGCGAGTACCTGACGCAACGGTATGGCTTCATCACCGACTACCTGGCCGAAGCCTTTCACCACCAGTTTGCCCACACCAACCGCTACGAAGAAGTGACCAAGCGCATCCGGCTGGGCGCAGCGGTAGAAGGCCGCGATGAGAAAGGCATCAAGAAGACGGTGTGCGCCTTCCTCAAAATCCTGCACCCTGATGGGCCGCCCTCGGACGCAGAATTCGAGGAGTACGTGGCCTACGCCGTGGAGTGCCGCCGCCGCGTCAAAGAGCAGATGAACAAGCGCAAGCCCGACGACGAGTTCTCACGCATCGACCTGTCATATATCCGCCCCAATGGTGAGGAAGTGGTGGTGTACTGCCCGGAGTCACGCCAGGCGCGAGCCACCCAACAGCCGCTTCGCAAGACGTTGAACATCGGGGCAACGGCTGGAACGACGCGCAGGAAGGCGCCGGCAGAGACCATTGTGACCGTTGAGACGCCGCTAGCGCCTCCCATGCCAGCGGCGCCAGCCGGCCCACTGGAACAGCACTACATGATCCGCTATGAATCGACCGGGTACAGCTACGATTCGATCATCGGGCCATACCTGGAAGGCGCCAAGGTCGTGGACATCGAAGACCCATTCATCCGGGCGCCGCACCAGGTCCAGAACTTCGTGCGCTTCTGCGAGGCGGTGGTGAAACATCCCACGGTCAAGCGCATCCACCTGAAAACCAGCTACGACGACAGCACCAACATGAGCGAGATGCAGAAAAAACTCGACGAGTTGAAGCAGAGTTTGCTCGAACTGGACGTAGTGCTGGATATCGAACTGGATGAGAACCTGCACGACCGCGAGATTCGCAGCGACACCGGCTGGGTGATCAAGATCGGGCGCGGGCTGGACTTCTACCAGCGGCCGGCCAACTGGAACGCCATCGGGGCGAATGATCTGTTGCTAAGGAAGTGTTTGGAGACGAAGGTGGATGTTTTCAGGGCAGAAGCGGGTAAGTAATGTGCCGGACAACTTGCCGGTGATCCGCGACGAATTGCGCTACATCCTCGATCCCAAGGACGTGTATGGCCGCGATTTCCCCGGCGAGACGTCCCGGGTGTTGAAGGAATGTGAGATTTGGGAGTATCGGACGCGGCGGTTGGTGTTGGAGAAGTGGGATGAGATGTTTGGGTAAAGCAACAGAACACAAAAGGTGCAGAGAGGATATGATGTTCATTTTCCGTTGGGTATTGCAGTTATTTGTCAATTACGATATAAGACTGTCATGAGGCAATACAGCGCTTATTGGTCAGAGAAATAGGCGACAAATATATGCGCTAGTATTTCTTATAAATATTGCGAGATACTCATCTTGTAGTCAATAACATTTCACTCTTGGGGAGTCATACATGAGCAATACAACCTACAACTCATACTACAGAAATAGCTGGGCGCTAGTAATCGGTATCAACAACTATGAGTTTGTCTCACCGCTATCGTATGCCTGCAACGATGCCGATGCGGTTGCCGATGCGCTTGCGACTGAGCTTGGTTTCCCGAAGGATCACATAGCACTTCTCAAAGACAGAAATGCGACTAAACAGGCCATTCTGGACACATTTCTAGCGTACAGTGATATGGCAGGTGATCCCGATGATCGCGTTCTGGTTTTCTTTGCAGGACACGGCACAACTTTTGATGGATTAAGAGGTCCTGTCGGATATCTCATCCCTGTAGAAGGCAATTTAGACAACAAGAACTCACTTGTTCGTTGGAGCGACCTAACGCGCGATGCTGACCTAATTCCCGCCAAACACATCTTATTTATTATGGATGCCTGTTACAGTGGTCTGGCAACACAACGGGCAATCACACCTGGGGCTAATCGTTTCGTAAGTGATATGTTGCAACGCGTAGCACGTCAGGTAATCACTGCAGGTAAAGCAGATCAGACAGTTGCTGATGGCGGGGGGCCACTAGGAAAAAACTCTATATTTACGGGTTATTTAGTCAAAGGCTTACGTGGTGATGCAGCTGATAAGAATGGGATTCTTACAGCAAATGGCTTAATGCATTATGTTTACGAGAAGGTGGGTCAAGACAATCGGTCAAAACAAACTCCTCATTATGGGAATCTGGATGGCGATGGGGACTTCATCTTGCGAATGCCCAACAACAAGCACCTTCAAGAAATTTCCCAAGAGGATTACTTAGTTGAGGCGCAAACCGACAATTCACAGGATCCCAGTATTACCGAGATACCGACAAGTCAACTCACCTATGTGTTCGCCAATGGTTATGGTAATCCTCAACAAGTTACGTTTGGTCGTAACGAATGGTCAGGCAAACTAGGTGAAATCCGAAGAGGGATTGGTATTACAGACGAGATTTCAAGGGCTTATTCGTGGTTATCCATAATCATTGAGCCAGTGTCAAATCAGGCAATTTCACTTGATATACATTCTGAAAGTGGTAAATTAGCCAATTATTTGCCGGTTAGTGATAAACCGTTTGAACGCTTCGCGATACCTAAGCAGTTCCGTACAACGATAAACTCTGTCATAGCCTATGAGGATATGCACGCTGACAGCAAGTATTGGAGACGTTTCATTCGAATTGATCGACAGGGTAATATTGAATATGCGGACAGCGACTATGTATTTCTTGATTTCCAGGGCGCCCGTACATTTAGGTATGTCCAAGTTATTGGTACGTTGTGGCAGTTTCTATACTTTTCAAAGAAACTTCTTGCCAGTTATGGCTATACATCGGGAGTCCGCTTAACAATCAATCTGGTTGGGACAAAGGACACCATACTCTCTGATTTTTCGGAATCGCCAGGTGAGGAAAACAAACATTGGACGAGTCCTTTTGGAGGGATTGTTGGTTTCAACAGTCTGGATTCATCAAGTCTTGCTTGTACAGATCCGAATTTACAGCTTGTATATCGATTTTTACTGAATAGTTTGAATGAGCCAGAAGTCGAAAATACAATCAATGACACTGCCATTCAGCTTGGTCTAGCATACAACCATCAGACACCTCCAAGATGTTTCAACTATGGTACTGGTATCTTCCCGTGGCAGCAGTTTTTTAATGGGAGACGATACTAAATGTCGTGATACAAACCATTTCATGACAGAAATTTCGCATTTACCAACAACAAATGTTGGCGTTTGAACGACATCAATTTGTTTGGCACATGCGCCCATTTCTGCATAATAGGAAATAGGTACGATAATTCTGCGAACAGGTACATACATTCCAGATTATAAGTGTTGCTCATCTACAAGGTTATATACATGAATTGGCCAGGTTATTTCCCAGAAAATTGTCCGCCTGATGATGCATCCGAAGCCTCGGGGATTGTTTATAGATTCGTAAGTCATAATCCACCAGATGAGCGCGACTTCAGGTCACAGTATATTCTGAAGCAACGTGATGAGCACGATGAGCATCCTTGTGCGGCATACAGCATTTCAGTGTTGCGTAACATCGATGACGTGCCTAAAATGCAGAAAAAAACTAGGGCAGTAAAGTAAACTAGCGGAATGGCGAGGACAAAAGCGCGGCCGAAGCCGACAGAAGAAAAGGTGCTGAGTTGTGTAAACACGGT
>CAIXPS010000531.1 GCA_903921365.1 uncultured bacterium | reverse complement strand
TTGTATGTGGTCTCGAGGTGTTGATCTGCGCCGTCGCCGACCAGCTTCGCGCCGCCATTGTCGAGTGTCGGGACAGTTTCGCAACCCAATGGGATCCATTCCGGCGGTTGCTTCTCGTTCTGGCCCATGCAGCCAACGAAGATGGCGTTCAACACCATGGTCTTCGCAGACTCAGAACCGATTGCTGGATGCAACGTGCTGGGTTCCTGCTGCTGGCCGATCACGACAGTATCCGAAGGCTTTGCGGCAGGCACTGCCGTGGGAGATGCCGCCGGGACAGGTGTTGCTGTAACCACAACATCCTTGTTGACAGTCTTCTCGACTACGGTCGTCGAATTGACAACCACGGTTTCCTTTACGACCTGCACAACGGCTGTGGGCGTTGCGCCGCCGCAGGCGGCTAAAACCATGCTGCCGGCAGCCAATACGCTGGCAATACGCCATAACTTCTTATCTGACATTTCTTCTTCCTCCTTAAGGATAGAACACGATTAAAAGTCTTTACTGTTCGTAGAGTTAATGAATGACTTTATTCGAGAGTTGAGGGTAAATTCGTGCCGTTACACCTCCTTGATACAGACTATGTGTCAATATGCTGCTCAGTTCTGAAGGGTAAAGCCCTTGATAACAGCATGTTACCAACTGACGAGTTCTCATAATCAGATATCACCGTCGTGGGCTCCAAGTAGATTGGGTAGATTATGAGCGTACGGCGCTATATTGTCAAGCCAGTTGAGTTAAATGCGGCTTAATCTTCGCGAGCAGTCTTTCTTTGTGTTGATAACCGACCAGACGCTCAACCGGCTGTCCGTTTTTGAACAGGATCAGGGTTGGAATGCTCATGACGCCATATTTCATGGCCGTTTGACCATTGGCATCCACGTCCAGTTTCCCGACGGTGAGCTTGCCATCGTTTTCACTCGCGATTTGTTCGACGATAGGAGCGATCATCTTGCATGGCCCGCACCAAGTGGCCCAGAAATCAACCAGCACCACCCCTTCGGCGTTTTCAACTTCCGCTTCGAATGATGTATCCGTCACGACAATCGGTTTGGTCATGTTTTATTTGCTCCTCAATTATCACTACTATTACTACTATTACTACCACTTCTGCTACTTCCGGTAATGAGTCCCTATTCTACAATGTGCGCGAATGCGCGCGTCCGCGCGCGGACGCGCGCGTCGCCATCTTTGTTCAATCATTTTGCGACAATTTTTCAGCCTCGCTGACAAGGCGCTCCAACTCATCAAACCCGACCTGCCAGAACTCCGGATCATTGATATCGATCCCGATTGCGGCCATCTGATCCTGCGGCGACATGCTACCGCCCGACTCCAGCAACGCGCGGTACTGCGGCACAAATGACTGCCCTTCACGGCGATATTTACCGTACAACGCCAGAACAAGCAGTTCACCAAATGAATAGGCATAGCAGTAAAACGGCGTATTGATGAAATGGGGAATGTAGGACCAGCCCCACTCGTAACCCTTGGTCAGGCTGACGGCGTCGCCGTAATACGGCGCATTGGCCTCGATCCATATCCTGCCAATCTGTTCCGCGCTCAGGCGACCCTGCGCGCGCGCCGCATAGGCCGCCTCCTCAAATCGCGTCAATACTGTCTGGCGAAACACGGTGGCAAAACTGTCCTCGAGCTTGCCGCAGATCAACGCCAGCCGCTTGCGCGGATCGGTCATGCGCGCGAGCAGGTCGTCAAAAATGAGCATCTCCGAAAAGACGCTGGCAGTTTCCGCGACCGGCAGACTCATATAGAAGTTGAACAGGTTTTGTTTCGCGCTCAAATAGAAATGGATGCCGTGTCCAAGCTCGTGCGCCACGGTCATCACGTCGCGCATATCATCGTTGTAACTGCACAGGATGAACGGATGTGTGTCCGGCGCAATGCCCGCGCAAAACGCCCCGCCCCGCTTGCCCGAACGCGGATCGGCGTCAATCCAACTTTCGTTAAAGAAACGCGCGGCAATCGTTGAGAACTCCGGCGAGAAGCGGTTGAGCGCCTGCAAAATAGCCTCCCGCGCCTGGTCGTAACTGTACGTTTCCTTTATATCGAACAGCGGCGCATATTGATCGAACAACTCAAGCTTTGGCAAGCCGAGCAGCCTGGCCTTCATCGTGAAGTAGCGGTGTGCCAGTGGGAAGTTCTTCTCAACTGCAGCCATCATCGCCTTCACCGCTGCGCCGTCGATCTCATTTGCCAGATGGCGCGGCGCCATTGGGTCGGCATAATGTCGCAGCCGGTTCGTCACCAGATGATCCTGGAAACGCGTGTCATAGACGAACGACAGCACCTGGCTATTTGCCTGCAATGTGACATACAGCGCATCAAACGCTCGTTGGCGCAGGGCGCGGTCGGGGTCGCGCAGGAGTGCAAGAACCTGACCCTGGTTCAACTCCTGAACCTGCCCGTCTTTCTCCACCTTGTATCGGAGCGACGACGTCACTTCGGTAAAGAGCTTCTGCCAGGCGCTGATGCCGGTCATATTCTTATCGTTCATCAGCTTCTCTTCGGGCTCGCTCAACGTGTGAGGTTTGAAGCGCCGCTCACTCTGCAGGTAATGCCTGTATGCCGCGAGCTCCCGATCATTAATCAATCGTTCGGCATCCTCGTCGGCCACTTCCAGCCACTCCAGATCAAAGAACAACAACTTGTTACGCAACGCGGTCATGAATTCTTCAATATGCTGCACCAGCGCCCGATGAGCATCCTTGGCGGTATCCGCAGCGTAAACCAGCGACGCGTATGCGCTGATCTGAATGAGCGTTGATTGCAACGTCTCGGCCTCCTGCAAGGCGCCAAGCAGGTGTTGTGTGGACGGGCCGCCGGGCGCCTTGATCGTGCCGCGGTACTTTGCCTCGAAAGCATCAACGCGCGCGCCGGCGTCTTTCAAATCGGCATCGATGCGCGGATCCGCAGGGCCGTCAAAAAACACGCTCAGATCCCAGGCGACGCCTGCTGCGCTTTTCGCCGTAGTGCTCTGAGCACCATCGCCAGCACCAGAGAGAAGTGATTGTTGTTGCATGTCCTGGATTGTAAACCGCCCGACATCAGGCGGCCACACGGAGCCGCCGCTACGTGAATTAGTGACGTAGGCGCCGACCCGCGTGTCGGCCTGTTTCTGCATGCGCCACATCAAGCGGCCCTGTGTGGCTGCCGCTACGTGAATTTAATGACGTAGGCGCCAACCCGTGTGTCGGCCTCGTGCTACATGCGCCACATCAGGCGACCCCCTGTGGCCGCCGCTACGTGAATTAATGACGTAGGCGCCGACCCGTGTGTCGGCCTGTTTCTGCATGCGCCACATCAAGCGGCCCCGTGTGGCCGCCGCTACGTGAATTAATGACGTAGGCGCCGACCCGTGTGT
>CAIXPS010000530.1 GCA_903921365.1 uncultured bacterium | reverse complement strand
GCCAAATATCGTGAAAGAGTTGAAAACAAGCTGCTTGACGCTATTGGCCGTGCGACATTCATTTGTCAAAACTCAGTAGTGTCATGTTGCCGCGATCGGCGTTGAGCAGCCGCGATCGGTTGGAAACCGACCGCTGGTCTCCAGAAAAACCCGCTTCGCGGGTTATCATGTTCTTAACCCGCGAAGCGGGTTTCTCTGTGATCCAGACGTCGGTTTCTAACCGATGTCGCCAACCGATGTCGCTACTGAGTTTTGAAAGAAGTATGTCGCTGCCAAATATCGTGAAAGAGTTGAAAACAAGCTGCTTGACGCTATTGGCCGTGCGACATTCATTTGTCAAAACTCAGTAGGAATTATGAGACCATACTTCATACATTCCCAACTGCCACGCTCCTTCTTTGCCCGTGACACCCGCGTTGTCGCGCGCGAATTGATCGGGATGCGGCTGGTGCGGCTTGACCCGAATGCCGGGCGCATCAGCGGCGTCATCGTCGAGACAGAGGCCTACTGCCCGGGAGACGCCGCATCACACGCGTATCGTGGTCAAACCGCGCGCAACGCGCCGATGTTCGGCGAGGCTGGCGTTGCTTACGTCTACTTTACTTATGGCATGCACTTCTGCTTTAACATCGTGGCCGAGAGCGCCCATGTCCCCGCTGCCGTGCTGATCCGCGCCCTCGAACCACGTGAAGGGATTGAGGCAATGATTGAGCACAGGGCGCGCGCTGACTCGCCCGCCCCTGCCCTTCGTGATTTATGCCGCGGGCCTGCGCGGCTGTGCAAGGCATTAACGATCGATCGCGCGCTCAATGGCTACGACCTGATTCAGCCCGTGGCGACCCTGTTCATCGAAGAAGATGCAGGGGCGCCTGACGGCGACGTGCGGACAACGCCACGGCTTCGTGTGAGAGGAGACGAGAATGCGTTAACCGTTCCGTGGCGTTGGCACATCAAGGGCAGCGCCTTCGCGTCTTCATAGCAACGCTCGACTCGACGAGCGTCTCGTAAGAATGTTACTCTGAGCGTATCGCGCCTCGCGACTTTGCCAAATCGCGCGTCGGTCGTACACTCGTTACCAACAACACACGTAAGGAAACCAACATGAAGTCTTATCGAGCAGCGATCATCGGATGCGGGCCGCGAGCCTGGTGGCACGCGAAGGCATATGAGCAAATTTCACGCGGAAGCCTTGTGGCTTGCTGCAATCGCGGTGAACAACGCCTGAATGAGTTCTCACAGCAATTCAATCTGCGCGCCTACCATGACGCCGGTGAAATGCTGCAGGTTGAAAAACCCGACCTGGTGCATCTTGTAACCGGCCCGGATTCCCGCGTTGAGCTGATGCAGTTGATCGACGCCGCAGGTGTAGCCGCGTGCATCGTCGAAAAACCGCTGGCGCGCGAAGTGGCTGATTGGAAACAACTGCTGGCGTTAGAGGCGACTGCGCGCACAAAGTTCGCTTTGTGCCACCAGTTCCGCTGGCATGCCGACCTGACACACTGTCGCGAGGCGCTTGCAAGCGGCGACCTTGGCGCGGTGCGTTTCATGGACTTTTCAGCCGGGATGAATATCTCCGGGCAAGGCACGCATATCCTCGATTACGCGATGTCATTGAATGCTGATTCTCCAATCACGCGCGTGTTTGGCGCCGCTCACGGCGTTCAGGAAATGACCCGGTTTCACCCTGGGCCAGACACAACGGTGGGTCAGGTGCTCTTCGCAAACGGCGTCTATGCGATGTGGAACAATGG
>CAIXPS010000529.1 GCA_903921365.1 uncultured bacterium | reverse complement strand
CCGATGGCACCGTGGGGCTGGGCGAGTTCGTCACCCGCCTGACGACTGTGCCCGAACTGGCCGCAAAAGTCGGCGTGTATGTGGGACGACTCAGCAGCCTGCTGGGCATCATCGAAGTGAACCTCCACATTGAGGAAGTCACGGGCGCGGATAAGACACTCGATGTGGTTGTGGACATCTTCAACCGCGTCAACAGCGGAGGGACGAAGCTCTCGAAGGGCGATCTGGCGCTGGCCAAGATCTGCGCCGACTGGCCGGAAGCGCGGGACACCATGAAGGCCAAGCTCAAGGACTGGGCAAAGGCAGACTATCACTTTAACCTCGACTGGCTGCTGCGCTCGGTCAACACGGCGCTGACAGGCGAGGCAAAATTCCAATACCTGCACGACAAGAGTGCGGAAGAGATCCAAGACGGGCTAAAACGGGCTATCAGGCACATCGACACCAGTTTGAACCTGATCGGCGGGCGGCTGGGGCTGGACCATGACCAGGTATTTTTCGGCCGGTTCGGCGTGCCGGTGTTGGTGCGCTATCTCGATCAGCGAAGTGGCCCCATGGATGCGCAGGAGCAGGACAAGCTGTTGTTCTGGTTCGTGCAGGCAGGCATGTGGGGCCGGTTTTCAGGATCGACGGAATCCTTCATCGACAAAGACCTGGAGGCGCTGGAAGGTCCGGACGGCGGTCTGGACAAGTTGCTGGAGCAGTTACGCCTGTGGCACGGCGGACTGCGGGCCGAGCCGGGGCATTTCACCGGCTGGAGCCTGGGGGCGCGGTTCTATCCCGTACTGTATCTTCTCACCCGCATGGGCCTTGCCCGTGACTGGGGCACCGGTCTGCCGCTCAAGTCCAGTATGTTGGGGAAGATGAGCAAGCTGGAGGTGCATCACATCTTTCCAAAGGCCCAGCTCTACAAGCATACCCTCAACTTTCGGCGTGCTGAAGTGAATGCACTCGCGAACTTCTGTTTCCAATGCAAAGAAACCAATCTCGAAATTACCGACCGACTGCCAGAGGAGTATTTCCCGGTTTTTGAGCAGCGGCACCCTGGAGGTTTGGCATCCCAATGGATTCCAACCGATCCCGAGTTGTGGAAGATCGAAAACTTCCGTGATTTTCTTGAAGCTCGGAAGGTCCTGCTGGCGGATGAACTCAACAGGCGCATGGAGGAACTCCTGCACGGCGACCTTATTTGGCTGGAAGGACGAATACCCCCAGTTGCCCCGGCAGTGACTCCAATAATCGTGGGGGGGATCACCAGCGAAGAAGAGGAAGAGCAACTGAACGCCCTGAACGATTGGGTCGAAGCCCAAGGCCTGCCGCGTGGCACCTTGGTCTACGATTTCGCCGACCCTGCCACGGGCGAGCAGAAGGCTGTATTCGATCTGGCTTGGCCCAACGGTATTCAGGAAGAACTCAGCCAGCCTGTAGCAGTGCTGCTCAACGAAGGGGTAGAGATGATCAGCGTTGCCAGCCAAGCCGGTTTCCGGTGTTTTACCTCTGTGGAGGAATTTCAGAGTTATGTGAACCGGGAAATTCTCGTCGAAACAGAAATGGCTGAAAGCACCTCCAGCTCAAACATGGTTTGATACAGATGCAGTTCGCCGGAAAAATCGACTGCAATTTACAGGGAGAAAAGCATGCCTGAAATACCCCGCTCCGAACGAAAAACGCAGAACCGCGTCATCGCCCTGTTCACCGACACGGCCCGGCCCGATTGTCTAGGCTACGATTACCTCGGCGAGTGGAACAAGCGAGAGAACAATCGCAGCATCGAGGCGGATTTACTGCGGAAGAACCTAGCCAAGCGTGGCTACTCCGAGCCGCACATTTCCGCCGCCTTGCAAAAGCTGATGACCGCCGCCGACGCCACCGGCATCACGCTCTATCAGGCCAACCTGCGCACCTATCAACTGCTGCGCTACGGCGTGTCGGTGCAGGTTGCCGCCGGGCAGCCGACCGAACAGGTCCATCTGGTGGATTGGGAGCACCCGGAGAAGAACGACTTCGCCCTCGCCGAGGAGGTGACCTTGCGCGGCGGCTACAATCGACGGCCCGACCTCGTCCTTTTCCTGAACGGCATCGCCATCGGCGTCATCGAGTTGAAGCGGAGTTCGGTGGAGATCGCGGACGGTGTACGCCAGCTCATCACCAACCAGGAAGAAATGTTCAACCTCGGGTTCTTTGCCACGGTGCAGCTTGTCTTTGCTGGCAGCGATTCGCAGGGGCTGCGCTACGGCACCGTGACCACCAGGGAGAAGTTCTTTGTGGACTGGAAGGCGGCGAATACCGCCCCACTTACCGCTGGCTCCCTGCTGGACCGGCCACTTGCCGAGATGTGCGACAAATCGCGCTTGCTCGATCTGATCCGCAACTTTATCCTCTTTGACAACGGCATCAAGAAGGTGCCGCGTCCGCATCAGTTTGCGGGCGTGAAGGCGGCACAGGAACGCATCCGCATCCGCGAGGGCGGCGTCATCTGGCACACCCAGGGCAGCGGCAAGAGCATCCTCATGGTGCTGCTTGCTAAATGGCTGCTGGAACACGATCCCGAGGCACGCATCCTCGTCGTCACCGACCGCGACGAGTTGGACAAACAAATCGAAGGCGTGATGAAGAATGCCGGGGTCATCGGCGAGAACTCGCCGTCTCCCCGCATCCTGAACCGAGCGGAGTTTGTGGCCAAGCTCAGCGCTGCCGTGCCCCGGCTACTGTGTGCGCTCCTGCACAAGTTCGATCCCGCTGACCTCAAGGGCCTGCCACCACCGGTGCATGGCCGGTTCTATGTCTTCGTGGATGAATGTCACCGCACCCAGGGCGGCGACATGAACAAACAGATGAAGCGCTGGTTGGCGAACGCCCTCTTCATCGGCTTCACCGGCACGCCGCTGCTCAAGAAGGACGCGGCCAAGCTAAGAACGCAGGATATTTTCGGCACCTACATCCACACCTACAAATTT
>CAIXPS010000528.1 GCA_903921365.1 uncultured bacterium | reverse complement strand
ACCGAATTTATTCGGTGGCTCTCAGTGCATCGCCCCGCGAATGAGCGTGCGCGTCTCCTGCGCGGTCAACTCGCGCCAGCCGCCCGGTTGCAGATCGGCCAGCGTCACGGGGCCAATCGCCACGCGCACCAGTCGCAGTGTCGGCAGCCCCACATGCGCCGTCATGTGGCGGACCTGGCGCTTCTTGCCCTCGCTCAGGATGATCTCGATCCAGGCGGTCGGCCCGTGCGGGGTGATGGGTTTATCGCGTGGCGCAAAGCCGGGGTCGGCGGCTAACGCGCGCGCGCCGCATGGTTGCGTCTGGTACCCTTTGATCGTCACGCCCCGCCGCAACTGCGCCAGCGCATCTTCAGCTGGCGCCCCTTCCACCTGGACGTGATACGTCTTGGGCAGTTTGTAGCGCGGGTCAGTCAATCGATGGATGAAGGCGCCGTCATCGCTCAGGATCAACAACCCTTCGCTGTCAAAATCGAGCCGCCCGGCCGCATAGACGCGCGGCGGCATCCCGAACTCGCTCAGCGTCCGTTTGCCGGCATCGCTCTCCGACTGGACCTCATGCGTAAATGAGGACAGCACGCCGTACGGCTTGTAAAAGGCGATATTCATGTTGGTTCGACCTGCGCGGTTATAATCCTTATAGTGTCTGACTTAGTCGCTCTACTTGACCGTCTCTCGCAGCTCGCGGCGACCCCGTTGCTGGTCGCCCTGACGGTTTCAACTGTTCTCATTCTACTGATTCGCAACTGGCGCCTGGCTCTGCCCGCGCTGATCGTGCAGTATGTCGTCACTGGCATCATGCTGGCGCGCATCATTCCGCCCGGCGTGGCGTTGATCAAACCGCTCGCGGGCGCGCTGGTCTGTCTGGCGATCAGCGTCGCGGCGCAAGCCGCCGACACCCAGCGCGCGAGTCGCGGTGAATCAGTTGCAGTGGAACGCATCCGGCATGTCGCATGGCGCAGCGTGCCGGCCCAGGTGCTGTTGCGCGCCATCGCCACCGTGCTCGTCCTGACCGCTGCGTTTGGCGCGACGGTGCGCTTCCCGTTGCCGGGGAATGCGCGCGAACTCGGCCTCGGCGCTTACATCCTGCTGGCCAGCGGGTTGTTGTTGATGGCCACCACCCCTGAGGCGCTCAACATCGGCATGGGTCTGCTGATGTTCATCTCCGGCATCGAGTTGGGGTATACCCCGCTGGAACCCAGCATCAGCGTCAGCGTTCTGCTTGGATTGATGACGTTGCTGGTCGGGTTTGCCATCGCCTATCTCACGCTTGCGGATGGCAGCGTCCTGCTCGAACAGATCAAAGTGGAACTCCCGGTGCGGGCGCACCTGCCGCGCCGCGCGACTCCCACGCCAGTGTCTCCCACGCAACAGACCAAACAGGATGAATAAGCTCGTCATGCGCAACAACACTCTTCTGTGCGAGGGAACTCACTCCCTATGATCCCGGCGCCGCTGCTCATCATCCTCGTGCCGATCGTCGCGGCTATCCCGGCCTACTTTCTGCGGCGCTGGCGCGTGATCGAAGTGTTCATCGCCGCCATCGCGTGCGGGTTCGTCATCCTGCTGCTCAGCCGCCCTGTGGACGCGGGCAACGCACTCCGCCTGGGCGGTTTCACCATCGATCTGCAAACGCCCGTCAACATGTTCGGTCGTGTGCTCGCGGTGCGCATTTCAGATCGCATCCCCCTCCTATTGCTTTTCAGCGTAGCACTGGCGCTGTTCCTGCTTGGCCTGACGGTGTCGCAGGGTTGGACTTTTATACCGCTTGGGCTTGGCATCCTGGCGCTCGTCAGCACTGGCTTGATGATTCGCCCATTCGTATATATGGCGCTCGCATTCGAGGCCGCCGCCGCCGTAGCCGCTATCATGATCCAGGCCGAGCGAAACGGCAAAGACAGCACGCGCGGCGCAATGCGCTACCTGATCATCAGCACTATTGCCCCTGCCCGCCTTCCTCGGCGCCGGTTATGCGGTTACGCAGGCCGGGGGTATCAGCGATCCACTATTGCAGGTCTCCGCGTATCGCCCGGCCACTATCCTGCTT
>CAIXPS010000527.1 GCA_903921365.1 uncultured bacterium | reverse complement strand
TGTCAAGCGGTGTTGCGGCTATCGCTGCCGGCGAATACGGCCCCTGCGCATTACTCACCAGTGGTGGGGTCAAGTGTTGGGGACTCAATGAAAAAGGTCAACTTGGCAACAACTCGAACGCATATAGCTCCTCCATCCCAGTGGATGTAAGTGGGCTTGCCAGCGGCGTTGCGGCCATTTCCAAGGGTTATGATCACAGTTGCGCGCTACTCGCTAATGGCGGAGTCAAATGCTGGGGTTGGAACCGCGATGGTCAACTCGGTAACAACTTGTCCACCGATAGCCACATCCCGGTAGGTGTGATGGGACTTGAAGGTGCTCCTTATCCGGTGGTCGCCTCAATCACACGCATCAATCTCAATCCAACCAAAAACGCGAGTGTGGACTTTGCTGTCACGTTCTCGGAGATAGTCACCGGGGTGGCTGCAAGTGATTTCACTCTCACGACAACCGGCGTCAGCGGTGCTGCTATCGCAGGCGTAACTGGCTTTGGCGGCATATATACCGTTAGCGTCAACACGGGCAGCGGCATCGGCACACTTCGCCTGGATGTCACCGATAACGACAGCATCCTCGACATGGCGCTCAACCCCTTGGGTGGAACAGGCGCGGGCAATGGCAATTACAGTTTCGGCGAAGTCTACACCGTAGTCAAAACGGACGCGATTTGGAGTACGTTCCTGGGCGGGAGTTTGGCGGATTCTGCTGGTGATATCGCAATCGATAAAGGCGGTAACATTTACGTGACGGGGGCCAGCACCTCCTCGTGGGGCGATCCGCTGCGAGCTTACTCCGGCGGCAATGATGCCTTTGTTGCCAAGTTGGACCCGTCTGGCGCGTTGCTGTGGAATACATTCCTTGGGAGTAGCGGCGATGATGCTGGATCCGCTGTTGTCGTTGATGGCAGCGGAAATGTCTATGTGACTGGTTTGAGTTTTGCTACTTGGGGAAGCCCGCTGCGCCTTTACAATGGCCAAAACGATGCGTTTATAGCTCAATTAGACAGTGCCGGTAATTTGGTCTGGAATACCTTCCTTGGCTCGGGCGATATTGATGAAGGCAACGGCATCACCTTGGACAAGGACGGCAACCTTCTTGTAGTAGGCACCAGTGGATATACCTGGGGTAATCCAGTGCGTGCTTATAACATCGGTGACTTTGATGCATTTGCTGCCAAACTCAGCCCATCTGGCGCGCTCATTTGGAACACCTTTTTGGGTGGAAGCAATCGGGAGTATGGTGGCGACGTCACCGTTGATAGTAATGGAAATGTCTATGTAGTGGGCAGTGGTTGGTGGACAAACTGGGGAAATCCAGTGCGCGCCTATACCAGCCAGATCGATGCATTTGCCGCAAAACTTACCCCGGATGGGGTATTGGTTTGGAACTCATTCCTGGGTGGGAACGGATGGGAATATGGCAGGGCCGTCGCCGTGGATGGGGGTGGGAATGTCTATGTGGCTGGTTACAGCGACGCCAGTTGGGGCAACCCAGTTCGGGCGTACAGTGGTAGTGGCGATGCTTTTGCCGCCAAACTCGACTCATCCGGCAATCTGACTTGGAATACCTTCCTGGGTGGAAGCGGGTATGACTATGGGCAGGGAATTGTCGTGGATCACCAGGGGAACTCGTACATAGTAGCCCAAAGCAACTCAACCTGGAGCAATCCACTACGGGACTACACGTCGAGTGATGATGCTGTTGTTGATAAACTGGATGCATCAGGAAATCTCAGTGCGAATACTTTCCTGGGCGGAAATGGAAGTGATTACGGCATTGATATCGTCATGGATGCCGATGAGAATATCTATATTGCGGGTTCCAGCGATGCCGCCTGGGGCGTCCCAGTCCGTGCTTATGCTGGCGGTGCTGATGCGTTTGCCGCCAGAGTTAATCTGAGCTTGGCGCCAACCCCGTTGATGATCACGGGCAAGGTGAGTGACACTAACGGCACTCTCCTTTCTGGCGTCACCATCTTAGCAAGCACCGGCGTTACAGTTACGACGGATGCAAGTGGCTATTACACGCTAACGGATATCATTACCGGGACTTATACGATAACGCCTACTCGGAGCGGAACTGTATTTGCACCGCCGACGCGCACGGTCAGCGTCCCGCCGATTGCAGCAAACCAGGATTTTACGGCTTACTATAGCCAGGTGGCTCAGGCTATATCTACGGGCGAAGTGCATTCCTGCGCACTACTCACCACCGGCGGGGTCAAGTGCTGGGGGGATAACGAAGATGGTCAACTCGGTAACAACTCGCATACATCTAGCGCTATCCCGGTAGGTGTGAGCGAGTTGGTGAGTGGTGTTGAGTCTATCTCTGCTGGTGGTTTCCGGCACACTTGTGCGCTGTTGAGCACTGGTGGGGTCAAGTGCTGGGGGTCGAACATGTATGGTCAACTCGGTAACGACTCCATAACATCCAGCGCCATCCCAATTGAGGTGAACGGGATGACTAGTAATGTTTTGGCTATCTCGTCGGCAAGTTCGGACTATACCTGCGCTCTGCTTATAAGCGGTGGAATCAAGTGCTGGGGGTATAACACATACGGTCAACTCGGTAACAACTCGAATGCCGGTAGTTACTTCCCGGTGGATGTGAGTGGACTGGTCAGCGGAGTGACGGCCATCTCTGCTGGCACCTACCATGCGTGCGCGCTTCTTATGTATGGCGGCGTTAAGTGTTGGGGTGCGAACTGGTATGGAGGACTCGGCAACAACTCGACTACGTCAAGCGCCATCCCCGTAGACGTGAGCGGGATGGCGAGTGGCGTTGCGGCCATCTCCGCGGGTTCCGGGCATACCTGTGCGTTGCTAATCAATGGTGGAGTCAAGTGCTGGGGGAGTAACGCCATTGGCCAACTCGGTAACAACTCGACTGCTGATAGCTACATTCCGGTGGATGTGAGCGGGCTAGACAGCGGCGTCATGGCTATCTCCGCGGGCGAATCTTTTACTTGTGCGCTTCTTACCACCGGTGGAGTCAAGTGCTGGGGATGGAACGCGTACGGCGAACTCGGCAACAACACGAACACCGATAGTCACATCCCAGTGGACGTAAGCGGGATGAAAAGCGGTGTTGTGGCGATCGATGCAGGTGGGTCTCACACCTGCGCATTGCTTACCAACGGCAGTGTTAAGTGTTGGGGGTTCAATAGGTACGGCGAACTTGGTAACAATACGTTCACAAATAGCCTCGTCCCAGTGGGGGTATTTGGATTGGAAGGCACGCCATCTAGTTCTCTTTCCATGATCTCCGGCAAAGTGAGTGATGCTAATATCAACCCCGTATCTGGCGTGACCATCGTAGCCAACTCTGGCATCAGCGCGACTACGGATGCGAGCGGTTACTATTCGCTGACAAACCTGATCGCAGGCACATACACAATCACTCCGATGTTAGGAGGCTATACCTTCTCGCCGCAAACACGAGTTGTCAGTGTGACCTCCGATGTTGGTGGCCAGGACTTCACCGGCCGGCTGCCGATCAACCTGAGCCTCACACCACCGACTCATATTGATGCTGGGAGCACAGTCCTGGTGCCAGTCTGGGTGAACAACACACTCACTTCAGACGGCTTGCGCGGTGTGCAGATCCGACTAGAGATTGGCAATACGGCTATCGTAGCCCCCGACACGGGTGCAGCCGTTGCGCCGGGTGACCTGATGCCGTCGGACAGCTATACCTACACGGCAGCCTTGTTGAACGGTTATGACTATATGGCAGTGGAATCCTTCAGTGCGCAGCCGATCACAGGATCGGGCGTGCTGGTGTATCTGCCCGTGCGTGGCGTGAGTGAGGGCTGTACGACGCTGACGTTCAGCGAACACATTCTGGGCGACAGCAACGCGGCACTGGTGGCGCACACGACGACTGATGCGGTCATCTGCGTGCTGGGCAAGGTCAACCTGACAGGGGCGGCGTATCTGCAAAGCCGTGCGGGCGGTCACTACACTGGCACGCAGGTGGTGTTAACCGGCTCGCGCGGGGTGTACACGACCACAACGGATGCGACCGGCGCGTATGCGCTCACTGGCATCTACTCGGACACGTATACGGTGCGTCTGACGCATGGCTTGTTTGTCGGCGCGACGCGGACGGTCACGGCAACGCAACAAGCGACCACCGCTGCCGACATTGGCCTGTGGGCGGGTGACGTGCGCGGCGACGGCGTGGTGGATCAGGCGGGTTGGTACCTGTGCGCGGCGGCCAGCATCCCGGTGAGTGATCCGGCGTTTGACATCAAGGACGATGGCGCGACGAACGTGTTGGACTGCATCGTGCTGGCGGGGAACATTGGACGCGCCAACATGGCGATGACGAACCCGCCACGAGCTGGGCAACTAATGGCGGCGCAGGGCAACGGGAATGCGCCAGCGACGCCGAGTCAGGCGGGCAGTCTGTACGTGGTGTCGTTGGGGAATGGTGACTACGCAATCCGGTTGCGCGGGACGAACGTGAAGATGTACGCACTGGGGTTGCGGCTGAAGCTGGCAGCAGGTAGTTCGGCGAGTAGTGCCGAGTTACGCAACAGCTTCGCGGGCGGGTACTTGCGCTGGCATCAGGACGGCGACCGGTTGTATCTGGTGGCGAGTCCGCAGGGAAATGGCGCCAGTCTGGGTGACACCGAAGTGGCGTTGGTGCACACGGATGGCGGCGGCG
>CAIXPS010000526.1 GCA_903921365.1 uncultured bacterium | reverse complement strand
CGCAAGCTGCTGCAGGGCTGTGAACCGGCCGGCTTCGCGCGTGTTATCAACGGGTATCGACTGGCGCAGTATGCCTTCCCGATGGGTGTTGATCACGAGGGGATAAAAGGCGAGTTCGCCGTTCATGCCGCGCACCGACAGCAGCGACACTTCCATGTCAAAAGGCGCGAATTGCTCCAGAATCAAGGCGCTACCCTGCATCGCCTGCCATGCAGCTGCGACTTGCTCCGCCGCGCGCAAAACGGCCTGCCCTTTGCCATCATAGCCCATGCGGCGCGTCTTCAGCACGCACGGCAGACCCAGTTGCGCAATGCCCCTTTGCAGGTCATGCAGTGAGTCCACCCGCACAAATGGCGTCGTCGGAATAGCATGCCGCGCAAAATAGGACTTCTCGACATAGCGGTCCTGCGATATCTCAAGCGCCGCTGGCGGTGGAAACACGTTCACATGTTCATTCAAGGCCCATGCACTCTCAACGGGCACATTCTCGAATTCGTATGTGATGACGCTCAGGCCAGTAGAAAAGTCCTTCAGAAGGTTCAGATCGCTGAACTCACCCACCAGCAGCGGCGCGAGTCTCCCGGAGGGCGCATCGGCTGCAGTATCCAGAAAGCGAAAACGAAATCCCAGCGGGTAACCGGCAAGCGCGAGCATCCGCCCCAGTTGACCTGCGCCAAGAATCCCTATCGTTGCGGGCTGATTGGTTGGTGCCATTATTTATCTGAATTTATCTGACAGACAGTTCAGTGCGCCATTCAGGCAACACGAGGATCCGGCTGCCCAAGCACAGCTTGTGTTTGCTTCGCGCGGTACTTCTCCAACGCCGCGTGAATATCAGGGTATCTGGCCGCCAGGATGGCGGCAGAAAAGAGCGCCGCATTAATGGCGCCGGCCCTGCCAATTGCAAAGGTGGCAACGGGCACGCCCGCCGGCATCTGGACGATCGACAGCAGCGAATCAAGGCCATTCAACGCCTTGGATTGCACCGGCACCCCCAGCACGGGCAGGCTGGTTTTAGCAGCCAACATACCCGGCAGATGGGCGGCCCCACCGGCCCCGGCGATGATCACCTCTATTCCTCGTTGCTCGGCAGCGCCCGCATACTCAAACAGCAAGTCCGGTGTGCGGTGCGCGGACACGACGCGAACTTCGCACACGATACCCAACTCGTCTAATGTCTGTGCTGCGTGCGTCATGGTTTCCCAATCAGACTTGGAACCCATCACCACGCCGACCTGTGGATGCATAGTTCGCCTCCTAGCGTTATCAAGACCCAGTCAGTATACATAGAACATGCATACAATGGATGGGGAAAGCATGAAGTATGACTGCTCCGAGTTCATACTCATAATTCATAATTCATAACTCATAATTTCTAATGACGACTAAAACACAAAAAGTGAGCGCCAAAGCCGGCGACGATGCGCCCAAGCTGCGCGGTCTGTTGCGCAGGCGCACCAGTGAGCTCAATGCAGTGCGCAACATATTCCACGCCATCAATGCCACTTCCGATGTGCGCTCCATTCTCGATACCATTGTCCGCACTACGGCCAAGGCAATGCGGGTGAATTCGGCATCGATTTATCTCCTGGACGCGCCTGCACATAGCTTGATCCTGAAGGCAACGACGGGTTTATACCCGCAATCGGTCGATCACGCGCAACTGATAATGGGACAGGGTATTACAGGCTGGGCGGCGGAACACGGCGAACTCGTCGCAGTCCGGGACGCATGGAAAGATGAACGGTTCTATATGATTCCAAATATCCGCGAACGACCATTCAAATCGCTGATGGCAGTGCCTTTGGTCAGCCAGGATCGCGTCATTGGGGCCATGAACATCCAGACGCACCATCTTCATAAGTGGACAGATGGCGAGATTGAGTTTGCTTCCTTGATCAGTGATGTCGTTGCAGGCGCACTCGAGCGCGCCATCCTTTTCGAGAACACGGAACGCAAGATGCGCGAGCTTTCAGCTGTGGCGGAAGTCAGTCGCGCCGTAATCGCCCCGGCTTATCTGGATGAGACGCTGCGAGTTGTTGCGGAAATGGCTGTGCGCGCTGTGAACTCGCGCCGCTGCGAGTTGCTATTGCTCGATGAAAACCTGAATGCCTTCACCCCCCGGGCAGTTTTCGATCAGCGTCCGGGTGTGCCCAACGAGCCCGAATGGCCGCTGGATAACCTGCCAACGATCAAGGCCGATGCATTGACGCGTCCGCTCATGCTCTCGAATGTAAAAGCCGACATGCAACCTGCGCACGCTGCCTGGGCCGCGGATGCCGGACTCCTTGCGCTGTTGTGCCTGCCCCTGGCCATCCATGACCGCACGATTGGTCTGATGAACGTCTGGAGCGATCAAGCTGCGCCATTTACCCAGGCTCAAGTGGAGTTGTGCACGACGCTGGCGAACCAGATTGCGCTTGCAATAGAAAACGCCCACCTGATCGGCAACGCGGCCATCGTGCGCGAAATGAACCACCGCGTCAAAAACAACCTGCAGAACATCGTAATGCTGTTGCAGCTTCAAATGAGCGATGGCCGAAAGGTCAGCGCCAAAGAGGTGCTGCAAGAGAGCATCAACCGCATCATGAGCGTGGCCGCCGTCCAT
>CAIXPS010000525.1 GCA_903921365.1 uncultured bacterium | reverse complement strand
TACAAGTAACTCAGGTCATTCTCCGATCGTCTGTCGGAAATATCGCCAACACGACGCTATACCAACAGAAGCTGGTATCGAGATGATGTCTACAATTAACACCCAACAACTCATCAGCCGGGTCGCGACGCCTGTGGCAAAGGAGGGATGCTAAGACCAATAGTCACATCGGTGATTGTCTATAGGCTGCGAGGCGGGAAATCCCACCACATATCATTTTACATCTACTTTATTTAAGGAAAAATGTAACTACTCAGCCATACATGTGGCGTTTTCACATGTGACTACCCCCACATGTGCTGTTTTGGTAGTCATTTCGACGTCAATTCGCATACGTACGGAGGTTCCTTTTGTCCAATAATAGCTACAGGTGGGCACATCAGGTATGGTTCACCCATATGTGGCGGTAAATCAGCCTGAGTAGTAACGGAAAAATAATGGGAACCGAGCAGCTTTTTTAACGTTAGTGTTAGTGATTACATCAAGGAGATGTGCCGGAATTATGTACAAGCCAATACTAAAACTCGCAATGATACTAGGCGGTCTTGCTTTAACACTGCTGGTAGGGAAAGATACTTTTATGGCTCGTGCCGCTCCCGTATTAGCAACACAGACAGATTGGCATAAACTGGTAATTGATTATGCCGGTGGATATTACACATCGATCGCAGTTGACAAGAGCGATAATGTCCACATTAGTTATTTGGACTCCACTGGAAATCTCAAGTACGCAACCAACTCTTCGGGAGAGTGGATTACATCCACAATAACTACTCTCAATAACCATTTTCATAACACCTCTATTGCAACTGACTCAAAAGGCAAAGTATATATAGCCTATACCAACAGCTCGTATATGGCTAATGTAGCTGTCAGAGATATAAATGGTACATGGACGATAACAGGCTCTGTGATGGGAGATCATTCATGGTATGAAACTGTTGCATGGGTGTCTATCGCTGTGGATAATAATGACACCGTGCATTTAGCTGGCATTACATTAGTTCCAGCACAATATCCTCTTCCCTATGGTTCAGCCTACATATATTATTCAAACAACGCGGGCGGTCAATTTCAGCGGGGTAATGACCTCTCATTCTGCATGAGTAGTTCTAACAATCTTTCTTCACCGTCAATTACTACAGATAGCAAATCGAAAATCTATATTGCATATATTGATCTGGATTCTAATCAGCGAGATTATCTTACTAACGCGACAGGGATATGGAGATGTCATTTTCTCGGTGGCTCGGTTCAACCATTCTTATATAGCAATCGCTATATCGCAGTGGACAATGCAGATACACTTCATATTGTTGGAGATTCACCACTAGATTACTCAGGTGGACTTTACTATGCCTCTATCGCCTTGGATAGGCAAAATTATTCACATGTTATGGATTATAGTAACGGCCTACGTTATATCACAGACTCGCCTCTCGAACAACACGCATCATCTACAGCTATATTTATCGATTATGACATGACGAACACTGTGGGTGAGTACAATTCGATTGCTGTTGATTCCAAAGGCAATAGTCACGCAGCATATTTTGACCGCACCAACGTCACATTGAAATATGCTTATTACCATCAGGCTATGTCATATCACGCCTACGTGCCAGTCGCGTTCACACCCATCGGGTCGCCTCCGGCCGCGCCGGTGCTGAGCGCGATCAGTAATCCAGGTGGAGCAAGCAACTATAACGTGAGTTGGGGCGCCGTCGCCCAGGCGATTAGTTACACGCTACAGGAGGATACCAACTCAGCCTTCCCGAACGCCGTCACACGCTACACCGGCACCGCGATCTCATGGCCTGCCAGCGGCAAGGCGGCCGGAACGTACTACTACCGCGTTAGCGCAACGAATAACGCCGGCACGAGTGGCTGGAGCAATGTGCAGTCGGTGACAGTGACTGCGATGGCTCCTGCAGCGCCGGTGCTGAGCGCGATCAGTAATTCAAGCGGAGCAAGCAGCTATAACGCGAGTTGGGGCGCTGTCGCCCAGGCGATTAGTTACACGCTACAGGAGGATACCAACTCAGCCTTCCCGAACGCCGTCACGCGCTACACCGGCACCGCGATCTCATGGTCGGCCAGTGGCAAGGCGGTCGGAACGTACTACTACCGCGTTAGCGCAACGAATGATGCCGGCACGAGCAACTGGAGCAATGTACAGTCGACGACTGTAAATGCGCTGAGTCGCACACCGGGGTACTGGGCCAGTACGACGGGCGACGAATTTTACGTGACGCCTGATGTGGCTTATGTGAAAAACTTCGCGATCTATCTCGGGGGTACATGCGCCGGTAATATCAAGATCACCCATACAACCCTTCAAATGATTACAAATAACCAATTCTCATTTACTGGCACCTTTTACGCATCGGGCACGTTTGATTCCGCAACCGCAGCACATGGGACAGATGGTCTCAGCTACTTCAATATAGGCTGCGGCACAATTTCAGGCGGGCCATGGGCATGGAGTGCTACCTGGCAGGACAGCACACAACCAGCGTTGACTACAGCCCTGGAAACTGGCATTGATGGGGTTACGCGCCCAGTAACTGTGACGATAACACATGGGCTTCATGCCATAACACCGAATAGCGCTCTGAAGCTGGCAAAATAGGAGAGAACATGCAGATGAGTGACTTGAAATACCCTTAGTCCAAGAGTTAGGAGGAGCGGTTAGCCGCTCCTCCTATTGCATTAGCGTACACGCAGGTCTGGCTTAAGAGCTGCTCGCGGGTGCGTATGCCGTTCTCAGACGAGTTTTGCGCCCGGCGCGCCGAGTGTACAGAACGGCGCCCAGAAATACGGGTGGGCGTAGGGGTGCAAGCGTTTACCGTTGACGACGATCTCGGCGTCGCGGAGGCGCCGTTGTGCGCTCCTCAACGCCGCCGGCACACTCGCGCCCTGCCTGAGTTCAACATAGAAGTAATCCATCAGTATCGCCGTCGCCGCGTCGTCGGCTGGCCAAAGGCTTACAACAAGCGCTGCGGCGCCTGCTGCCAGGAAACCCCGGCTGAGGCCCAGCAGGTCGCCGCCCATCAGGCGATGCCGGCCCGTCATGCAGGCGCTCAGCGTCACAAGTGCGCCATTCAGTCGAAGCTGGCACAGATCCATCGCGCGCAACCATGCTCCCCCGCCGAGTTGTAACGCTGAGAACAACGGGTTGTCGCCCCGGTACACCGCATGCGTGGCGAAGTGCAGCACATCATACTGGCCGGCCAGGGCGAACAGGGCGTCGCGCGACAAGTCGCGCTCCAGAAACACATCGCCTTCCAGCGCACCGAGCACCCGCGTAACCGTCGCTACCTCAGTCGCGATGTGCGGCAGCGCGCCGGCGTTCGTGCTCCCCATGACCAGCGTGCGCGGCCGCCACGCGCGCGCGCCGCGACGCCGCAGGCTTTCCGCGCAGAGTTGCAGCACCCTGGCACTGGGCGTGTAGGCCACCTCAAACCGGTCGATCACGCATTCCTGCATCGGGCTGGCGCCAAGCGCGTGAAACGGCACGCAGAACAGGACGCCGTCCGGCGCGATGATCAAGCGCCGCTTGCCCGCCAGGTAAGGTTCGAGTGAGGCGACCAACCCTTCATACAGCGCATTTAGTCTGCGCGCGCACGCGGTGAATAACAGTCCGGCCGACTCGGGGGCGCCGCTGGCGGCCTTGTCCAGGGTTGCCTCCAGCGCCCTCGCCCTATCTTCAATTTGACCGGTTGTGATCGGCAAAGCTTCACAGGCCCGCAGCCCGTCTCGATCAACAACGAACGCGAAAACATGGTCACCGGCGACGAAGTACTGCACGAATACATCCCCGTGATCCAAAAGCGCATGCAACGCGGCGGGCGAAAATAGGTCACGGTGAGTGAGGAAGGTGTAGCGCGGGTCGGTCTGTTGCAGTTTGCGCGATAGTTGGGTGGCTTCGCGCTCAATATTCGCAATCTTCTTGCGTGTGTCTGCGTCTGACGCCGCTCCCGCGCGCTGGGCGTCTGGATTTCCGCGGTGCTCCAGGTGATCCTGATGCCAGTTCAGTTCTTCGCGCAACATATTTAGCCGTCCCAGCGTCTCGCCATCCGGCAATACAACGCCTGCTTCTGGAGCGGCCAGGCTCGCGAGGATTTGATCCACAAGCCCGGCGGACTTGGCCTGCTCGACATAGGCGAAAGCTTCCTCGGTGCGGCCGAGTTTCAGATCGAGCAGCACCAGGTCGCGGAATACGTTCAGCTTGTCGTCCAGGAACCCGCTGCGAAAATCCTCCACACGCAGCTTCTCGCGCTGCGTGGCGATCTCGTCCACCGCGCGGAGATAGTTGTCGCGCGCCTCTTCGTAGCGGCCCGCCTGTTCGGAAGCGCGACCCAGGCCATGCCAGGCGCCATAAATGAGAGCCGGGATGCTGTCGCGCTGACCGAGCGTCAGCACAGCCTGAAATCGCTCGGCGCCCGCACCAGGCTGGCCCAGTGCAATGTGACAGTCAGCCGCTACGAGTGACGCCTCGGCGGAGCGGGCGGGCATCTCATAGCGTGCCAGGATGTCCGCCACCTCCACGGCAACTTGCAACGCTTCTTGCCATTCTTCCAGCGCGCAGTTTAAACGCGCCTCTTCCAGACGGGTGATGGCCGTCCAGACCGGGTCGGGCAACCGTTCAAAAGCAGTTCTGCAATCAGCCAGCGCCTCGCGCGACCGCATATAGTCTGACAGGTGGCGTTGCGCCACGGCCTGATGCAGCCGTGCGCGCGCAGCCTGCCATTGCATCTCGCGCTCGTCAAACTGACTCCAGTCGCTGTTGTCCTGCCGCGCCAACTCATCGTAAAGGTTGAACTCGGCATACAGATCGGCGCGGTAAAGCGCGACGATCGCGACTTCGGATGGCACATCAAGCGACTTAAACCCCGCTTCTGCGGACGCGAACGCCGTGAGTGCCTCCTCGTAGCGCCCCAGCCGGGTGTAAGTGATCCCCAGATTCAGGTCAGCTCGCGCGACTTCAAGCAAATGGTCCAAAACCGCCAGTCCGGCCCGCCCTTCCCTCAGCAGTGCAATAGCTTCCTCGAAACGATCCAGCCCCTCCAGCGCATTCGCCCGGTTGATCTTCAGGCGCGCCAGTTCCACCCGATTGTCTACCGCAGTGTGAATGTCTTCGCTGTCTGCGTAGTCATTCAGTGCGAGGACGTATTGCCCCAGCATGTAGTGGATTACGCCGCGCCCCATCAGCGCGCTGGCCAGGTACGGACTTGCCCCGTCGGGCTGGAGGATGGCGACCGCAGACTGCGCCGCTTGCAGCGCGTCGGGATACCTTCCCAGGTTGGATAAGATCGTGGCCCGGTTCGAGGTCAGCCGGGCTGCATCGATCCTGTACTGATCCAACGGCAAAAGGCGGGCTGCTTCTGCATACAGGCGCAGGCACTCGGGGTAGTCGCCCAAGTGGAGCAGTGCGTTGGCGCGCGCCCAGACTGCCAGCGCTTGACAGCGTGGGATGGCAGTCCATTCCGCCAGGTCAGCCAAAACACTGGCGACACGCAGCGCATCGTTCGGGTTCTTCAGTCGGACGCGATCGGCTTCCGCTTTGAGCCCCTCGGCGGAAGCGATGTATCCGGCGAAATCGGTTCCGCCGCGCTGTTCTTCCAGAAGCGCCAGGCGGGTCTGGCGATCCGACGCCGCGAGCAGCGCCTGCGTGAGATCCGCCGGCGTCATGCCAGTGTCACTCCTGCGAGGCTGATATCGCGCTGATCCGAGAACAGGTGAATGTCGTAGTTGGCGGGGGCGAGGTGATCAAACGTGAATCGCCCAGCTTCCGTGGTGCGCGTAACGTCAATCAACTTGCCGTCGCGGTAGAGTTCTGCATTGAACGATTCGGCTTCGGGTTCGATGGCGCCCTCGATCTGCCAGTCTTCATTGCGGCCAGCACCGTCGCGCAGGTTGATAGTGACTTCCAGCGCCGAGTCTTCACCCTCAGGCATGACATCGAAGATGAGCAGGCGCGCTTCAGCCCCGCGCGCAGGTTGGAGGTTCAGCATGGGAGGTCGGAGGATGGCAGTGATGTTTCGAATGGCCGCATCCAGCCACGATGCGGCGTCAGCGCGCTCCTCGCGAGCCAGGAAGGCAAGCTCTTCCGCACATGATGGGCACTCGCGCACGTGACGAGCCACCCCCAACACCCGGCTTTTGCTCAGGCTGTGGTGATAAAAGTCGTATAACAGTTCGGGCGGAGGACACGTCGCGCGGTAAGCAACAGCGCGTATCGCGCGCAGGGTAGATCGCAACGCCTTCATTTCGGCCCGGCAGTAAGCACAGCGACGGAGGTGGGTGTTGACGGCGTCCGAAGCAGCGCCCTCAATATAGGCTGTCAAATCGCCTTCCCTGATCTCGGCCGGGTTAACACAATTTTCACTCATAATCCACCAATCTCCACTAATGGATAGGCCGCGTCAGGCGCTTTTTCCGACGAAATCCTGCAGATTCTTGTATAACGATTGAATAGTGCTGTCGCGCTGGCAGCGCCGCACCAGTCTTTCCTTAACCGTTGAGACAACAGCCGCGGAGTCAAAGAGATATGTCCAGCGCTGAGCTGCCTGTCTGGGCGCCACATCACCCAGGATCACGTATTCCCAGACGATCCGTTCCTGCTCATCATTGTTGAGACGCGACTTGGCATAATCCAGAATTTCCCGGCGTATCCGTTGCCTTTCGCGCTCGAGCATCTCCGCCTCTTTAGCTTCAATGACTTCTTCCGGCCCTGGCTCTGGTGAGGGCCAATGCCACTCATCGTCAGGCTCACCTTCTGCAGCACGCCCGGCGTGGAGATCGGTAATCAGCAATTCTCTCTCCCCCTGCCGGCGTATGACCAACACTTGCGACCTGACCGTGCGCTTCAGACGATTCAAGATGTTAACGAGAGCGCCAAATTCCTTGTCAAAGTCCAGATTTTCCCGTTTTGTGCTGGCAACCAACTCAGCGAATGCGTGGTTGGCGATGGCCTCTGCCTCATCCTTCGGAATACCACGCGCCCAACTCTTCAATAAGTTGATGTACTGGCGCATTACGGCCGTCAATGCGTACTCATCTTGATCTCGCAGGGCATGGCGAAAGAGATCGTAACAGGAGGTGGTGACATACTTCAGCCGACTTCTGAAGCGCGCCATCTCCTCGGCGCATTGCGCGGCAATTGCTTCGATTCCAATCGCGTCGTCATCGCTCATGTTGTCATGTACTCCAAAAGGTGGATAGCGTTGAAAGCAGGTTTATACGCCCAATCGCTGCACAGCCCGCTTGAGGACAACCGCATAAGCCCTGGCCAATACGGTCGACAGTGCCGCGCCGCCGAGTGGACTGGGCGCCGGGCCTAGCCGCCGCAGGACGGCATTCTCGATGGCTGGCGCTTCCATGCGCACGCGGAAGCTTTCCAGCCCCTCGCTGGCGCGCCAGAAACTGGTCAACGACTCCTCCAGCGGCGGCTGGGGTTCCACCATGGTCAGCGCGCTTTCGACGATTTCAGGCTGGTCCGGCTCAATCTGTTCGCTCACGCGCCGCTCGCGCAATTCGCGGATGATCTGCTCCTTGGTGTGCCCACGCAGCGTGAAGATCAGGAAAGGGTCATCATCAAACTGCTCGGCGAGGATGTAGTACACCGCCGCGATGTGTTTGCAGGGATTCGACGAGTCCGGACAGGAGCAATCCGTCTCGAGATCTTTATGTCGGGAGGGGAAGAGCGAGGTGCGGGCAGCGCTAAACGCTTGTTCGATATCCTGCGGCATCTCGCCCGCCAGTAACTTTGCAGCAAAGATGGCCTGCGCCGCCATCGCATCGACCACTGCGTCCCATTCGGCAGCGCTCAACGGCTTGAGCTTGATGTCGACGTTATACGGTTTGGGCATCGAGCCTTGCACCTTCGCCTTTACAATGCCTGCCCTGATGTCAATGCTGACCACCTGACCGCGCCGGGCATAACTGCGTCCACGATCCAGCCGCGCGCCAATATTGAATGATTCCAGCGTCTCAATCCAGCGCTTTGACCACCATGTCTCGCCGATCGCCCCGCGCTGGTTGCGCATCTTGATGCCATCTTTGACCGCCTTCGGCTTGCTCGGTTTATAGCCCCAACCCCAGTATCCCATTTCAGTCTCCGACGGCCTCATGGCCTAATGTAAACAGGTCGCGCAACTGATCCGTGGACAGTTCGGTCAGCCAGGCCTCACCCGCGCCAACGATGCTCTCGGCCAGTTGTTTCTTCTGTTCGATCATCTGGTCGATGCGCTCTTCCAGCGTGCCCACGCACACGAACTTGTGCACTTGCACATTCTTGCGCTGGCCGATGCGAAAGGCCCGGTCAGTGGCTTGATTTTCCACCGCCGGGTTCCACCACCGATCGAAGTGAAACACGTGATTGGCCGCAGTCAGGTTGAGTCCCACGCCGCCGGCTTTGAGCGACAGAACGAAAATCGGCGCAGCACGTGGCTCGTCCTGGAAGCGCTGCACCATGACATCGCGCTGTTTCTTGGGCACGCCGCCGTACAGGAACAGCACTTCCTGCCCGAAGCGCTGCTGCAGGTGCGTCTGTAATCGCCCGCCCATCTCGCTGAACTGTGTGAATACCAACGCCTTGTCCCCCACCGACAACGCCTCCTCCAGCATCTCCTCCAGCCGGTCCAGCTTGCCGCTGCGATCCGGCAACGGGCTGCCGTCTCCCAGATAGTGGGCGGGGTGATTGCACACCTGTTTGAGCCGTAGCAGGGTCGCCAGCACCAGCCCGCGCCGCTCAATGCCTTCGGCCTCTTCGATCTTGCGCAACATCTCCTTGACCACCGCCTTATAGAGGGTCGCCTGCTCGCGGGTGAGGTTGCACAACACCTTCATCTCCTGTTTATCCGGGAGGTCAGTGATGATGCTCTTGTCGCTCTTCAGGCGCCGCAGGATGAATGGCTGAGTCAGCCGCCTGAGCGTATCACTGCGGTCGGCGTCGTGATACTGCTCGATCGGCGTAGCGAAGCGCGAACGGAAATCGGCCGCTTTGCCCAGGTAGCCAGTGTTTAGAAAATCGACGATGCTCCACAGTTCGCTCAGTCGGTTCTCGACCGGCGTGCCGGTCAGTGCGATGCGATGGGAGGCTTTCAGGCGCCGGATGGCCTGGGTCTGTTTCGTCTCGACGTTTTTGATGTTCTGCGCTTCGTCGAGGATGAGTGTGTCCCAATCCACCGCGCTGAGCCGTTCTTCATCGCGTTGCGCCAGCGCATACGTGGTGATGACCAGGTCGTGCCGTTTTGCTTCACGAGCGAACCCGGCGCCAGTCAAGCGCTCTGCGCCGTGATGCACCATCACCTGCAGCGTGGGCGCGAACTTCTGCGCCTCGCGTTGCCAGTTGCCCACAATCGACATGGGACAGATGAGCAGCACGGGCGCGGTTTTCTTCGCAGTAATGTTCTCGCGGTGAGCCAGCAGGTAGGCCAGTGTCTGAGGTGTTTTGCCAAGTCCCATGTCGTCGGCCAGACAGGCGCCCATGCCCAAACCGCGCAAGAAGGTCAGCCACGCCAGGCCGCGTAGCTGGTAGGGTCGCAACTCGCCGTTGAAACTGGCTGGCTGAGTGACGTTGGGAATTCGGGCGCTGTCTTTCAGCCTTTCCAGCGCATCGCGCACCCACCCCTCCGCCTCGACGCCGTTGATCACCATGCCGGTCTCGGATTTCTCGTGACCCAGCCCCAATCGAACGGCTTCGCCCAGCGTCATTTCTCCGCCGTGGCGTTTCTTGAAGAACGCCACAGCCTTCTCAATTTCTTCCGGTTTCAACTCCACCCATTGGCCGCGCACATTGACCAGCGGCATCTTGAGCTGGGCGAGTTGCTCGAATTCCTTCAGCGACATCGACTGATCGCCCAGCGCCACTTCCCAGTCATACTCGACAATGGCGTTCATGCCCATCAGCCCGCTGGATGTCTGCGCGCCGCCCTTGACCTTGAGCTTGACGCCAACTTTGACTGCCGGCTTGGTCCACCAGTGCGGCAGCAGCACGCCAAAGCCGCTCTGTTCCAACAGTGGGGCGCTCTCGCGCAGAAAGGCATAGGCCTGATCTGTGGCCAATTGCAACTCGATGGGGCGGGCGGAGCGCAGGCTCTCGTCAATGCGCGGGAACACGCGCGCGGCTTTGCCCAGGTCTGCCAACAGGCGCTCCTGCGGGTTTTCGAACTTGTGCCTAAGGAAGGTAAGCGCATCGCCGCGCGCGCGCCATACTTGCTCCGCTGGCACCAGCAAGCTGCGATCCTCGTTGGCTTGCAGGTGAAACGACACTCGCCACGCATCTTTCATGCTGGCTTGGCTGCCCTCCTCCGCAACAACAGGTTCCTCCAGGCGGAAGCAGGTGCGGAACGGGGCGTTGGGCTCGGAGCGGATCTGGCGCAGCCATTCGCGCAACTGTGTGACAAATTCCGCGGTCTTGGCCCCAGTCTTGATCAGGCCATCTTTGCTCAGTAAACCATCGAGCCAGAGCTTTGCCGGGCCGTCGATCGCCGTGGCGAGCGCAACAGGCACGATGGATCTGCGCTGTGACAAGGCGCTCGCGCGCACAAAGGCATCGATCAGGGTGTTGATACAGTCCTGGATCAGTTGTGCCGGCTGCGCCACCGGGTCATGCGCGCGGCAGGCGGGCGGCATAGCGCGCGCCAACGCCTTCAATCGTTCGGTGTCGTCATCGCTGAGCGCGGCGGCCCACGCAGCGCGCAAGGCGCCATCTGTCGCGGCCTTCTGCAGTGCCGGGGCGAAACGCTGCCCCAGAACCAGCTCATATGCAAAACCCGCGACCTGCGACCAGAAGCGCAGCGTCGCGCCGTAATTCACGCTGACAGGTGGCTGCGCCGGCAGGTCAAGCAGCGCGCTCAACGCCCCATCGGGCGGCAGCGCCATTGTCGCAACTTCCCACTGGGACAGGCGCGTGGGCGGCACGGCTGGGAAACACAGCAGTTCGGGCGAGGGCAAGGGAGATGTATCCGTTGAGGGTAGTGACACTATGATTGGCTCGATGGCGGCTTCAGCAACAGCCACACTGCCAAATACCTCGCCGGCGCATTCAGCCAGCGCGTTGCCGGCTGCAGCGAAAGGATGCGATTGCGCCGGCGCGTTTGCTCGCTTGCGCCCGCGCCTGGGTTTGACGGCGTCGCCTGGCGTCGTTTCGGCCCACAGCCGCAGGTGTGCTGTGCGCTGATCCCATAGTGCGTGAAGGGCAATCATGCAGAGCATTATCACCCCATCAAATGCCAATCTCTTCTTCGACTATAAAATCCACCTCAAACGCGCGTTTCCACGGCAAACGCGCGCTGCCCGGCTGGATTCGATAGCGCCCGGCGAACCCTGGCAACTGTGCGATGAGTTCATTCAAGCGTCCTTCGATCCAGGCGCAGGTCTGCGCGAGGTTCTCCTCTGCAGGTTCGCGCTTATCGGTTTCGCGCAATAGGGCTTGACGCAGTTCGTTGCGCGCAACATGCTGATACCCCCAGTCTTCTATGAACCGGTGCGCCAAAAAACGCCTCTGTGCTTTTCGCCCTTCGGTGGAATGGGCGAAGTGACTCGCGCAGGCCTGCGCCAACGCCGTGCCGATGGTGTTACCCGCCGTGTTCCACGCGCCATAGGCCGCAAGCTCATCCAGCGCCACATGCTGTTGCAGCAGTTCAATCAGGACAGGATCCGCGCCGTTGGGGTAAGCCACATCACAAATGACTGCCCGGGACGGCTGGGCCGCTATGGCGGCGACGGCGGCGCGAAGCGGTGCAATGCGTTCTTCGCGCTCTCGATCCGCATACTCCGGCTGCCACTCGCTGCGCCGTTCGACCGGCGTGTTCACAAAAAGGATGAACTCCGCGTCAGACTCGTCTGTGACCACACCGCCAACCGCGCGCACCTGCCGCTCAATCGTCTGCCGGATCGGCCCATCTTCATACGCCGCGACATTGTTCTCACCGCCGGGTATCGCATAACGAGCGGCGAAACGCGGCACATATCTGGCGGCGGCATTGATTGCAAGCGCGACCAGGGCGCAGCCAATCTCGTCCGCGCCGGGATACATCAGCAGTGGCCCATCGCCAATCCCAAGGCGACCCGCGCACTCGGCCAGCCAGCGCTTTTCGCGACTGGGCAGGCCAAAGGGACTGGTGTCGTCCGAGCTCACGACGAGCAGGTCGAAGACGCCCTCTGCGCACAACTGCAATGCATGCAGGTTGATCGTGTGATTGCGCACGCGCCGGCGCAGGAAATCGCGGGTGTGCGCATCGGGGATTTGCGCGCGTAATGCGGCAAGTTCAACGGTGACACCCGCCTGCTCTCCTTGTAATTCGCGGTCAATCAGTTGTGACAATTGGCACAGGCGCGCGCCGTAGGTCTGCCAGTAGGCAGGCTCCTCGACGGCGTCGTTCGCGTTCGACACGCGCGTAATCACATTAAAGCCATGCAGGGTCAGTGCGGGGAATTGCTGCCTGATCTGGCGCAATCGCTCCAATCTCTGCACGATCGCGCCGGCCGGTTCCATGCTGATGCGCGATGGAATCAGGCCGCCATAACCGAGATGATCGCATGAGACGATCAGCGCATCGACGCGCGGCGCGATGTCGCGCGCCCATTCCAGCAGTGCGCCTGTGTTTGCTGGATTGCGCTGATTGCACATGATCTCCGTGGGCGGCAGATGCAACTGCACCCCGGCGATCCCGGCGATCATGCGCGGATAGCGTGTGTTGACGGGGCGTTCATCGAGTGGAATGAGCGCGGCGCGATAATTGCTCTCGTTCATAATCCTCCTCGTGCTGCCAGATACCGGCGCACTTTGCCTATGTTAACAGGCGGTAAGCGGCGTCTGGTAATTGCCTATATACTGCTGCGTGGGGAATCCACCACCCATCGTTCTACCACTGCTTGATTTATGGAGAAAGCATGGCTCGAAATAATACGTTTCCGCTCGTTCGTATGATCGCGGCATGTGTCTTCGCAATGGCTGCATTTGGCACTGCCCCGATGCTCACCGTCGCAAAGACCTCACAACCGCCAACGATTCTGGCTGCCCGAAAGCCAGGGAGTAAGTTGCCGCAGCGCCTGCCCGCCAGCGGCGTTGACCACCCAACCGCGCCAGACGCGCTCAGCGTGCCACGGGCATGTAGCTCTACAATATCGGCAGGCGACGCGCAGTTGCGGGCTGCCTTGGCGCGCGCCAATTACGGCGTGGACGGGAGCGGGGTAAAGGTGGGCGTATTATCCAACTCTTACGACCAGAATGCCTCTGCAGTGACCCACGCTGCCGACGATATTGCGTCGGGCGACCTGCCCGGCGCCGGCAACCCGTGCGGGCGCTTGACGCCAGTCAGCGTCATCTCGAACAGCTTGTCCATTCATCCCACCGAGAACACCGACGAAGGTCGCGCCATGCTGCAGATCGTGCATGACTTAGCCCCAGGCGCGACGCTTGGCTTTGCCAGCGGCAGTAACGGGATATACGGGTTTGCAGACAACATTCGCAATCTGCGCGCCTGGGGCGCCGACATCATCGTTGATGACGTCAGTTACAGTTATGAGCCAGCGTTCCAGGAAGGCCCGGTGTCTGTGGCTATCTCGGAGGTGGTGGGTTCCGGAGCCCTGTATTTCACCTCTGCTGGCAACGGCAACTACCCACTCAGCGGCAAGAATGTCACTTCGTATGAGGCGACTGCCTTTCGGCCCGTTCATTGTCCGATGAGTATGGGCCCATCATTTTATGAGTCATTCTGTCACAACTTCAACGCGAACGGCGGCATCGACAGCTCCAACAGCATCACATTGTCCGCTGGCGGGCAAGCGCAACTGATTCTCCAATGGGCACAACCCTGGAATGGAGTCACAACGGATTTGGACTTTTACATTCTGGACAGCTCGAACAATCTCGTCGCGGGCAGCCGGATGCGCAATACAATACCCAATAGCACGATATCGGCATCGATCCCGTGGGAGGGCCTAAACTTTACAAACAGCACGGGATCAATTGAAGCCTACCGGATTGTGATTGTGCGCAACACGGCATACGGTGGTGATACCGGCGCCCCGCGGTTAAAGTATTATTTCGCTCCATCCACCTATGGATTAGAGTCAGTGGAGTACTCGACGACCAACGGAGGCGACACTGTGGGGCCAACACTTGCAGGACATTCTGCTACCGAGTACGGCCTGAGCGTGGGCGCAGCGCCTTATAACGACGATGTCAACCCGGAATACTTTAGTTCATATGGGCCGGCGGTTCACTATTTTGGTCCGGTGCTTGGATCGACGCCCGCAACGGCGATCACCCCCCTGACTCTGCCAGGGCCGGCCTTCATCGCGACTGACGGCGGTTGCACTACGTTCTTCTCCGCGCCGCTGGACGCCGGCTGTTACCGTTTCTACGGCGCCGCAGCTGCTGCGGCACACGCGGCTGCAGTAGCCGCACTGATGAAGCAGCGCTCCAACGAACTTGGAACCGCGCTCAGCTCAAACACTACCAGATTGCTGCTTCAAAACTCCGCACAGGCGATGAGTGGAGGTTACGCGAACTCAACGGGCGCCGGATTGATCGACGCCAACGCCGCGCTGTCACTCATAAAATCCACGTCGTACGCCTATATGCCAGCCGTCTCTTCGCTCCTCGCATCGATTCCCATCGCATCACCCTGGCTCACAATGCCATACTTCCCGAAGAGGTTGACGACGTTGACAGCGCGCTGATCAGTTCCGCGATCTTCATGATGCCGTGGGTGGGGTCGCCGGCGCCCTCATAGCGCACCGAAATCCCACCGGCGTAGTGGGCCGCCTGTAATGCCGCCATATAGGCGGGGTAGTCTACTTCCACCGCGCGCCCTTGTGGGTCAAACGTCTTCGCCGTGGCGTGGACGTAGATCGCCAGCGGCGCCAGTGCGACGGCGTCCTCCGTCCCGATGCGCAGACACGCCCCCAGATAAGGTGAGTCGATCTCGCGCAGCAACTGCGCCGCGCGCTTGGCCGAGCGCGTGATTCCGCTGCCACTCTCCAACGCCAGTCGCGTCCGGAATCGCCCGGCCAGGACTGCCGCCGCGCGCAACCCCTCGATGCAGTGCATCATCTCATCCTGCGTCGGCTGGTCGGAACCGCCTGCCTGGATGCACACGATGCGCGCGCCGAAGTCGTCCGCCGTGGCGATGGCCCCTTCAAGGTAATGCATCTGCCACTGCGCCGCTTTACCGATCAGCGTGAAGTCAGTATGCGCCGTCCAGGCGGCCAGTTTCACACCGGCGTCCTGGATGGAAGCGTGAAGTTTCAACAGTCGCGCCGAAGTGTAGTCGCGAAAACGGATGCCCTTTCCGAAATAGCGCCGCATGAACAGCGCGCCAGCGCTTTGCAACACGATCGACTGCGCATGCAGATGCATGTCGTCGATCTCGATGGCCCTGTATCCCCGTTCC
>CAIXPS010000524.1 GCA_903921365.1 uncultured bacterium | reverse complement strand
GGCATCACACGATATGCGTAGCATTGTTTCGCTTGCGTCTGCCTCCTCGTTCACGCACTTGATTTGTGCGAAGATGGCGTCCGTCTCGGCGATCTTTTTTTTGGTGTACTTTTGCGCACCGCGCGCACGTGATAGCCCAGCTGATTCAAACGTTGGCGAATGACTTCTGCGCATGGCAACTGATCATCTGTATAGCCTCTCTGCGCGATCAACTGCTTGCGCACTTCACATGCGCTTAGGCGCGTGTATAGGCGGGTCGTTCGAAAGCTCGGATCGGTTTGGCTTTGTCCATCCACTATTGCACGTATGTCAATCAGTAAATTGGGTAACTTCTCTTCAGCGCGCTTGCGTCCGCGTGCACTACACGCATCTACGCATATGATCCCTGTCTCCAACTCGCGCAGTCCCTTCTTGATTGTGGTCGTCGACCAGCCTAGTTGGCGGCAAGCCCACTCGTTGCCACCTCGTCCCAATGCTTTGACTGTACGTGCCATAAATAGCCGTCGTGCGCTGCCCGTCAGTTCCTGCGCGGTCTTCGTGTACAGTTCTACTTCTGCTTCTGTTAACGCCATGGCACTAGTTTAACGTGTTTCGTGTATTCTTTTCGTTGGAATGACCTTATGGATTTCTTGGCTTAATGTTCAACGCCAAATGATTACCGTCGTATCAATCAAGTGATTTAACCAGATGATTGAATAATAGGTCTCGTGATGGAGTTTGTCAATATGGTTTAATCAAATGGTTTAACACCGTTGACAAGTTATTGGGCTGTTTCTACAATGAATTGTGGGCTGCATCGCGGCTCAGGTAGCCACAAGCGAAGAGGATTATTGAGTTTCAGGTAAGCAAAATGATCACAGACGAAACGTCCGCAGAACTGGAGATTGTTCAGGCCGCCATTGAGTGCATTGAGAAATACGGCATTCAGAAGGTGACAAACCGCAAGGTCGCCGAAATTGCAGGGGTAAACAGCGCCGCGATCAATTATTACTTTCGCAGTAAAGATGCTCTGGTGAACCGCTGCATGCAGGTGACGCTTGAGAATGCCTTCGACAGTGGGGATTTCGAAAAGCTGCCCGCGGGTACGGCGCGCGAACGCTGCACAGCGATTTTCGATCATCTGATCGAAGGTGGATTGAACTACCCTGGCATTACCCGCTCGCACCTGTACGGCCTGCTGACGGAAGGCCGGTACGACGCAATGATAGTTGTGAAGCTGAATGGGTTTGTCGAGAGACTGGTTAAGGATATCGAAATCTGCGATACAAGTTTGAATCACGAGGACCTGACGCTGGCTTGTGTGCAGATGCTTCTGGCAGTTATGATGGCAATTCTTGCTCCCCGGCTATTTGCGGAGAAGCTTGGCATCGATTTGAGCGTTGAGGCGACGCGCAAGCGGTATGTCGAACGGTTAGTAGGGCGGCTCCTGTGACTACGTAGTTCGGTTGTGCCGCGCAGGTTCTTTTTCAACGCCCACTCCTTGTGTATCATATACTACAGTAGTACTAGAAAATGCAAGCAAATCACCTGATCCCCATGCGCCAGCGCAGGCGCGGCAAGAGCAAGAATAGCGTTGGCAAGCGCGCCATCCAGATAGTAATCGTGCTGGTCATCGTCATAACCGGCATCTCCGTCGTGATACCGGTGTCGGCTGTTCTTGCAGCCACAACCCTCTACTCCTATTTCACAGCCGACCTGCCCGATCCGACTCAGATTGTCAAAGTGCAGAACTCGTTCCAGACGAGCAAGTTGTACGATCGCAATGGCACACTGCTGTATGAAATCATCGATCCCACCGGCGGCGACCGCCAGTGGGTCAAGTTCAACGACATCTCGCCCTATCTGCGCTGCGCAACAGTAGCCAATGAAGACCGGCGTTTCTATGACAACGCCGGTATCGACATCCGTGGCACCGCCCGCGCTGTCGTCAACAACCTGCAAGGCGGGGCGACGCAAGGCGCGTCGAACATCGCGCAACAGCTTGTGAAAAATGTGATCACCCCGCCCGAGGAACGCGCTGGCCCGAAACGCACGCTGACGGTGAAGGTGCGTGAGGCGTTGCTGGCCATGGAAGTGACCCGCCGCTACGACAAGAAGCTGCTGCTGGAGTGGTATATCAACACCAACTTCTACGGCAACCTGGCCTACGGGATCGAGGCGGCGTCACGCGTGTACTTCAACAAAAGCGCGCGCGACTTGACGCTATCCGAAGCTGCAATGCTCGCGCCTATCCCGCAATTCCCAAAGCAGAACCCGTTCGACAACCCTGTGCCAGCAAAGGATCGCCAGTCGCTGACGCTCGACGCGATGGTGCAGGCGAGCGACCTTGGCGTGCCCGATTGCAAGGTGACTGCAAAACTGGCGGCGGATGCTAAACGCGAGACGCTCAAACTCTCGACCCGACAAGAGCGCTTCAATATCCTCGCGCCGCATTTCTCTGTCTATGCCAAAGAGCAGGCCATCACACTGCTGGCCGACCACCTCGGCATTGGCACGGATGCGGCGACCGAACTGGTGAACCGAGGCGGTCTGAAGATCTACACGACGCTCGACTTGAAAATCAACGACGAAGTAAACCGGATCGCCAATGAGAAAGTGGCCGCGTTGGCGGCGGCGAAGAAGGATGCGAATAACGCCTCCGTGGTCGTGCTAAAAACCGGCACCGCCGAAATCCTGGCCATGATTGGCAGCCTCGACTATTTCAACGACGCCATTGACGGCAAGTTTAACGTTGCCACCGGTCTGCGCCAGCCCGGCTCGTCATTCAAACCGATCACCTACATCGAATTACTGCGACAGGGCGCATCGCCGGCTACTATGTTCATGGATGTGCGCACCGCGTTCGATGTCGGCGGAATCGACCCGTACACGCCGGAGAACTATGACCGCAAGTATCATGGCCCGATATTGATGCGTGAGACACTGTCACGCTCATACAACATCCCGGCGGTGGATGCGCTCAACCGCGCGGGCATTGGCAATGTGTTGCGCAACGCGCACAAACTCGGCATAAACGATCTCGACAAGGGGCTGCAATTCTATGGCCTTGCGTTAACACTTGGCGGTGGCGAGGTCAAGCTGCTCGATATGACCTACCTGTACAGCGTGTTTGCCAATGGCGGCACGATGGTTGGCGCGCCCCGCCCGGCCAGCCTCAAGCGTCCCGGCTACCGTGAACTCGACCCTGTGTCTATCCTGCGCGTCGAAGACGCCAAAGGCCGTATCCTGTACGACTTTACCAAGCCGGCGACGAATCCCAACCTGCTTGGCCCTAACAGCCGTCAGTTGACGTACCAGATCACCAGTATTCTGTCGGACGCATCCGCGCGCGCCGCCGCGTTCGGATATCCGAGCATTCTCGACCTGACTGAAGGCCGGCCGGCGGCTGTCAAGACTGGCACAACCAACGACAACAAGGACAACTGGACCATGGGGTACACGCCCGACTTCGTTGTCGGGGTGTGGGTGGGCAACACCGACAACCACTCGATGGATCACACGGTCACTGGCTTGACTGGCGCGGCGCCAATCTGGCATGATGTTATGGATTACTTGCACGAGGGTAAACCTCAGCGCGCGTTTGATCGCCCGGACGGCCTCGTAAACCGCGCTGTGTGCGCCATTGATGGCTTGCTCTCAAACGGCGTGTGCCCGACCATCAGCGAGATATTCATTCCAGGCACGGAACCTAAACAGATCAGCACCATCGTGCAGAAATTCCCGATCGATAAGGAAACGAACCGGCTGGCGGTCGCGGGGACGCCTGCGGACAAGGTCGAGGAAAAGATCATGTATGTGTTTCCGCCGCAGGCGCAGGATTGGTATAGCTCGCTGACCGACGCGGAGAAGGCGAGGATGCCGCAGCCGCCAACCGAGTTCGATACTCAATATGGCGGCACGGTGGCTTCAGGAGATGTATCCATCGCACAACCGACGAACGGCGGTTATATCAGCCCGACGCTGAACGGAGGCGTGGTAGACATCCGCGGGAACGCCAAGGGCGGCAACTGGAGCCTTTTCAAGGTGTTCTTCGGCGCGGGTTTCGATGTGCCGCCCGACAAGTGGCAGCAGATCGGCCCCGATCACAAGGATCAGGTGGACAACAACCTGCTCGAACACTGGAACCTGGCTGGAATCGCGCCTGGGCTGTATTCACTCAAGCTGTCGCGCATTGAGAATGACGGCAAGGTGACTGATTCGGTGATCCAGGTGACTCTGGACAACATTCCACCGGCCGTCAAGATCATCCAGCCGCAAAGCGGCGAGAGTTATAACTCCGCAGTCGATGAATGGGTCGACGTCGCCGCCGATGTGCGCGACGACCACACGATCAGCAAAGTGGAGTTTTACACCAGCGTCGATCCCGCCAATCCGTACGCAGTTAGAACGTCCGCGCCATTTAATGTCAAGTGGACGATCAAAGGTGGCGGCGGGGTGGACTTCTGGGCGGTGGCCTATGACGGCGCGGGCAATCGCACGGAGAGCGGGCACGTCAGGGCGCTGATCGGGTATAAGAAACCATAACTCAAGACTCAGTTGCCAGGAATTGCGCGGCTTTTTGAAAGCACTCGATAGGCGCGCGGACGCGGCCGGCGCCGACCATGCCTATCCCGGCCTCGCGATGGGCAATCCCCGTGGTCACAAATGGGCGAATGCCAGTGTCGATGACTTTCATCACGTCAATGCCGGTCGGCGTGCCGCGGTTATCGAGCGCGGGCAGCGTGAAATGCGGGCTGTCGATCGATGCAATCTGGTACATTTCCAGCGTGGCGGTCATCAGTTCGCCGGCTGTGCCGCCAATGAAGCCCGTGACTGCGGGGGCGCCCCCGGATGCAAATCCACCCAGGCCGCTGGCCTCGGTGATTGCGCTGTCGCCGATATCGCGGTTGGCATCGGCGGCGCTGAATTGCGGAAAGTAGCGGCCGTCCACAATCGGCGACGGCGCGCTGAACCATTGCCCCTGCATGCGGATGCCGAATTCGACCCCATTGCGAGACAGCGCCGTAACGATGCTTGAATGCGGCACCGCTTCTGCTGCGAGCCAGGCGGCTTTGCAGGATGCCATTGTCACATTGAGGAAGAAATAGTCCAGGCCAGTCAGAAATGCGAATACCTCGGCAATACGAGTTTTTGAAAGGTCGCACGCAAGCAACTGGGGCAGGAGGGTTTGAAGCAATAGCGCCATGGCCGCTTTGTTGCGGCTGTGGCACTCGTCGCCCATTTGCAGCGCCTGTTTGATGATTGGAAAGACGGGCACGGCGCCTGCCCTGAGCACGGCTTCGCGCAGACAGGGTGCGAGGATTTCCTGCATCCAGTGCAGTCGTTGCACCACCTCTGGCGAGTTAGCCCCGTAACGCAATGTGCGCCCTATGCCTTCGTTCAGGTTAGAGTATGAGCGGGTTTGATGGGCGACATCCTCCACAATCCATACAGGCATCGACGGGGAGATGACTCCCGCCATTGGCGCTACTGCACGGTGATCATGGCAGGGCTCAAAATGAATAGCGCCGCTTTTCGCCAGAGCGCGCGCGGAATCCAAGTCGCCTGCGCGGTTTTCGTAGACAAGCGCGCCCAGGATCGCGCCCTGCATAGGCCCGCACATCTGTCCCCACTCGATCGGCGGCCCGGCATGCAGGATCATGTCCTGATGCATTCCTGGAATCACCTCGCCGGCCGGGCGAATGTCGACGATTTGCGGTTCCGCTCCCGAGAATATCTCGATCACACGCTCATTTGCCCGGTTGCGATTGAGGGAAAGAGGACTTGTCGTTTGCATCGAGAGACATTAACACGCAGCCGGCAGTGTCGTCAACAGAACCAATCATAATGATTCGATAATTACGATGATATTGCTGATTTTAATGATCTGTATCTTGACAATTGCAATACACCCCTTATAATTCCCGACGTTGTCAGCAACTTGCTGACAACCGCGTCTGGTCGAGATCAATACTGGGTCAAGAAACCTCCGCGTCGTGAATTCACGATGCGGAGGTTTGTTTTTTTCTAACAGGGTGGTGTTGTAAGGGTGGTGTTGTAATGGTGAAGGACTCGGATGTTCCGTTGCTGGTAGCGGATGGATTGACGAAGCGCTTCGGCGATTTCGTCGCAAACGACAATGTCAGCTTTACTTTACGCGCGGGTGAAATCCGCGCCATCCTGGGCGAGAACGGCGCTGGGAAAAGCACGCTTTTGAAGATGCTCTACGGGGTGCATCGACCCAGTGCGGGCTCGATCCAAATCGGCGGTGAGCCCGTGGAATTCCAGAGTCCGGCACAGGCGCGCAAACATGGCGTGGGCATGGTTTTTCAGGATTTCCGCCTGGTTCCCGCGCTCAGTGTGCTGGAAAATGTGCAGTTGGCAATCCCTGGCCTGCGGTGGCGCTTGCAGCCAGGCCCGCTTCGCAAGCAGCTACTCGACGTTGCAAGCAAGTACGGCCTGGAGGTTGATCCGGATGCTAAGGTCTGGCAACTCGATATCGGCCAACGGCAGCGGGTCGAAATCGTCAAGGTGTTAATGTCAGGCGCCCGCATCCTGCTCTTTGACGAGCCAACCAGTGTGCTGGTCGGCTCCGAGGTCGACGCCTTTCTGGATGTGCTCAGGCGCTTGCGCGAGGAAGGCTATGGCATCCTGCTGGTGACACACAAGATGCGCGAGGTGCTGGCCTGTGCGGATACACTCACGGTTCTCCGCGCTGGTCAGGCGGTGTTTGCAAGCGCTGAGGTGCAAGGCCTGGACGAAAAGGCGTTGGTCACTCATATGATCGGTTCGCGATTGCAGCCGATTAACCGCACCGATCAAGTGACGGTAAATACTGCCGGCGGGGAAGCTCCTGCCGATGCATTGGTTGCCAGTGACATCAGCCTCAGCGATGATCGCGGACGCGTCGTGTTGAATCACGCGATGCTCGCGCTCAAGCCCGGTGAGATTGTCGGTGTTGCAGGCGTCTCTGGAAACGGCCAACGCGAGCTTGCCGAAGCGTTGTTGGGGCTGCGCCCGCTTCGTTCCGGGCATATCACGGTGGTCGGGAAAGACATGACGCATGCGGCGCCAGAAGCGTTCTTGCGCGCAGGCGTAGTCAGTGTGCCGGAGAATCCGCTCGATGATGTGGTGGTGCCTGGACTGGTTGTGTTGGAGCACATGGTGCTGGGCGGGATGCCAGAACGGCGGCGGGGTCTTGAGATCGACTGGAAGGCGACGAAACGTGATTTTCTCGCGCTGCTTGAGGTGAAAATTCTCAACGTAGTCGATGCCGGGCGGCGCGTGGATACGCTCTCAGGCGGAAATGTGCAGCGCATGGTTCTGTCGCGGTCGTTGGCGCCGTCCCCGAAAGTGTTGATCGCTGCCTACCCGAGTCGCGGATTGGATGTATCCACAACGCGCGCGATACAGAATCTGCTGCTGTCGCGAAGGGACGCAGGCATGGCTATCCTTCTGTTCTCGGAAGACTTAAACGAGTTATACGAACTGTCAGACCGGCTTGTGGTGTTGACTCACGGGCGTCTGCTCGGACCAATAAATCCGCGCATTACGAATGCCTACGAAGTGGCGCACATGATGACGTCGCATCCGGTTGTGGATGAAGCTGACAGGGGTGATTCGCCCGGTATCGGCCACACACTGGCGCCGATGCCTGCAGGAAAATAAACCATGACAAGACAAATCACATTAGCTCCAATCGCGCGCCGCTGGGCAGGCGCCGCCGGATTGATTGTGATGCCGGTCGTATTGTTCGGCCTGTTCCTTGCTCTCGCGGGTCAGAACCCGTTGGACGCCTATATCGCTATGCTGAGTAATACGCTTGGCACTACCAATGGTTTGGGCGAGACGGCAGTTCGGGCTGCGCCGCTGGTGCTGGCTGCACTGGCAACGATTGTCCCCGCGCGCGCGGGGTTGATCAACGTTGGCGGCGAAGGGCAATTGATGATTGGCGCCTTGACAACAACAGCCATGGCGATGGTCCTCCGCGATGCGTTGCCGATCTGGCTGACGCTGCCCATCCTGGCGATTGCGGGTGCATTCGGCGGATTACTGTGGGCGGGCATCGCCGGGGCGTTGCGCACTCGGTTCAATCTCAACGAAACCATCTGCACGTTGTTGTTGAACTACGTGGCCGTCCTGGTTGTAGGTTTCTTTGTGCACGGGCTACTGAAGGACCCCGCATCTTTTAACTGGCCATTTTCACCGCCGTTTGCGGATGCGGCGCGATTTCCCGAACTCCCAGGCAGCCGGGTGCACCTGGGCATCCTGATCGCCCCGATTGCAGCTATCGTGGTCTGGTATATGACGTCACGCACCTACCTTGGGCTTCGACTGCAAGTCGTTGGCGGCAATGCCGAGGCGGCGCGGCGCGCTGGTATCAATGTTGCGCGCACGCAATTGATCGCGATGTTGATCGGCGGCGCGCTGGCTGGGTTGGCAGGCATGGTGCACGTCAGCGGTGTTGAGGGGCGGTTGTTGCCGACAACGGGTGTGGGATTTGGGTACACGGGTTTCCTGGCAGCGTGGATGGTCGGTCAGAATCCCCTGCTTGCCATAGGTTCAGCTACCGTGCTCTCCATGATCGCCGTCAGTGGCGATTCGCTTCAGATTGCGGCGAACTTACCTGCATCGTCGGTGAATGTGCTGACTGCAATGGTGTTGTTGGGTGTGTTGGCGAATTTCAAGAAACGCTGAGTGGGTGAAATAAATGCTTGAGTCCATAATTGCCGGCGCGATCCGCGCTGGCACGCCTGTGCTGTTTGCATGTCTGGGAGAAGTGATTGTAGAGCGGGCCGGGTTGGTCAATCTCGGCACTGAAGGGTCGATGCTGGTTGGCGCATTGGCCGGGTTTGCAATAACCGCGGGCACCGGAAGCGCCTTGCTCGGCGTGATTGCCGGCGCTCTGGCGGGACTACTGCTTTCACTGGTGTTTGGCTATTTAGCCATTCAACGTCGCGCCAATCAATTGGCGACGGGGCTGGCGGTGCTCACGCTGGGAAACGGCATCACGGCATTCTTCGGGCGCAGTTTTGTCAACCAGCAGATTCACGGCATTAACCCGCTGCATATTCCTATTCTGTCGGACATTCCATTTGTGGGGGCGGCCTTTTTTCAGCAGGATATCATGGCTTACCTGGCCGGGATTATGGCCGTAGTGCTATGGCTATTTCTATATCGCACGCGCTGGGGGCTGGTGTTGCGCGCTACTGGCGAGCGCGAGGAAGTCGCATACGCGGGAGGCTATTCACCCAACCGTGTGCGCTGGGCCGCCGTTGCGTTTGGCGGTTTGATGGCCGGCGTTGGCGGCGCGTATCTGTCGGTGGCCTATACCCTGAACTGGATCGAAGGGATGACGGCGGGGCGAGGCGTGGTTGCCGTTGCATTGGTGATCTTTGCCTCATGGTCGCCCCTGCAGGCGGTCTTTGCCAGCTATCTCTTCGGTGGCGCACAGGCGTTGCAGCTCTCGTTGCAGGCCGACGGCGTCGATGCGTCTCCGTTTCTGCTTTCGATGGTTCCCTATCTCTTGACACTCGCCGTATTACTCGTTGTTGGACGTTGGCGCCGCAACGTTATGCCTGAAGGCTTGAAAGCCGTGTTCGGCAGCGCCAGCGCGCGTTCAGTGGCCTGAGCAAATTTATATGAGTAAGGAGGATAACGCTTTCTAACGTCTGGTTCGTTTAATGCATCCGCAATAGCCGCGACGCTCTATCGGAAGCTCGTTTAATCATCATTGTTTATGTGTGTAGTTTGAATTAGGAGAAGAACGGTTTCTATGAGCATGCAGCAATTAAGTATCTCTCGCAGGTCTGTTTTAGTGGGTTTTGCCGCCATGTCACTACTGGCGGCGTGTGCAGCACCGGCGACGCCAACGAAGGCGCCCGATGCTCCGGCCGCAGCCCCGGCGTCGGCTACCACGGCGCCAGCAGTCGCGAGTGCGCCAGGCACGGGTGGCACTGCCATCGGTTTTATATTTGTGGGGCCGAAGGACGACTATGGCTATAACCAGGCCGCGTACCTGGGAAGCAAGGCGGTCGAAGACAAATTCGGTAAGAATCTGAAGATTTTGCGCGCTGAAAATGTGCCGGAAAATGAAGAGGCCGAGCGGGTGATGGAGAACATGATCCAGCAGGGCGCCAAGATCATCTTTGCAACATCCTACGGTCACCTGGACCCAGCGATCAATGTAGCCAAGCGACATCCAGATGTGGTGTTCGTGCACCAGGGCGGCGCAAAACACACGGCCAACGTGGGAGCGTACTTTGGCACCATCTGGCAGCCTGTCTATCTGTCGGGTATTGCAGCGGGTAAGATGAGCAAGACCGGCAAGCTGGGTTATATCGTGGCCTTCCCGATTCCGCAGACCTTGTTGAACATCAACGCGTTTACTCTTGGCGCGCAGTCGGTCAATCCGAACGCGACCACCACAGTGGTCTTCACTGCCAACTGGTGCGATCCGGCCAAGCAGACTGAGGCGGTTAAAACGCTGGTCGCTGCGGGTGTGGACGTGGTAACGCAACACCAGGACTGTGCGAAAACCATCGTCGAAGCCTCTGAGCGGGCTGGCATTATGAGCGTTGGCTATCATGCGGATGGTTCGCCGCTGGCGCCCAAAGGCTGGTTGACCGGTTCACAGTGGAACTGGGGCAACCTCTATTCAGACATCGTGCAGACCATCGTGGATGGCAAATGGGTTGGCAGCAAATACGATGCCATCTACCGCGAAGGCTTCAAAGAAGGCGTGGTTGAGCTGTCGCCGTTCGGCGCCAGCGTTACGGATGACGTGAAGAAACTCATCAACGACAAGAAGCAAACCATGTTGGACGGTAAGTTCAACCCTTTCACCGGACCAATCAAAGACCAGGATGGCAAGGTGCGGATTGCTGATGGCGTGCAACTGGACACGGTCAAGCTCGAAGCCGAAACCACCTACCTTGTTCAAGGTGTTGTTGGCGCTCTTCCGAAGTAGGTCTGGCAAAGTCTTAAGCGTAATTTCACTAACAATTCACTCGCGATTAGACGCGTAGCCTGTTCTCTGTTTCAATCGCGAGAAAGCACGCAAGCGAAAGCAACGGGCGGCCAAGAGACCTCTTGGCCGCCCATAGTCGAAGCCGAAGGGCGACATGCGCGCCATTCCGCTCTGGATGCTTCGTGTTGGTTTTGACGTAAAACGATCTAATACCCCATCATGAGAGTTCACGCAGATCCCTATGAATGGCCTTACGATGGCCGGCTTGATATCCGGCGCACCGCTCTTTTGTGTATCGACTGGCAGAGAGACTTTTGCGGTCACGGCGGATACGTTGCACGCATGGGCTACGATATTTCACTCACTCGCTCAGGCATCGAGCCCTCGCAACGTGTGCTTGCCGCCTGGCGCACCGCAGGCGGCGCGGTGATCCATACCCGCGAGGGTC
>CAIXPS010000523.1 GCA_903921365.1 uncultured bacterium | reverse complement strand
CGAGCAGGTTCTCAAGTACGGAAGGGATCGCTAACGTAATGATCGTGCGATTCAAGGATTCGGGTTTTATGTCACCTAATGTGGTTAATGCAGCAGTTGATTCAGCCAATGCGTTACACTCTTCATGGAGCCTTCGAAGGATACCCACTATTGTACCGTGTTGACCCGTTACCTCGACGCGTTGCGTTATCTTTTCGGCGATCCAACCCGGAGTTCCGGCTGCCGCACAATACCCTCTTGACAAACTAATAGTATTAGTTTATAACCTAATTATATTAGTTTTGATGAGTTACAAGAATAAGGTGGCGAGATGGAAACGATCTTTATCAATTTAAACGGCGGACAGATTGCTTATGATGACCAGGGCAGTGGTCCCTTGGTTGTATGCGTGCCGGGGATGGGTAACTTGCGCGCGGATTACCGATTCCTCACACCGCAATTAATCAAGGCAGGTTATCGCGTCATAACAATGGACGTGCGTGGGCATGGTGAGAGCAGCACAGACTGGAAGGACTATTCTGTCGCAGGCGTCGGCGCTGATATTGTTGCGCTGATTCAAACTCTTGCGTCAGGACCGGCAACAATTGTAGGAACATCAATGGCTGCCGGCGCCGCGATTGTGGCTGCTGCAGATGCACCGGTTGCCGTCAACGGCATCGTTTTGATCGGGCCCTTCGTTCGCGACACCATGCCAGGATGGCAGCGATCTTTGCTCTTCTCGACGCTACTTGCCGCCCCTTGGGGTGCAGGATCATGGGCCAGTTACTTCACACGGTTCTATCCCACTCAGAAACCACCAGATTTCGATGCGTATCTCGCAGCGGTGCGTGTCAACATGAGCGACAACAAACGACTTGCAGCATTGCGGGCGATGATGATTGCCTCAAAGGCAGCGTCTGAGGAAAGATTAGGGAAGGTGAACGCGCCAGCGATGATCATCATGGGTAGCAAGGACCCGGATTTCAAAGACCCTCAATCAGCAGCGCACAGCGTCGCAGCAAGCGTGCATGGCGCCGTGACGATTGTGGACGGCGCCGGCCACTATCCGCACGCGGAGATGCCGGGGCAGACAGCCGTTGCCATCATTGGCTTCTTGCAGACAATCCACGGGGAGGCGCATGTCGCCTAGGGCTGGTCTGGATAACGACAGCGTTATTGCAGCCGCAGTCGCACTGGCGGACGCCAATGGCCTCGAGTCGTTATCCCTCACCGCTCTTGCCTCGCAATTGGGCATTCGGACGCCGTCGCTGTACAACCATGTCAATGGCCTGGATGGACTGCGCCAGGCATTAGCTCTGCGCGGGATGCGCGAACTGGCCGACCGGCTGGGACACGTTGCTATGGGCAAAGCGGGGGATGAAGCGATTCTGGCTCTCGGTTATGCGTATCGGGCATTCGTTAGTGAGCATCCAGGACTGTATGCGGCCACAGTGCGATCCCCTAGAATAGGAGACTCACCCGACCCAGCCATCTTAAAAGTCGAAGGGCGCTTGCTAGACGTGATCCTCGCCGTACTGTCTGCCTACCAGTTGACAAAAATCGATGCATTACACGCGGCGCGCGCGTTACGCAGCCTCGTGCATGGTTTCGCAACACTGGAAAGCAGCGGTGGTTTTGGGATCGCGCTCGATATCGACGAAAGCTTCCGCTACATGGTCGCTGTATTCATCGAGGGATTACGACATCACCAGCGATTGCCTTAAAAGCGCACTTCAATCCGCAAGAGATCACAGGTGCGCGCTCGTTTCACATGATGCGCCTCGCTTCACATGATGCGCCGCTATTCACGTTCAGGCGCATGCCAGAACCCGACATGCACCTGCAAGGCCTCATCCTCGATAACCGGACCCTCCACCTCGATACCACCGACATCGAGGATAGCGCGTGAGTGCGGCAGGTTACGTCCCGAGGCACTCGTGGTGAGTTCGTACAGCCGGGCAGCGCTCAAGGCATATGCGACGCGCCGCACCCCGCTCCAATAGATCGCGCCAGAGCACATCGGACACGGTTCAGTGCTGGAATAGAGTGTTGTATCTGCCAGTTCCTCGCGACTGAACTGGCGCGACGCCTTGCGAATCAGGTTCATCTCGGCGTGTCCGGTGCAATCGTGGTCTGTATTCACCGTGTTTTCTGCGCTAAGAATCACGTTACCCGCGGCATCGACCAGCGTCGCGCCGAAAGGGTGATTGCCATGCGCCCGTGCGCTGGCAGCGACGGCGATTGCCTTCCGCAACATGCCGACATCATTTTCGTTCAAAACAATGCTCCCTTGAATCTAAAATCGTAGAGACAAACAGCTTAAGCCGCCGTCCTGTTTGCTGAACTCGCTCATCGCGACCGCGATGACGTTGTGCCCAAGATCGCGCACTGACTTCTCGAAAGCCGGAAACCCAGCCGCCAAAACGACATAGTCATTGACCCGTATGCAATTGGCTGCGTACTCCTCACCGGGAACCGTCCGCACCAGTTCATATCCGCGCAACGCGGGATGATCCGCCAGTGCATCTATCACTGCCAGCCGACCATCACCCAGTGAAGTCAACCCGGTTTTCAAGTGCAGGAGCGTGTGGATCTGACGCACATCGATGAAGGCGGAGGTGTGCCCCAACTGCGCCAGGATGTGCGCCAGTTGCCGCGCGCCTTCCTCATTCGTGCGCTTCGAAATCCCTATGAGGTAATGCCCATCCGCATCACAGATGTCTCCCCCATCAAGCGTCCCAGGCGATTCAATCTGAAACGGCGCCGGGAAGAAACTCTGGAGCGTGTCTCGGATGGCAGCCACTTCCCCTGCCCGGCTCGCTGCGCCGGGCGCGGTCAGGATAGCTCCGCGCGGCGTCAGAATCGCCACATCCTCCACAAACGTCGAATCCGGGTACCTGTCGTCTGCCAACAGCCGTGTCAGACTCAGCCCGCATTGCTGCAACGCCTGACAATATTGCTCGTGCTGCGCCACTGCCACTTCATAATCTGGAACACCGAAATCGACTGTCGTCAAGCCCTGCGCGAAATTGCGTCCGGGCGGCCGGACAATGGCTCGTGTGAACATCAACACCTCCTCAGATAGCAGAAGTTGAATGCGTTTGGTTGCGCACCTTCTTTACCGAGTATAAACTCACAGACATGCCTCGGCGCACTGCTTCGTGTGAACGCATATCACGGTTCACTTAGCGCTTTATACACGCTGAAATACGCAGGCTTGGGCATGTAAGTCTTGTCAAACATGAGCGGATCCGCATTAGGCAGATTCACACACCAACTCTCCGCGCACGTCAGCCACGAATCGGCATCGGAAATACCCCACGTGGCGAAACTCTTGCACACGCCGGATTCGATGCAGGCGCCCACCATATCGCTGTATCTCTGCGCCTCAAAATCCCAACGCTCATCGCGCGTGCCGGTAATGTTTTGCAGATTGACATCAAACTCGGTGATATAGATCACGACCCCCAGTTTGGCAAATTCATGCATAGTCTGGATCACATCCGTCTTGACTGGAGGCGTCTGACTATTCCATGGCAACAATAGATGCATCTGCATGCCCACCACATCGATCGGCACGCCTTTCGCCTTGAGTTCCAGCACCGTCGATAGCATCTTGCTTGCTACTGGCTGGGTGCTCGGATCAAACAGGCTCTGGTTATTGTCGTCGTTGAAGATAAGGATGCCTGTGGGGTCCGCCTCGCGCGCCCAGCGAAAAGCCATTTCGATATACTCCGGCCCGATCTTTGTTCCCCAGAAGTCTGCGCCCGCCCAAAACGACCGGCTGGTCGCCTCGTTCGCGATGCTCCATTCGGTCACGCGACCCTTGAAATGGCTGGCGACCGTATCGACGTGCTCATGCAGTATCTGGATATAGTCATCCCGGCTGAACTGCCCGTTTAGCAACCAGCCGGGAATGGCATTGGATTCCACTGCGCCCCACACGAGGTGTGAAGCCCTGACGCGCAAGCCATTTCCGATGGCCCAGTCGACAATACGATCCAGCGGTGCGAAGGCATAGTCCCCGCGCCCGCGCCAGAATGTGTTGGAACTGAAATCCGACAGGATCGCCGTATCGAAGACGCCAAACATCGTATCCCAGTAGGCGGAATCTCTCATCTTCCACCGGCTGAACTCGGTGCCCAGAGAAAGGCCACGTGCTTCCGCCAGATACCTTGCCGTTGGCTCGATGAGAACTTGCCGCGGTGTTTGCCACATCCCTGACGGCGTCAGATGCAGTGATAACGATTGAATCGTCAGTGTGTCAAACGGGGCTGCGACGCGCCCGAAATAAGCTGAGTGCTCTGGAAATAGTCCCAGCGGCAAGCTGACGGACGTCATTTGCGTGACGTCCATTCGGAGCAATTCGTAGTTGTTCTGGTCAGTGATAACAAAGACTTTGCCCTGCGGATCGAGAAAAGTCACAGTGACAACCTGCCTATCGGGCGCGTTGAGCCAGATCGTCGTGGTGGTGGTCAGGGCGATCCCATCGCGCACATCGACCTGTAATCTCCCGTTGTAGGTGCTGAAGTCGATCCGCCGAATGCCGCGCCACCAGTCGCCCGTGCCGTTGTTCGGCTGATCCATGAGCTTAACCGAGCCATATTGAAGACCGGCGCTGGACAGCTTGAAGGTGAGTTTGAAAGCCGAATTGAGCGTCACCGACAACGGCAGGTCATCATTGTAGTAATCATGCGACGTGTTGTCGACCACGACCCCATCGCCTTGCCGGTAGACATCCGGGGTCAACGCAAAGTGATTGGCGATATCCTGATTCTGCCAGAGCACATCGCTCTGGCCTAACACGCGCAGGCCAGCTGGGACAGCGAATAGGAACGACTTATGCACAAACCCACTCTGCGCCTGTCCGCCGATCTGGGCAGAAACTGCGACGAAATCACCATAGACTGCCGTTGCCGTCACGGGCATACATTCAGTCAATCGGGCGACAATGTCATACCCGATATTTCCCGGCCCGGCGTATAGAGAAACATCGCGCTTGACCACTGTGTCGCCAGGCGACAGCCCGGCAGATGTCGTGCACGCACCCGCTATCGGCAGAAACAGGGTATAGACCGGCGTAAACGTGATGTTCGGTAGCCTGTTCCCCGACTGGGTGCTAAACTCAATTAACCGAGCTGACGAGAACTGGTTTCCACTCATCATATCCACAGGTGGCGCGCCGGCATCAATGACGCATATGGGTGCCGTCAGTAGCATTGTCAAAACCGAGGCGAGCAATAACCACCGCCTGCTCGTCATTGCTCGCCTCGTTCTGCTTTCAAGGTTTCTTTTCGCTGGATTGTCACTGTCGAAGTTACTTGTGTAAATCCTTTGCAGCACCATAAGAATCCACACTTGGCTTACTACTGAAGACTTTCGGGTCAGATGCGCCGGCTCTTCTGCCGGGACTGAAGAGTTGAGAGTTTTTGATGACAGGAACAGCAAGCAGTCCAAACACATCCACAGGCATATTCTTGTCCGTGTTCGTCCCGTCGCCCACTTGACCATCATGGTTATAGCCCCAGCACTTGGCGCCACCACTGGTGGTCAGCGCGCAGGTATGTGAGTTTCCTGCCGAAATAGCACTTACCCCGCTAGTCAAGCCATTCACAGCCGCAGGCCTATTTCTGCTCGTGTTTGTCCCATCGCCAAGTTCACCCCACCCATTACCACCCCAGCACTTTGCGCCACCGCTGCTGGTCAGCGCACAGGTGTGTGATCCACCTGTGGAGAGTGCGCTGACACCGCTTGTCAGGCCTAATATATCCACAGGCGTATACCGATCCGTGTTCGTGCCGTCGCCTAGAGCTCCATTATAATTTGCGCCCCAGCACTTAGCGCCACCGTTAGTGATCATCGCGCAGGTATGACCATCTCCCACGGAGACGAAACTTACCCCGCTGGTCAGGCCGTTTACATCCACAGGCGTATTCCTATCTGTGTTCGTTCCATCGCCCAGTTGACCCCACCAATTAGATCCCCAGCACTTGACACCGCCACTCGGCGTCAGCGCGCAGGTGTGATACCCCCCCACATCGATTGCGCTGACGCCACTCGTCAGGTTTGACACATCAACTGGCGTATTCCTGTCCGTGTTCGTTCCGTCACCCAGTTGACCATACTCATTATCGCCCCAGCACTTGACACCGCCGCTGGTGGTCAGCGCGCAGGTTTGGTCATATCCTGCGTCGATGGCGCTGACACCTCTAGTCAGGCCGCTCACATCCGCCGGCATATTCCTGTCCGTGTTCGTCCCGTCGCCCAGTTCACCAGACCCGTTATCGCCCCAGCACTTGACGCCGCCACTGGTGGTTAGCGCGCAGATGTGATTCAACCCTGCGGAGATAACGCTGACTCCACTGGTCAGGCCAAACACATCCACCGGCGTATTACTGTTCGTGTTCGTGCCGTCGCCCAGTTCACCGAACCAATTACCACCCCAGCACTTGACACCGCCACGCGAGGTCAGCGCGCAGGTGTGACCACCAGCAGCGGAGATGGAGCTGACATCCTGCGCAACACTACCGTCCCTTACGATCGGCAGGTAGATGCGGTTGCCTACCAGAATGTAATTGGTATGCGATATTGTGTTTGTATCCACGCTGTCGGTCACCGTCAGCGTTACCGTGTAGACGCCGCGACTGGCATAGGTATGTGTGACTACCTGCGGCAGTTGGCCAGCCAGCGTGCCACCGTCGCCGAAGTTCCACGTGCTGGTGATGTAGTCCCCAGCTGAGAAATTGGTGAAACTCATTGCCATTGAAGGACGGACTATTGTGCGGTCGGCAAGGAAGTCGGCGGTAACAGTAGTCCGCCAAAGCTGACCACCATTCCCGCCATTCGGGCAGGGCGCCGCAAACATATGTTGGTTGAACGTGACCAGGCCTCGGTTCGAATACACGGTGTAAGTGTTCAGGCTGGAGCCCCATCCATCGACAACGGCTTTCTCCCAATGCAATCCGTCCGCTGTTCGCCACAGCTGGTCACCGGTGATTTCGTTGATGATGCCAAGGTAGAGATGATTGTTGAATACGTACAAAATGTACCCTCGGAAGTTCGTCGAGTTGCCCAGACCACTACCTTGCACCTTTGTCCAGCTACCGGGGTCGCCGCTACTAGATCGCCAAACTTCCGTGCCGGTATTCGTGTTGCGAGTGGCGGCATAGAGATACCCATTGAATCCCGCCAGTCCTGTCACCGCACCGTTACCTGGATTGCCGAAGCCGTCAGTAGTGACAGGCGTCCACGACGCGCCATCTGTGCGATAAATCAGACCACCGCTGTCAACATTCGTCGCCGCATACAGGAGGTTATCGAACACTTCGAACGCCCACCAACCCTGACCCAATCCCAATCCGAACCCAGCCGTGACCACATTCGTCCAATGGGCGCCATCGCTGCTGCGCCAGACCTGCCCACCATAAGAGTTGTAATTGTCGCTGTTGAGCGTTGCAGCATACAGAGATCCACTGTACACGGTCATATTGATGATCTCATAGTTTGTGGTGATGCCAAAGCCCGCTGTCACCACATTGGTCCACACCGTGCCATTCGTTGAACTGTAAATAGTAGCTCCCTGACCAAAGTTGTTGGAGGCCGCGTATAAGGTATTACTCAATACGCCAATGACTTGGGGAGAGCCATTGAATTGACCAAAAGTGTTGGTCACCACCGATGTCCAGTTAACAGCATCTGCCGACCGCCACAGTTGATTGCCGCCATAATTCATGTAGAACTGGTTCTGGTATACACCCAGCGGATTCATGCAAGTACCTTGAACACCAAACCCATTCACGTTAACCTGTTGCCAACCCGGCACTCCGCGCGCCAGTTTCTGAATGCGCTGGTTGTTTTGATCCGCGATGTATAACGTGCCTGCGCTATCTACAGCCACACCGAGAGGATCATCCAGGTTGCCGGTACCGCTTCCAAAGCTACCCCAACGCGTCAGAAAACCGCCATTTAGGTCGTACACGTCAACCCAATGGCTCCATGGAGATGAGATGTAAACATTGTTAGAGACATCCACAGCCAAGTTACCTGGCCCATTCAATCGGCCGAAGTCATTTCCGCCAGCCCCGGTTACGCCAATAGTGCGAACATACTGCCTGGCGGCGTTGAACACCTGCACCCTGTAGTTACCACTCTCCGAGACGTAGATCATGCCGCGCCCGTCCACCGCTACGTCACTTGGAGAGTTTAGGTGAGTGTTATCTGAACCAGATACACCGGTTACACCAATCGTCGCCACATATACACGACTGCTGTTATAGATCTGCACTCGATGATTATTCGAATCTGCTACATAAATGCTGCCATCCGACGCCACAAATACGCCGCGCGGATAACTAAACTGGTAATCACCGGTGCCATTCCCGACGCCCAGGGTGCCGTAATACAAACCGCTGGGGTTGAATATCTGAACCCGGTTGTTGCCTGAGTCCGCCACATATACCAGCCCGGTCGGGGCCAATGCTACGTCCGACGGGTAATTAAGATGGGCGTTATCAGTTGAGTCGACACTGACACCGGCAACACCTACCATCCACAGTGGCGTTCCCTGCGCATTCAGCTTAATCAACCGGTGCCCACGCACCTCGGTAAGATATAGGCTACCATCAGGCGCCACGGCTAGCCCTGCCGGTTTGTTGTAGTGCAGGTTGTCTGTCAAGTAGGGCACGGCAGTCGTGCCAAATGTTCGAACGTAGGCCAGGCTGGAATTGAACTGCTGCACACGTGCATTGAACCAATCCGCCACGTAAATGTTACCGGCCGTGTCCACAGCTACATCGCTGGGATCACGCAAGTGGGCGTTGTCGCTCCCCCAGCCATCTCCGATTGTTGCCAGATATGCGCGGTTAGTGCGGTTGAAAACCTGCACGCGATGATTATTTTCATCAGCAACGTAAATGCGGTTGTTATCAACCGCAACGCCTAAAGGATGATCGAAATGGATACTATCATAGCCACTGACACCTGTAACGCCGATGGTCGCCACATAACTTGCATGCACTGGGTCTGTGACGTTGAAAACCTGAACGCGGTGATTGCATGAGTCGGCCACATATAATTGACTCGGCGCATACACAGTAATATGCTGGGGGTAGCAGAAATGCGTAGTGTCTGAGCCCTGTATGCCGGTTATCCCAATGGTTGCTGAATACGCACCACTCGGGCTAAATACCTGGATGCGGTCATTTCCGCTATCGCTAATGTAGATATTGCCTGCGCCGTCAAATGCGATCCCGTTCGGTTGGTTAAACTGATCATTGCCAGGGCCAGAGTTGTAGCTTCGCCCTAACTTGGCAACCAGATTCCCACCCGCGTTGAATTTGAGGACATGATGGGCATCATTATCAACCAGCCACACATTCCCGCTCGTATCGACCGCCACGTCTGCGACTTGCTCAAGGCTATCGCCAGTGCCATAGCGAAAGCCAGTCTTGCCGATCTGAGTCAGGAACGTGCCATCGCTTTGATACTTGACCGCGCGCAAACCACTCCGGTCCGCAACCCACACGTTCGCGCCGTCAGTGGTCACACCATATGGGTAGTTCAGATGGCTGTGGTCGTCGATATAGGCTTCGTCGGTCTGGCCAAACGTCTGGACGTAACGGAAGCTCAAACCCGGCTGTCCTGTGGTTACTGATGGTGAAGCTACAATGATGGTTGCTGCGCTTGTCGCGAGGGCAGAACCAGTTCCCTCAGCTTGCGCAGACCCTATTACTAAAGGTCGCGTAGAAACAGGCGGACTGCTCAACGGAAAAGCCACACTCATTCCAATGACGAGAAATAACCGAGACCATGTGCGACGTATCATTTTGTCCTCCGATATATGTTTAATCCCTGGTGTTAAGTGTTGTTTCGAAATCCTCTACTGCCCCGCCGGCGTGATTTTCACGTCATCGATATAGCGTATGCCGGTCACACTGGCGACGCCATTCCATGTTCCTACGCGCGGTACCAGGTTGGTAGCGGTCAGCAACGCAGTAGCGTCATTGGGGACATGACTGCCTGCCAGCGCACCATTCAGGTAATAACGCATTTCGGCCGTAACAGGATTGATCTCAATGCGAACGGTGTACCACGTATTGATTGTGATCGGTGTGTCACCGGTCCCATACTCCGAGGTAATCACACCATTACTGGCAATCGCAATGCCACACACAAAACTGTTCGACCATTCTTGCAATGAGCATTGAGTCCACCATTGATGCCCGTTAATGGAATCGGCCATGATCTGTATTTTTGCGCTGTTGACGTTGCCACTGCTGATCTTTAACCTCGCTTCGAACTCCTGCACTTGGCGCAGCTTGCGACCTGGGGGTTGAACTAGCAGCATATCCAGCCCGTTATTCCCCGGCGTATTGGATGTATTGGTAATGACAAGCCCGCCGCCGGTCTGATAGGCGCTGAAATACTGATTTGACCCGTCGAAGTACCACTTCAAGGGGTTATACAACCCATCGAACACGTTGTCGTTGAAGTTGTCATACAACGTCATTGAGAGTGTACCGCTATTGCCCAGCGCGACAGGCATATAGGCGCGGTAGCCTACCTGGATGTAATTCGTGCGCGTGACCGTGTTGGTATCTATACCATCGGTGACCGTCAGCGTCACAGTGTACTCACCGGGACTGGTATAGGTATGCGTGACTACCTGTGGCAGTTG
>CAIXPS010000522.1 GCA_903921365.1 uncultured bacterium | reverse complement strand
CGCTTGATGCGGCCATCCGCGCGATTGACGGGCCGGTAATCCTGGCCGGGCATAGCGCCGGCGTGATTGCGATCGTGCAATGGGCTCAACGCCACTACATTCCCAAGAAGATACAGGGTGCGTTGCTGGTCGCCCCGGCGGATTTCGAAATGGAGCGCGAGGACTCAGCGCCGCTGGAGTACGTCACTGCTGCGGGCTGGATACCCATCCCGCGCGAGCCGCTGCCCTTCCGCAGCATCCTGGTGGCGAGCGACGACGACCCTTACACGGGAATAAAGCGATCGGCCCTATTTGCACAGGAATGGGGCAGCCAGTTTATCAACCTCGGCGCGCAAGGGCACATCAACGTCGCGTCGGGCTACGGACACTGGCCGCTGGGCGAAGAACTCATCAATGACCTTCTCAAGCCAATATGACGCCGATCAGACTAGTGGCTTGACTAATAAATTTTGCATAGTAACCTTAGGCGTATGCCTGACAAACAAGAGATTCGTCTGAACAAGAGACAGCGAGAGTTACTGCGCAAGATCATTACTACCGGCGTGCGGCCAGCACGGGTCATTATGCGTGCGCACATTCTGCTACAAAGCGCAGAGGGCTGGACTGACGAAGCAATTGCCCACACTTTCGGAACGAGCATTGATACGGTGCGGCGGACTCGGTTGCATTGTCTGGATCGAGGCATCATTAAGTGTCTCGAAGAAGCGCATCGAGAAGGTGCACCACATAAACTGGATAAGGAAGCGGAAGCCGTGATCGTCGCTCTCGCGTGCAGCGACCCGCCACGTGGGCGTTGTCGCTGGACGGTGCGCTTACTGAGCGAGGAAGCTATCGGGCGGAAACTGATCCGACCGGTTGCGCCAGAAACGGTGCGGCAGGTCTTGAAAAAACGCAGTTAAGCATTGGCAACTGCGGAGTTGGTGTCATGCCCAGGTAACACCTGAGTTCCTGAAATGCTTGTGAAATGTGTTGAACCTGTATCGGCGTCCGTACGATCCGAGTTGTCCTGTCGTGTGTTTTGACGAGAAAAGCCTGCAATTGTTGGCTGATGGGCGGGTAGGCGAACCACCCCAGCCCGGCCAGTCGCGCCGACGCGATTACGAGTATGTCCGTCACGGGACGCGGACTATCCTTGTGTTTGTCGAACCGCTGACGGGCCAACGTCATGTGTTGATCACGCTGCATCGGACGAAGGAGGATTTCGCGAAAGCAATGCGCTACTTGGTGCAGGTGCTCTATCCGTTGGCGCTCACCATTCACTTGGTACTTGATCACCTGAACACCCACACCATCGAGATATTTCGAATGCCCGAGGCGGCGCCTATCGTTTCCCGTTTGAAGTTCCATTACACGCCTCTGCATGCCTCCTGGACCAACATCGCCGAGATCGAATTGAGCGCTCTTACTAGACACTGTCTGGATCGCCGCATCGCCGATGAATGGACACTGACTACTGAACTGATCAACAGTGAGACCGCACGCAATCTAAAAGCAAAGCCAATCCGTTGATCATTCACATGGAAGCGTGCCAAGAGACTATTTTGTGAACAATATAAGCCGATTGCAAGTTGAGCTACCATGCAGAACTTATTGGTCATGCCACTATTCACATTTACTGTCTTGCAAAGCACCAGTCGTTACATCTTCAGGACGGCAAAGCATGATTCACTTCGAGATAGTGAATGAGTTCTGTCAATTTCCGTCTCTGTAATATGTTAAATATTCGACGGAATCCCGCTCCGTAAACTGGATCAGGATTGACCTTAAGGTTAGACATTTGGATCACCCCATCCTGTGTTTGATGCTGGCTGTACCAGAGGTATGAGAGCAAATTACAAAAACCTTCTTCGCACCAAGGCTCAAGTTGATCTATTTTGTTTACAAATAGCCAGGCATGACCTAGTTCATGTGCCGCTACTCCAGCCAAAAGATCGCGCGGTAGTCCCCAGAGTAAACCAATTCCTAATACGCGCCGGACTATTATTCCACCATAACAAGGAATGCTTTGCTTTAAAGTAACGCCTAAAATATTGCCTGGTATTTGTCCAGAGTTGTACTTAGCCAATCGTAAGGACTCCATCAACTGTACGTCCAGAGTAACACCACCAAACTGGAAACCTTGTGTCTGGAGCCAACCCCCCACTTGTTCAACAATGGGCTTTGCCTCATGGTCCTGGTAGATGGCGCTTTGTTTACAGATACGACAGACGACTGGCTTGCCAGGAAGCATGAGAGCACGCCCAACATCCACTTGGTTGACCGGCCGTCCGCAGTATACACAGTTCATGATTTAGCAGTAATGCGATCCACAAATGAACAACACTTGTGTTTATGATGAGGTGACTCACCTACAGACTATGACAAGCGCCTTAATAAAAGCATTCCACGGTCCGTGTAGTTGATTTGGGTGCGTTAATAAGGCATATGGATAGCACATACCTATTGACCCACTGAAGGAAGCATAAGTTTTTGTCCTGTAGCCAAATGCGAAGGGTCGGTGAGGTTGTTCAAGCGGGCAATCGTTCTTGCCCATATCGGACTGCCATAAACTCGTGTGGCAATATCCCACAAATTATCTCCGGGCTGAACCTCGTATACATTTGTAAGCAAAAGACCTTGTACATCTATTATGCCGGGAGTTCCTGCTGAATGAGCTACGTTTTCGATAAGTAAACGCGTTACAAGGCTTGTGACATTACCCTTAAGACGTACAACCATTCCATCTTGTTCAACTGAAATGACCAGTTGCCTGATCTCCGGTCTGTTTAGAAGGGCCTGCTTGACAGGAGTTACAAGATCCGGTAGTGGAGTCTGAGTTGGTGATGGCTGAGCTGTTAAAATAAGCGGCACGGCGGTTGACACCACTGGGGTGGGTACAACTGCAACGGCGGCTACAGTCTGTTTTGCCGCGCCCATCATCGCCACAACAGTCAGGTTTGCATTTTGTGCCACGCGGGTCATATCCCCTATAGAAGTTGCGTTTATCGCAGCTTCACGAGTCTGTGCACTCCATGATTGTACGACCGCCGTTTCAGCGACACTGGTCGTTATTTTTCCCGGCACAATAAACAACCCAATCAAGCTAAGCACAAAAAGTCCCAATAGAAATGAGATACAAATTAATAGAATAGTTCTGCGACGTGCTCTAGTCATCACTCTATCTTGGTCTTTCGTTTCCTCGACGGCTACTTGTTTGGAGCGCTCTTCTCTCTCAAGGGTGATCGCCTGAAGATGTGCGATATTTGTCAGTGCGTTTGAATTAGCTGGCTCGCTCATCAATACCTTCTGCCAGGTTGCCCGTGCTTTTTCCTCCAATCCCTGCAATGCGTATACTTTCCCTAGAAGGTTCATCGCATCAAAGTTGGTAGGGTTTGCAGTGACTGATTGCAATAGGGCATGAGTTGCACCCTCTAAGTTACCTCCCTTTGAGAGCATTAAGCCTTGATTAAAAGCGATTTGTGACTGAGCAACCAAGTGTACTAGTGCAACAAGATCCTCACCGCAATCCGGGCAATGGGTTGCGCCATCAGGGACCAAAGTCTGGCATACTGGACACTTAAGCTGTTGTATTGACATCATAATGCCTATAATCTTCCAGGCTTGAAGTCATGACCGCCTGGAATTACCTCACCTAGATTACGAATCTCACTTTTAACGTTGTCCCACAAGCCGAATAATTCTGCTATTCCCCGGTCAACAACTTCTTTGTCGTTCTTGTCAACACCATCATCGAGATGACTAAGCGCTGCAGTGACGCGGTGGCTGAGGGCGGGAGACAACTTATCCTGCAAAGCACAAATTCGGCAGCGAGCGATAACATGCAGGGTGTCCGAAAACTGGTTCATATCTTGATCAATCTGGCCAGAAATGGCGAAAGCACCTGTCCAATCAGCACGTTCACGTGCCTGATCAAGATCGGCTATCCAGCTTGCAATCATAGTCCGCTGCTGTTCCGACAGGTACTTTGAACATGCGAATAAAAAGTTCGAAATGTTTGCATCAGTGCCGCGAATTTCTATGATTTGTTCAAGGATGGCATCACCACGTGCGATAAGTGGTTCTATCTGTTTTACCTGATTTGATACACCGGCACTCTCTAACTCATTTACAATTCCTTGAAGATCCTGCCGTTCGGCTTCTTTCAATTCATTTTGCCAGCGGTCCATAAAGCGCGTCAATTTCTCGCGGTGTTCTTCAATCTTGCGTAGGCGATCTGGATCAACAAACTGATCAAAGGTCACGTGTTTGTCTTCTCCGCCTCCAGAGCGCAGTTTGACTACAACAGTTATCATACGATCACCATTCAAACCAAAGCCGATACTAATGGGTGCTCCACGAGGTAGATTAGGAGGGAGCGGCATACTCACAATTCCGCACAGTTGGTTCTTTTGCGCAATCTCGTCAAAGCCTTCATAGACAGCAACCTCCAGCCTTCGTTGACCTGCCACTGCAGTTTTGAACTCCTTACGTATTAGGTCTTCTGTTGGAAAGCCAGTGCCTTTTTCAATGATTACCGACATCTTTCCATCGTTAAGTTCAATCCCCAGGGGCTTGGAAGTAATATCTCTTGGACCAGCTATTTCAATGCCACATTTCGCGCAGGCGATAGCTCCCTGGATGTTCAAATAACCACACTTTGAACACTTCAAGCCTCCCTGCTCTATCAACACATAATTGCATATACTGCATGTTGCTGCTCCTGGCTTAAAAGGTTTGCCACAGTTTGGGCAGCGCTGATCGACTTGTGTTTCCGGCTGCGATGGTGATATGGTAAGTGGTGTAGTTGTACCCGCCAAGGTGGTGCCACATTTCCAGCAAGTTGGGTCTCCAGGATTACAAGGCATGTAGCAGACCGGACAGCTTACCTTGTCAGCGCCATATAAAGTCACAGAACATTGTGTGCATGTGTCTTGCTGGATCGAATTGCGAGTCTGGCAATTCGGACACTCTATGTCGGTAATTAAAGCTGTTTGGATCGCTGCTCCTACTGCTACACATTGCATAGGGTTGACGTTTTTGCGAATCTTGAGATCTCCAAAAACCGTTCTCAAGAGAGCTTCAGACAAAGGGATACTGGTTGATCCACCAACCAGGAGGATATTATCAATGTTATCTGGCGTGAGAGAGGACCCGCGGATGGCTTTGTGGGTCAAATCTATTGTCCGTTCCATACGCGGCCTTATCATTTGCTCAAACTCAATTCGCGAAAGCTCAATCTCTAGATCAATCTGTTCATGCCCAAGTGCAGGCAATATGATATCGGCGGCTTCCTGACTCGACAAAGTGATTTTAGTTGACTCAGCCTCGCTTCGAATCTTTTGCAACGCGATCCGATCACTACTCAGATCCAAATTATGTTGTCGCTTTGCTTCCTCTAGTAATCGCTCTGTAATATCATGGTCAAAATCATCACCGCCCAGTAAATTATCGCCTTCAATGCCTAGAACTGTGATAGCACCTTGCATCATTAGCAAAATGGAAATATCAAAGGTACCGCCGCCCAGATCGTATATTAAGATTATTTTTCCATCGTCGCCCTGCTCCAGGTTGAGTCCATATGCAAGTGCGGCGGCCGTTGGTTCGTTGATAATCTTTAAAACGTGGAATCCCGCCATTCGTCCTGCTTCACGCGTTGCTGCCACTTGGCGCTCACCAAAGTATGCTGGTACTGTGATCACTGCACGCGTGAACTTCTCATGCTCGCGATTCTCTGCATCCTCTTTTAATCGACGCAAGATTAGTGCCGAAATCTCGATAGGCGTATATTCTCGATCACCCAACCAAACCCGAACATCACCATCTTGCCCTTCAGTAACGCGATACGAGACTCGCGCCAAGGCCTTATGTACATCGGGATCAGCGTATTTTCTACCCATAAAGCGCTTAATAGAAGATATGGTGTTTTGTGGATCTATTAAGGCACGACTCTTCGCCGGTACGCCGACTAATAACTCACCCCGCTTGCCACGTGAGACTATGGATGGTGTTAGGTCGCGATTATCACGGTTAAGAACAATCTTCGGTTCACCGCGGTGCATATACGCCATTACCGAATTCGTTGTGCCGAGATCAATTCCAAGAGCTCGTTGCATCTATGTTCTCCTGTTTGACAGATTTGTATCTATAGACTTTGCGATACGATCACTTTGGCGCGTCTGAGTACTTCATCCTTCCACTTATATCCGGTAACAATATCGCGGATGATAGTCTCGTCGGGAAGTTCAGACCTATCCTGATAACCTTCTATATCGGCCAGGTTGGGTTCAAGTTGCTTACCAACTAAATCCATCCGCAAAACGCCTTCCTTCTGTAGCTTTTGAGACAACAGTCGCCGCGTGGATTCCACATTACCCCGTATACGTTCCAGAGCTTGCTTGGGATCATCTGAGCTGGTTCCTCGCTGAATGATGCGGTCGAGTGCATCAACTACCTCGAGTAGACCCAGCAAGAGATCTCGCTGTGCTTTCATGTTCGTTTGGCGTTCAACTTCAATTGCAGCTTCGAGCTTGCCACGACGAACCATCAACTGTCTGATCTCTTCAGCGAGATTGACTTGTGCGGCTCGCTCCGGCACTGGCACTGGCATCTCTACAATCAAAAATGGATCTGTCATGGTACTTCCTCTAGGAGGGAATTGGAATGAGAGGCAGAACGAATGTTAATAATTCGTATTGTGCAGGAATCCGCACTTCCAGCGGACATAACGGTATCTGCTTGAGGTCGTCAGTTGGAACGCTCGCGCCGACTGCGGTGATCCCTTCCGTAATCGGCAATGGCGTCATTTCTTCTGAAATAAAACGAGCCGGTGGCAGGTTTGCGATAAGTTGTTGTACTTGAGAGCTATCACCGAGACTTGAAAAAGTCAACAGGTCATGTTCCGCACGTTTTCGTGTGTTCTTTAGCTCATTGAATGCTTGTGTGATCTTGGCAGAAGGGTAGCGTTTTTTCTTAATCGCTAACTGATATGCCTTTAGAATATCATTCAGCGAGGCAGTAGGCGAAAGCTCCAAGACTTCATATGGTGATATCTCAGGGAATGGCATTTCTAGGCACCTCAGTTTATTCGATTAAGCAAGCTCTTTAATTCATAGTCACTTGGGTTGTAGTTCAGAGCATCACGGAGATCGGAAATTGCTCCGCTTCGATCCCCTCTATTTATCCTTTCTACTGCGCGATTTTTGTATATTGCTGATAAGTTACTTTTAGTTGCAGGATCACTCTCAATCTGCAAAGCTTGACGAAGGTAATTAATCGCCTGATCATATTTATCCTGATTAGCCAGTTCAATCCCTCGATTGTGCAACATGACACACAATGAGTGTCGCAGTTCCTTGTTGCTTCGATCTCGGTTAACGGCATCCTGCATTGTCTTAATACCTTCATCATACCGTCCGGCCTTCAGCAGGAGTTGTGCCAGAAAGCCTCGTCCAGTCGAGTCGTCAAGATAATTTAAAGCTTCTTTGACTAAGTCGATAGCCTGGCTAAACTGATTATTCTCCGCATTTTCTGAAGCCTCGACTAAGAAAAACCTTTGAAGCGTTTCCCTGGCTTCATCAATAGTCGGGTTGGCTTTTGCTTCAGGATTGTATTGAATAAAGTCGCGCATGAACGTGACTGCGCGTTCGCGATTCTTGGCTCGAGCAAGTGTCACCGAGTGGTTGAACGCAAAATGAGAGAGCATTTTTGCTACTTGCTCATCTTGCTCATAAGTAAGTGCTTCCTTTAACAGGGAAATGGCCCGGTCTGGATTACCATCGACAATGGAGCCGGCGAGATTGGCCATAGTGACTCTTGCCCAGTGCTTAGTCTGAGGTTCACTTGGATCGTATTTGAGTGCAATGCGGATATACTCAGCTGCTTCTTCATAATGGTCTGCGTTATTAGCAATGCGTGCCTTCTGAGCGTACACTGCTGCGAGATTCTGTTTAATCTCTGCGTTATCACCTAACAGTTTTAGGGCAAGTTCAAGTAAACGTATTACTGGGCCATGGTCATCATCCTTAGCCAGCAACTCCTTCGCGCGCTTCAAACTTCCGTTTGCTATCAGCAAATAATGGGTTGACAGGTTAGCTCCATTATGCTGTGCCTTCTCAAATATAGACAACGCTTCATCCCATTGCCCAAGTTGTGCCAATTCTTGTGCTTTGGCACAAAGTGCTGTTGTGTAGAGTTCCTTTGTCTGGGGCCAGGCAGAGACTTTTTCCAGTTCCGTGACTGCTTGATCCAAATAGTTCTCATTGATTAAATAACAATACCTGCCAATAGCTGATATATATTGTGATAGTTCATGCCCCATGCCATCCGGGAAAGATAATGCGGCACGGCGCAGACCAGCAACCAAGTTTTTACTGGCTGTGAGTTTGCCTAAGCGTTCTAGCATGATCGGACCGCATCCAAGACCATGGGGCCAATCTTTAACTGCATATTCCAGCACACACTCACGCATAAGTTTTGTGGTGTGCAATTCGAGACCCCATAAGAGCTCATACTCGTGAAAACGCGCGGCGTCGTCAGTTTTGCCAGCAGATTCGCAGTTTGAGGCATAGTCACGAAAATCGCGCAGTAATCGTTCTTCCATGTTGTTTCGAGCTGCCACGATATCCTCGTCTGTGAGTGCGATTCCAGTGGCACCAAATCGTTGCTGACGCCACTCATCCCAGTAGCTGGAATTGCGTAAAATAACTGCCCAGTGGGCAATGGTTTTACGCCAAAAAGCATCAACAGTTTTAGTGTCAGCAGGCGATTTCACGTATCCATTCTTTGAAATCTTATCGTTCATTGTTTCCATCTCTGAAGCAATTCGATAGTAGAGAATTCCGAGATGGTGGATCAGTGTCAGATTAGTTGGCTCTTGCTCGAACTGGATTTCCCATACGCTGGATGCTGCAACTACTTCCCCGGCACGGATTTGTGCCAAAACCTGCCAATTGCGTAGAAAGGGTAATATGCGCTGAGCATCGGCGAGTTGTGGATTGAGACGCAGTGATTCCACGATATCAGTCGCCGCAGATAGAAGATTATCTTTCGTGATCGCTTGTGCGCCCCGTTGTAAATAGACTTGTGCTAAGTCTGCGTCCAGTGTAGAGGAATTTGATGATGCTCCTGGCAATGTCTTCAGCAATGACAACGCTGCCTCCCAGTTTCCCAAGTGTGCATATAACAAGCCCAAGGCGCGTTGCGCCACCGGCGAGGCATTATCCCCTTGCGCCCAAACTGTAATTGTATCGACCGCTGCATCTAAATGATTCGTTCTGGCTGCCCCTGCCAGTATCCTGTCGAATGTCTGTTGTTGGCATATAAGACAGCGTGACGTTTTATTTTCAATCAAGCCACCGTGAGTTGCGCAAAATGGCTTGTTACACTGAGTACAGCGGGCGATGGCAACATTCTGGCAGCCTGCCATGAAGCACATTTTCCCTTTCACCACTATTGACTCAGTCTGGGGTGGTCGATTTACTACAGTGGATTGTTCCATAATCTAAAGTCTCACAGCATTATTTTGTATCTTCAGTTATATTTATGAATCAATTCATAAAACTATATTGCAATCTATATCCTATAGATCGTAAAACACGCCAACCAAAACTAGCTCGCTTTCAGATAATTGAACTGCATTACTGGAATAAGTCTGAAATTCCTCTCCTGTAGTTACTCTTCGATATACTCCTTGCGGTAGATAGTCATGATTAACATTTTTAGGTTTATTTGAGGGTTGGGTTTACTTCGGGTGATTTGCTTAATACTGCAGCGAACGACAATAAAAAACCAGTGCATCTTCCCAACGATTTTGCAGGACCGCGGCATTGCCAGCAGCAATCTGCAAACCGGGACTATAAAGGGCTGCCTCTGGTATTAACCCATCAAGCAATGGCATCGCACTCTGTGCGTCTCCCGCCAACAAGAATGACAATGCGAGATGATACGTATATCGAGACTCTCGGGGCCTATCGTGCGCTAATGGCTGAAGATATGCAATCGCACGCGCCGCATTATTTGTCGTCAGCGCCTCCAGCCCTAAATAGTAACGCGAACGAGGGTCTACTGGATCCAGCTCTACCGCTTTCTCCAGCGTCTGACGAATGGTAACCCTCTCATTCTCCGATCGATCACCTTCAAACAGTGCACCTAATCCATCGCATAGGTATGCTTCGACTAGGCATGCGCGGAACTCAGAAATGTTGGGTTGTTCCTGCACACAGCACCGCCAATGCTGGATTGCAGACCTATAGTCCCGCACCTCAAAACACTTTCGACCGAGATAATATGACGACACGGCGATGTTAATGCTTAGGGTTTGATCCTGAGGAGAACCACCACTTAGCGACTGCCAGATTTTCAACGCCTCCCCGTGCCGGTCGAGTTTTGACTGCACCAAACCGAGGTATGCCAGTAACTCATTGTTGGTCGCATCAAGTCGTGTTACAGCAGACAAAGTATTATGCGCCGATGGCCAATCCCTTTTTTTGGCTTGAGTAATGCCTAGCCGGTTTTGCGCCCATTTCCACTCGGGCCATAAACCCAGACCTTTCGTGTAACGAAGTATGGCATGGTCGTATGCTTCATCTCTTTCATCTAGCATACCTAACGCCAAGTGTGCAGGAGCATAGTTCGGATTGAGCGTCAATATCTTTGAAAACAGCTCTTTTGCATAGTCTTTTGCCCCCTTACGCAATGCGAGTAAACCATTGATATAGAGAACCTGTACATCATTTGGTGTAATAGCAATGGCGCTGCCAAGCACTTGTTGTGCCTTCTCCAATTGGTCAAGTTGAAGTAGTCCCAAACCCCAATAGAGCGCAATATCGCTTCTTGTGGTGCTCTGCTTTATTGATTCCTGCTCAGCCTGCTCATAAGCAACGATGGCCTGTTCCCAATCACCCAAATGAGCATAGCTGCAACCAAGATAAAAAAACGCATTAATCTCTGGGCCATACACTTCTAACCAATGCACGTAGACCGTTATTGCATCTGAAAACGCGCTATTACGACTAAGAGCCCTTGCAAGTGCGTACAATCCTTCTTGGCCCGGATCCTGAACCAGGCGCAGTTCGTGAATTGCTTCACCCCAGCGCTCCTGCCCATAAAGACTCCGCCCAAGTCCGATTTTTGCTGCGACATGTTTAGGATCAAGTTCCTGTACATTCCGGTAGTGTTTTTCCGATTCGGTAAAATTACCGGCACCAAACAAAAGTTGGGCAAGGTTAAAATGGGCAAGGGTATGCTTGGGATCGGCAACCAATGTCTGGCGCAGTGCCATAATTGCTGCTGGCTGATCGTTCAATTGTATCAGAAGATGTGCAAGAGCCATAAGGTAGATTGAATTCTTTGGCTCAATTGAAGCTGCTTTCATAAATGCACGACGCGTCGCATCGAGTTTATTGCGCAGCAATTCTGCGTGCCCAAGCATGTACCAGTAATCCGCGCGCATATCTTCCAACTCGCAGGCGCGTTGCAGGCTGGTGCTTGCCTCTTCCAATGCTTGTTGCATGGTTTCGGGATTCTTACCCGCTTTGTCAACCAATAACGCGCCGACTCGATAAAGCGCCTGAGGTTGCTGAGCATTCAGACCAAGAGAACGCTTGAACGACTTGTAGGCCAGATCTGGTTGTTTCTGAGCATAGTGAAGCATCCCAAGATTGAATGGCGTCTCCGGTCGTGTCGGGACGAGTTTCTCTGCTTCCTGAAACGCCACAATAGCTTCAGGAATGCGCCCCGACTGCATTAGCGCCAGTCCTAGAGAATAATGTGACCATTCGTATCTTGGATCTACTCCGATTAGGCGTTGGTTCAGTGCAATGACTGCTTTGGATCCAGCAGGTTCCTTTGTTGACTCACTACGACTCCAGTGCTCCAAGAATTGCAGAACCTTATCCTCAACTAAGTCCTCGTTTCGTATGCTTGCAATGTGAAGCATGTAAGCGTTTACCGCATCAGATGTTACTTTCTCGTTTGCCGCATATTCCATACTTACGAGGCGTACGACCTCGGCGGGAACAGCAATATAACGAATAGCCTCGCAATACGATTGGAGCGCTTCCTGGACATGGCTGGTTTTATGATCTAGATTCCCAATTGCCAAGTAGGCTTGACCGAGAAGGCTTAATAGATCTGTGGAAGGATTCTTAACTCGACGGATTCCCTTCGTAACCTGAATGTATATTGAACGGGCTTTTTTTGCATTGGGTTCAGCGAATGCATGTTCTGCGCGGCCCATCAACCGCTGGTAATAATCAGGATTTGCTCTAATTCGGACAGACTTAAAAATACTAATCAGGAGAATGATAAATGCCGCGATAGCACAAAGTAGTGCAACGATCACTATGATGGCGCTGTTATCAGTTTGCATCTCAGTTTCAACCTTGTTTTGCTTTGAGTTGCTGTTCCCAAACCTTATGCAGAGCAGCCAGTTTCGGATCGAACTTTATCTTTTGTGCTTGGTCAAGTGCCCATATAGCTTCATCAAAACGCTCGGCTTTTGAATACGCCATACCCAGAGCTCTCAACGTTTCAGGTCCCTGCTTGTTCTCAGGAAAGCGCAGTGCCTGTTCCAACAGATGAATGGCTTGGTCGAAAAGATTGAGTTGGTTATAGCAATTTGCCAGTTCGCGATACGCGTGCGGATACTTTAGATCCAATGCAAACACACGCTCCCATTCACCACGCGCTGCATCAAAGTTCCCTCGTCTGCTGTAAACCAGCGCCAATTGCGCGTGAGGTTTTACCTCGTTCGGTTTCAAGTAAATCCCTTGACTAAGTAGCGCTATTGCCTTATCAGTGTCATCCTGCTTTAAGGCAGCATCAGCTTCCTGCATCAAAGATTCAACCCAGGATAACTCATCGTCGGTTGACTCGGGCAACTCCTGCTCCGTTGTAGACTCGGCTGTATGCCCTGTTGGCGATTGTGGCCTATTTTGTGCCGATTGACGCCTGGTTTCGAACGGCGCTGGAGCTATTGGCCTGGGACGAGTCTCAACTTGATTTAGTAGATCCAGTGGCGAAGTAGCGGTTCCGCCCTGGCTGATTCGCGGTAGATTGTCCAATGGTTCAATATGGCCAGTCAGGCGTATTTGGCTGATCAACCCTTGAGCTTCGATTTCTAAACAACCGTCCAGCAAGGTACCGGGACTCAATTCGGAGCTGTTGAGTTCAAGCTGCAGAGTTAATCTCCCGTCCGCTTCATCTCGCACGAGCACCTTCAACCCAGCAAGATCGGGACGTATATCGACAGGACCCGATACATCCAATCCAATAGTTCGCCTGATAATCATCCCCAGCATAACACGTCCAATGTCGATCACCGACGGGACACGCCAATGTCGTCGAAGACCTAATCCTTCTACACTACCCTTTACGCGCACGCGCGTAAAAGTGGGCAGTTTGGAGAAAGCACGTTCTTCGATAACAAGCGCAATGCCGTCTTGCTGGTCGGTTACTTCTATGGATAGCCCCTCCAATTGAACGCCCGGAGATAGTATCCTAAGAACGGGACCATTACCTGCCCATAAAACACTAGCAGGGCCAACACCGACCAGTCGCACAGGTCGATCGAGCACCCATGTGCCATTAAACTCTCCAGCCACAACCTGCACTTCCGAACCTGGAGTAGCTTGAGCTAGTGTCTGCGTCAGATCAAATGTCTTCATGCAAAACTCAACAATTCAACTACTGCATCGCGCGTCATGCCTGGCAAGCCAAATCTCAGTTTGCGTTTGTCTTTCATTTCCACAGCTTCGTTGACGCGGATCGTTTTCCACCGATCACCTGGATCCGCCGCTTCCAGGTATGGTAGCTGTTGGTTCAGGAGCACCAGGCGTGTAGCACCATTTTTATCTTGCACGCGGCAAAAAGAAGCCAGCGGCTTATCCTCAACGCCTGGGCCGGGTAGCTTGTTGGGTCGGATATGCCATTCATGTAGGGTTACATCTGGCAGAGCAACCTTGCGTGTTCCGTCCGGACGATAAATGCCTGGCTGATTCGGCACCTGTGTATACCAGCGGAGTACAGTAACCGTAAATCCACGCAAGGGGGTGTTACACCACGGGCATTTCATCGCTGCTTTGCCCACACTCATATCAGGCAGCGGAAATGTTTTCATTGGACACTTCGGGTTTAGGCACGCCACTAACGTATCGGAAAGATGCACGAGATCCCTTTCCCACTCGGCTGGAAGAGGCCGTTTACCTGGCTGCTGCAATCCTTCAATGAATGTGCGCTGTAACAGCTTATTGACTGCAGGACCCAGCAAGCTGCATGAGAACGGCTGAGGGCACCAGGCATAATCAGGAAGTAATGGAGCATTGGTTTGATCCGTTGGATGTTCAACAAACAATGCGCGTTCACCAAGCAGCAGAGTTTCATTTCTGTCCGGTTCTTTATCGTATACTTTGCCACCAAGCAAGGGATGTCGTAATAACAGCATCTCATAGATCAGGACAGCCAAGGTATGGCGCTCTGTCATCACAGAGGGCGCTTGCACTTTACCCGTTACAATTTCGGGCGCCATTACACCACGGCTACCCATGACCACTGCGTGCGCTATTTGTAAGTCAGGGACGACCAATCCATCAATGTCGATCACATAAGCCCGCCCATCACTGGCATTTGCGAATATGTTGTTTTCAGAAAGGTCGGAATGGCATAAGCCTTTAAAGTGCAGGCGCCGGACTGCACGGCTGACCTTTATTGCGGCGGCAAGGCGTCCATGTAAACTGCCTGTATCTTCCGGATGATACTTGAGCCATTTCGGCACAATAAAGCACGCCATCTTTTTTAGCCCGTTTGCCGCACGGGGGATGACAATGCCCAGGCGCGGTGCCTTGACTATGGCGGTGGGCCAACACAGTGTTTGCTCCCAATAACTATCGCCTTTGACTGCGTTGAAGCGGTCGAGAATGGCCTCGAGGCTTGCTAAGCGCCAAGACTCGGGTTGATGGTACAACTTGGCCAACGACTTGCCATCGGCGGTCAAATGCATCTCGCCATCGGCACCGCTACCGAATACTTCATCTCGACAAGTCAAAGTCGAGCCATTCTGCAATGTGACATTCATGCTCGATTCAACTCATTGATCTCGGGAAAAGAACTGCCATCGTACGGTCGTCGAAGGAACTGCGTTTTTCATATGTAAGCCAACTTGAAAGCCACTCTTCTGGCGCAGTGGCTTCTCGTATAGGTTCGATTTCATGAAATAGATTAGCCAAAGTACCAAAGGAAGGAGTGAAATCGTCCAGTACACCATCTGTGGCAACCAGAACAAGATGGACAGGCTCGGTCAGTTCCAAAATCTGCACGCGGTTTACCCATGTCAGCATGGTCTCACCACTGGTGAGGAATAGGGCTTCACCGGCGAACTTGCCATGATCCGCCTTGCCGAGTAAAGCACACTGACCCGACTTTAGCATGGCAGCAATGCCCCCATCACCAATTTGAGCGATTCCAACCAGCGGATTCCCAGAAGTCTGGCGATAGGCAAGTAGTAATAATGTGGAGGCGAAGTCATTGACATCAACTTGCGAACCACGATACGCAGCTTCTGCGCTTACACACGCCAACGCATGGACCAACGCTCCTGTCAACGCCCCACGCAAATGCTTAATTGTGTCATCATCCTTCGGTGGCTTACTCAGGGTTTGGCAGAGATGATCGATGGCCGCTTGGGAAGCAACTTGCGCGCCGACTCGTGCCATCGGTTTACTTCCCGCCCCATCTGCCACTGCCGCCACAAGCCAATCGCCCGAGATTGCCAGCGAGAAAGCATCTTCCCGGTATTTGCCATCCTGCGCATGCGATTTTCCACGTCGGCTGGCCGCGACAATTTGCATGCCGTCTTGTATCTTATGATCGGTAGCCACGTGCTCGACCCGGTCATTCATATCCTTTGGTTCCACCTCACGCCATAGTGAACGCGATTTCTGCAACACCTCCTCATCAAGTAACCGTACGACAGGTGGCTCCGACTGCGTTACGTTATCAGTTGGTTTTGTTTTAGGGCTACTAAGTGTCTGCTGAGGTAGTTGTGGCTTTGTACCCTGACCACGTTCAAAAGAAACTGGCGTCTGGCTCGCTGACTTCTGTGTTGAGCCAATATTCGCGTTTGGATTTTGCTTATACTGGGTTGGCAGTAAATCGCTTGATCCAGATTGTTTCGGTGGCTGATTATGAGAACTTGATGCAGCAGGCTCCTCGACGCTTGGTTCCACTAGCGGGATATTGACCTCTTTGTTGGTCTTCCTAGCTATACCCCCGCTGGAATCATTGGGACTTTCTGTACTCATGGAATGCTGTTTCCTTTTTGTAATATGCTTGGAAAGCTGAATCCTAAGGAACTCACATGCTTTATAGAACAATCTTGAAACCCGGGCCAGGAGGAGGAGGTAAGTCAATGGGCGCAGGCGGGGCACCGCTTGAACCTGTAGATGAATTCATCGTCCCGGCTTTCATAGAGACACCCTTTATTGATTGGGACATCCAAATCGCGAGGCTTGTAAAGCTGCCAGATGTGGCATTTTCCATGAGCATCACGCTCTCAGTTATCTCTTTTAGATTGTTTACATTGACGCTGGGACCACAACCGATGGCTATGATATTGGCCGTTTTTGCCTGGGTGCGCTGCTTAAGTTCTCTTGCCGGTGTTCGCCAATCATCAGTGGGATCCCCATCTGTGAATATAAAAATTAGGGGTTTATAGTCTCCAGTATGAACGCCAGTCGTGACGATGATGTCGTTATCGATAGATCTGTTTAAGAGCCGGAGCGCTTCGCCCAGTGGGGTGCTACCTTCAGCATTCAATGTGGGAGCGTTGAAAGCCATAAGTTCTGTCAATGGTACCTCGACCTGAGCTTGCCCACCGAAAGAAATAACACTGATCCACACCGTTTCCACAGCGCGGGGTTCGCCCTCAAGATCATTCTTGAGCAATTGCAAGCCTTGGTTAACCGCTACAATCGGTTCACCTGCCATTGAGCCTGAACGATCAGCTAGGATGTACACTGGCAAACGACGACTTGTTTGTCTCCCGGAACCCATGAATATCCTCCTTAACCAGATGCAGAGTACCTTGTCCTGGAATTGAAGCCCACTCAACGCCGATTTTAATAGAAGTTTGGTCAAAACCCAGGCACAAGAAATGTTGTATAAAAAAGTATAGGCAGCTAACCAATATCTGTCAAGTTACAAATGTAAGATATGTAAGGAATGGCTAGTACACGTCTGCGGAAATGGTCGACAAGAATTCACTTCGCCAGCGGACGTCCAGTGAACGTCCATTTGCAAGGCTTGGCCATCGTCTGATTGAAATAGGTGATGAAGTCTAGGATACGTTGGCGCATGTCCTGCTTGGATGTAAAGCTGGCGCGCTTGAGCAAGCGGCGCACCGCGTCACTCGCGGACTTGCCGCCCTTGCGTCCCATCGATGTAAAGCTGGCGCGCTTGAGCAAGCGGCGCACCAAAATGCTTAACCAAATCTCAATTTGATTGAGCCACGAAGAATGCTTTGGCGTGTAAACAAAGCGAACACGATGGCTCGTGTCTTGCGAGAATTCTGCGCGGGATGCCATCGACTTGAGAATGCCAGATTTGCCCTTGATGCCCAAGTTAACCGTAATAGCGCAGCGCTCAGCAACAAACCGCACCAAGGCTTCGGATTTATGGGTATTGAGTTGATCGGCGACGAAGATCCACTGACCAGCGGGATCAGTGCTGACAGACTGGACAATATGGTTAGCAAAGTCTTGTTCAGTTCTGATCTCATGTTTTGAATTCATCGGCTGCCGGTTGCGCCATATCCATATCACAAGCTACGCGCTGGGTGATCGACGTATCCAGCTAAAGCTTCAACCTCCTGCGCACGCATGGAGGTCGATGGCTTCAGCCGGGTGCCGCCGCCTGTTGTGACATTTCGGCGTCACCAGCCACATCCTCGCTGAACAATGATCCCAGCTAAAGCTTCACCCTCCTGCGCATGATAGGGATATGGTTACAACTCATACTTCGCAAGCAACCTCTCCGCATTCCGATGCAGGATGTTGTGCCTGTCCTCGTCGCTGATCTGCGCGCCAAGAACGGAACCGATGTAGTAGTGGTGGTTAAACCACGGCAGGTCCGTGCCAAACAGGATGCGCTCCGAACCGGTTTCACCCACAAACCGTTCGAGCACGCCGCGTTCGTCCAATACGGCGCACAACTCGAAATACAGGTTAGGAAATTCCTTCACCAGCGCAATCGCCTTGTCCCATTCGCCGTGGCACGAATGCCCCATCAAGATGCGCGCATGCGGGTATCGCTCCGCCGCTTGTCGCACGATCGCCGGGCCGTCGTAAAGGCTCCCGCCCCACGTGTGAATCAGCACTAAAAGCTCGTTGCGGTCAGCCAGTTCCCACGCCGGCGCATAACGCGCATCGGTCAGCGCGTAGCCGTGGTAATCGGCCAGCATCTTCACGCCCACATACACATCGGGATACTGGTCGTACTCCGCGATATCGCGCGCGATCACGTCCGGATAGTTCGGGTTGATGCCGCAATAAGCGCGCAGGCGCTTGGGGTAACGCCGCACTGCCTCGATGTTCGCTGCGTTCCCAACATCGGGCGTCATCAGTGTGCCGTGGTGACAGAACACCAGCAGCTTCACGCCGGCGCGATCCATCGCATGCACCATCCCAGCGGCGTCGGGTCGTGGAAAGGAGATGCCATAGTACGCGCCCATGTGCCCGTGCAAGTCGTACACCGGACAATCGGTCACGGCGCCCTCGGCGTAGAACGCTTCTTTTAAGGTTGCATAGCTCATTTACTTCTCGGCCTCCAGCGCAACCTGCGCAATCAGTCGTTCGAGGTTCGTAGAGGCAATCTTATGCCTGTCCTCGTCCGAGATTTCGGCATGGCGAAGCTGCAGAATTGCGCTTTCAGGATAACGCGCGGGAAACGCACTGCCAAACAGCAACCGCTCCGCCCCATACTGCGCGACCGTCGCTTCCATACCGCCATCCTCAAGCGCGACCAGACTCGTCTCCAGGCACACATTCGGGTAGTTTTCGAGCAACGGCCAGGTGTACCGGTCCACGCCCCAGATGCCGATGTCGCACAATACACATGTCAACGTCGGGCACGCCTCAAGCAACTGGTACACCATTGGCCATGTGACGCCGTTTTCGAGCGACAACAGCAACGGGATGCGGCGCGCGGCGATCACGTCCAGCCATTTGCCAAACACCTGCCGGTTTAGCAGAAAGTTGTGCTGTCCGGGGAAAGCGCGCAGGCCGATGATGCGGTTGCGCCCCATGCCTGCGAAGAAATCCTCGCCCTTCCGAAACACCTCGCGCGTCTGCGGCGGCAGGATAGTCCAGCACCCATACAGGCGAGGCTGCCCGGCAATGGCTTCGCTCAGCATCGCGTTCCCGGTCACCGGCGACACATCGCGTTGCGCCACATGCCACGCCAGTGCGCGCCCGATCCCCTGCCGATCCATCTCGGCCAGCAGTTCAACGGCCGTGGCCGCAGGCGCGTAAGCGCCGCGCGTCGGCCTGCCCAGATACAGATTCGAGTCGAAGAGATTCATCGTCATCATCCTCCTGTTTTGCTACTCGCGCTCGCGCGAACGCGACTAACGGGTTCGATCGAGGCGCACTGGCTCCAGACCTGGCACGTACTTGCATGCCTCGACCAGCGCATCACCGTATTGTCCGTAGGACATGCCGGTGTGATGGATGAACGGCCCCTGCATGATCGTGCGCTCCCAGTGCGGCCAGTCGTCCACTTCCATCCACACATAGTTGTTTTGTGTGTATGGCCCATCAGTTGACTTGCCCTGACCAATCGCCAGTTGGTACTCGCCGCGGTCGCCGTCAAAACGCGCTACAGTGATCGGTCCGCCGCGCAGCCGGAAGTGCGGCATGCCGGAAAGCGGGCTGGGCAGTATCCAGTGATGGCCGATCTTCACGCTGTCCGATTCATCGCGCATCGAGAGCGGCGCGCCAGCGTGCCAGAGCAGGATGCCGTTGTCGTTGGTTGGATGCCGGATCGTCAGATCGACCAGATAGGTCGGCGCCTGATTAAACGACGCTCGCTGCAGCAACACACCCGTTATCGCGCCGTGGATGTCCGACTCGTAGCCAAGCGCGTAGTGATCGGCTACTGCGCTGTCGGCGTAGAAGCAGTACGCGCCCATCTCGTCGACCAGTGAATTGAAGTCCTGCACGGCGAAGCCTTCCAGTGCGTGTTTGTCGCCCAGTTCCATCATCTCGTCGCGCGTTGCCAGGACGTTGATCATCGGCGCGTCGTCATCGAATCCGACGATCTCAGCGCTCTGTTTCAACTCGGTCAACTCGGTCAGGTATCCGGTGCGGTTCTTGCGCGCGCGTTCTTTGGCGCGGCGCACGAACTCCACCATGTCGAACGGCAGCACCTCAACCTTAAAACGTTCGAGTAGCTCGCTCTCGTTCACTATGGTGGTCCAGAAGAAGTCGATGCGCTGGCCGATGTGCCCGATGCGCATGCCCCGGCGCAACGCGTCCGCAACGTTGACCGCGCGCAGAAATTGATCGACACCACGCGCGAATGCCGGGTCATCGACGCCGCAGTTCTCAATATAGGTGAACGGCACGTTGAGCTTGTGCAGCACCTTGCTCGATGCGAACATGCCGCACAGGGTATCGCGCAGGCGGCGCCCATCGGGCAGCGGGGCTTCATCACGCGGCCCCCATAGCAGCACCGGCACGCCAAGCTTCGCGCCGATCATCCCCACCGCGCCCTCGGTGCCAAAGTTGCAGTGCGGCATAAACACGGCATCCACACCGGCACGCTTGAAATGCGCGACGACGGGGTCAACATGCGCCTGGTCGCGCACCATGCCATCAGGCAACACGCCGTCGATGGACACGTAATCGACGCCCCATTGCTGCAATTTCGCCTCGATCAACGCCTTGTAACGCAATGCGTCTTCGTGGCTGAATACAAACTTCCCGATCGGACAAAAACCCAGCTTCACCCGTTGACCTGCCATCTTTCACCTCGTATAACTACTCGCACCATAGCGTTCCTGATAGTATCTGCGATATTGTCCATATGGCTGTGCGTATTGCTCGTGCCGGCGTAAGTCCGGCGTAAACACCCGTCCGGGGCGATAAAACGCCGCACTGCAATCCCGGAGTGTCGCATGGTCGCCCGCGCCCACAGCCGCAAGCATTGCAGCGCCGAGCGTCGCCGATTCTGTGATCTGTGGTCGTTCGAGCGACCGCCCCGTCACATCTGCCTTGATCTGCATCCACAGATCACTCTTTGCGCCGCCGCCAATAGAGCGAACGGTGGCTAGAGCAAGCCCATGCGCCTGCATAGTCTCGATATTCTCCCGCAGACAGAACGCAATGGATTCCAATACGGCGCGGAACATATCGCCCTGGGTGTGATTCAACCCCAGGTTCAACATCGCGCCGCGCGAAGCCGCGTTGGGAACCGGTGACACCATCCCGTCAAAATGCGGGAGCATCGTGAGACCGTTGCTTCCAATCGGCGCAAGCGCCGCGCGCGCCTCGAGTTCGGCCAGGCTGCTGCCCCGCGCAAACGCCTGATGAAACCAATCTACCACCAGTCCGGCGGTCTTGGCATACGCCAGCACAAAACCAAAACCCGGTATCGGGAATCGCCCGCGCAACAATCCGGGCGACTCGATCAAACCGTCGCCGGGTAAACGATATAGCGTCACCAGCGCCAGACACGTGCCCGTGGTCTCGCTCAGGATTCCATCCGCGCAGTTGCCGGCGCCCAGCGCGCCCGCATACTGATCGTTGGTTCCGGTAACGAGGATCGTCTCAGGCGACAACCCCCAGTCAGCGGCAACACTCCCAAAGGGACTCGAAGCAGTCTGCAACACACGCCCGATCACGGTTCCCGGCTCGGCGATCCGCGCCAACGCGCCGCGCGGGATCTGCGCGGCTGCCAGTGCGACGGCGTCATAATCCTCTGCGCCTTCGGCATACAAACCAGTGGTCGACGCGGTGCAAGGATCGGTTACAGCTTCGCCTGTCAGGAGTCGATTGAAATAGTCCGGCAGTAGCAGAATACGACGGGAACGAGACATGGCTTGTGGCTTATGCCGGCGCAGCCACAACACTTTGGGCGCGACGGATATCGCCTCCATCAGCGGCTCCTCGGCATCTGACGCGCGACCTGCGTGAATCGCGGCTTGAAGTTCCGCAGCTTCTATCGTGGCGCGGCTGTCGTACCACAGGATCGCAGGGTAGAGGGGATTGTCGGCCTCGTCGAGGACGACAAACGTCTGCCCCTGCGTCGCGATCGACATGGCAGCGATAGGCGCACGGCTCGCGCTCGCAGCCTGTTTTGTCGCGTCGCGCGCCGCGCGATAGATCACCTCGATGGGGATTTCGACGTATCCCTCAGGTGAGACGCTCGGCGAGTAACGGGCGTAACCATAGCCGAGTTGCGAACCGTCGCGGCCATACACACCGGCCTTGGCGCCAGTGCCGCCGATATCCAACCCGAGATAACCGACGGTTGCCATAGTGACGACGAGTCAACAGCCACAGCAAGGGCTGTTGACCCAATTTCATGTTAGTTCACAGTAACGATCTGACCTGTGGTCAGCGACTCGATGCCGGCGTGGATCACCTTCTGCGCCGCCAATCCGGCTGCGCCCGATCCATCAATATTCTCCGGCGCGACGCCATCCGCGACCTGCTGTGCGAAACAGTGAATACGCTCGCGGAAGGTGTCATCAAAGTCACGGTAGCCGCCAAAGACCGGATTGGTGTACACCTCTTTGATCGGGTTGCCGGCGGGAAACAAGGTGGCCTCGCGCCACATGTCGTCGACGATCATGCGTCCCTCTGTCCCAGCCACCTCACACCGCTCCATCGGATGACCGCGCGCGATGTCGTAGCTGCTGGTCAGGTGCCCGACCATGCCGTTCTTGAAGAGCATGTTCCACGATGCCGTGCTCCACATCCAGCGACCAGGCGACTTCATCGCGAAGCATTGCACCTTCTCGATATCACCGCAGAAGTAGCGCATCATATCGACCGAGTGCGGATTAAGCGCCTTCATGTGATAGAAGGGCGAATCCATGTCCTCGGGTCGCCCGATCCACAAGGCCATGTTGACAAACAACAGGCTGCCCAGCCGGCCCTCGTCGAGCCACTTCTTCGCATAGCGCGCAGCCGGCGTGAAGCGGTGGTTGAAATCGAGGCCGAAACAACGGTTTCGCTCGCGCGCCACGCGCACCATCTCCGCGGCCTTGGCGATGTCATTCGAGATGGGCTTCTCGCACAGCACGTGACAACCCGCTTCGAGCGCCTGAATGGTCGGCTCATAGTGGTCGCTGCTGTATTCAAAACCGCCTGTGGCGACGCTGCACAAATCAGGCTTTAAGGCTGCCAACATCTCCGGCGCACTCAGAAAGTGCGGCACGCCGAACTTCTCACCGGCCGCCTTCGCGCGGTCCAGCCGGATGTCGCATACCCCAACGAGTTCTACCAGGGGGTCGCCCTGGTAGATCGAGGCATGTAGATTCCCAATATGCCCCAAACCGATAACGCAAACACGCAACATAGTTGCTCTCCTGCTTACGATGCGTACCCCAGCTCGGTCATGTCATCCTGGAAGAACTCAAAGTAATGCTCACCGCTATCTTTCTTCCAGCGCCCGACCGTATCTGGCCGGACAATGATCTTTCCAAGTGGGATACCCAGGTACTCCTGCAACTTCTCCAGCACTTCGTCCTGTTGCAGCACGAAGTCCTCGAACCGAACTTTGCAGGTATATTGTGGCGTCGGGGTCGCCTTGACGATCTCGCGCTGATATTTCCAACTGATCGCCCGACGCAGCCGCACGTCGTCGGTCTTCTCGTAAGGGACGCCGAAATCCGAAAGGTCGTCCGTCAGATGCGCGCCCATGATGCTATCGCGGGGATCACGCACCCAGTGGATATAGTGGATGTCAGGAAACATCCTGACAATCCACGGGTAAATCAACGTCGTCTCTGGCAACTTCCATCCCTTGTGCTCAGATCGGTTGCTAAAGACCTGTGCCAGATACGACTCGACCAGGCGGGTAAACGCCGGATCGATCGGCATAGTGTGCAAGGCCGCAAAGTCCCATTCCAACCCGCCCTTGTAGACGACGTATTTCGCCATCACCCGGCAGGCTTCATAGAGATCATCCGGCGGCAGCATGTCGCCGGATTCGTTCAACAGACCGCCCATAAACACGCCACTCGACATCAACGTGTGTGAAATGGCGCGCGTGCCGGAATGACCCCGGCCGATGATCGTGATCAACATTGTTAGCTCAGTGCAGGTCAGAGTTTCGCGGCTCCGCGTTGTGTGGTCAATTCTTTCGCCTGTAGCGCGCTCGCTTGTTTGGGCGAGCCAATATACATCGCGTTGTAAGCTTCTTCTGATGTCTTGAACGGCCCTGTGCCCTTGCCATGCCAGTTCAGGTTCGTGTACATCGGGTTCGGTCGTCCCGTCGCTTTGGTGCGCCGCGCGATATGAGCCAGCATGCGCTCCTCAAGCATCTTGACAACTTCAGGCTGCTCCGCCGCGAGGTTATGGTTCTCGTCCGGGTCAGCAATCATGTCGTACAACTCGATCTCGGGCTTGAAGTGAAAATCGGGCTCCAACGCGTGCATGTACTTCCACTGCGGCGTGCGCCAGCCGTGCTTGCGCATCCAGGTCGCCTCAGTAATGTATGTCTCCGACTCGACGACGCGCGGCTCACCAAACATCCACGGCGCCAGGCTGCGGCCGTCGAACTTGATCTTCGGCTTCGGGGTAGCGCCCATCAGATCGAGAATCGTCGGCGTAATATCCTTCATGTAGCACTGGTCATCAACCATCTGACCGCCGGGAACATGCCCCGGCCACACGAAGATCAGCGGAATATGCAGCGTGGTTTCGTAGATGCCGTGATGGTCGAAGTAGCAATCATGGTCATACAACGTTTCGCCATGATCCGAATCGAACACGATCAACGTTTCTTCTTCCAGACCAAGCTGTTGAATCTGGCTGAGGATATTGGCAATACAGGCGTCCATGTAAGAAATGGCGCCGTCGTACTGCGCAATGACATAATCCTTGTCGGAGCATCCGGGTGGGATCCAACTGGCTAGGTAATCGCAGAACGGCTTGAACTTGTACATCGCCTCAAGCGACTTGTTGTTCGGATCAGTCTCGTCGCCGCTATAGAATATCCGCTCGAAAGGCAGCGGCGGCAAATACGGCGAGTGCGGATCCATGTGGCGCAGGAAGAGGAAAAACGGCTCGTCCTCTACAGCCAGGCGCTTTAACTCCGGGATTGCAACGGCATTCATGTTTTCGGCCTTGGGGCTGCGGCCTTCGTCAAAGGATCCCCATCCGGAGAAGTCCAGATACTTCTTAAAACCGCGCGAGGCCGGGTTGCCGCTGAAACCCACGCAGCTCGTGTTGTAACCCTGCTCTCCCAGGATTTCCGCCAGCGTCTTCACGTGCGCGCCTAACCCGCCTTCGTGACGCAATGCCACAACATCCGTCCCAAAGCAGTCCATGCCGGTAAACATCGAGGAGTACCCCGGCGTGGTGGGAATCGACGGACTGGTAACCCGGCTGAATGATGTTCCCGCCGCGGCACATTCGTCGATATGAGGCGTAGTCAGGCGCTCATAGCCAAACAGACTCATGTGGTCGGCGCGCAAGCTGTCGATTCCAAACAAGATGAGATTGGGTTTCTTTTTCATTTTGTGCTCTCAATTAAATACAGAGTTTACAGACAACACTAAGGGGGCGCGGAGGGCCGCGCGCCCCTCAAGATCACTCAACGCGCGCCCAGCATGCGCAAACAGGCATTCAGGTAACCGTAGCTCTCCGCAGCGATCACTGCCACCTGCGCGAGTTCCAACTGGTTCGCGCCAATCACCTCAAGACAGACCGGGCCTTTGTACCCGCCATCCACCATGACTTTGCAATAGGCAAACAGGTCGATATCGCCGCGCCCGCAGGCCTGGTTCGGCGGTGTGCCGGGGTTTGGACCGGGGCCCTTGCAATCGCGGATATGGACGTGCTTTGTCGCACTGAGAACCGGCGCAAGCGCATCGGCGGGGTTTTCGCCCGCGCGGTAGATGTGGCTGGGATCCATATCGACCCCGAAGGCGGGATGCGTCACCCGCTCCATCGCGCGCAATGTTGTCGCTGTGTTATAGATCGCGCCGCCCACGTGCGCCTTGCAGCACAATGTGACGCCGAATTCCTCGGCCTTTACGGCCATTTTAGCCAGCATGTCGATCGTGCGCTCGAAGTCGGCTTCCACGTTGCTCTTGCCGCCAGGGCCAACGTTGATGATTGGTATGCCAATCGCCGCACACGCTTCGAAAGCCAATAGAAGTCGCGTTTCGTCAAGCGACGCAACCTCGGTTGAAAGGAACTCAAGACCGTTATCCGATACGATCTGCTTCAGTTCTGCAGCCTGCGCCTTCCAGTTATCCAGCGACAGGTGTTCGCACATTCCCTTGATGGCAGAAATCTCGACGCCATCATAGCCAGCCATTTTGATGTGCTTTGCGGCGGTGGCAAAATCGAAACCGCCGAAGAGCACGGAGTTAACGCCCAATTTGATCATCGTAAAACCTCGAAGATAAACATCATGGTTTGACTATTTAAGTCAATTCATGTTATGCCTTTAAACCGTGAAAAGTCAAGTTGACTGGTCTGCCGTATCAGCATATTTCTTGCCGAAACGACATTACTTCAGAATGGCGGTCTTCCAACCCATCATGTCGCCGAAGGCGCATAACGCGGCAAGTTCGCGATCTTCGCGCCCATGGCACCCATGGCTGTAGACCATCGCAGCGTGATGCGTGCCGCCCAAGCGGCTGTAAGCGGCAAGAAAGTCTGAGATCGGCCGGCGCGGCTTGATCCAGCCATGGATACTATCGGCCATCGCATCTGCGCCTGTCACTTCCAGCACATCGACTGGCGCGAGGATCAGCGTGAAGGTATCGGCTGGCCCCGGGGCCAGGTTGACCCAAACGGCGCCGCCGGCTTTGAACCGTCCGACTGCCATCACCGGATCTGACGAATCGATAAATGCATACACCTTCTGCCGCAGGCGCGGCGTGCCCTCGATCAGATTAATGCTCATCTCACCCATGTGGCTGAGAAAAATCGTGTCATTCGCCCAGTCCGGGCAGAACATCTCCGTAAACGTCACCTGCGGGTAAACCGAACCCAATGCGCCGACGAGGCCAGCAGTGAGCACGTCGCCTTCACCCGCATAACCAATGCCGCGCCCCATCGCTTTGCTGGCCTCAAGAAAAGGCATGGCCGGGACACCGGCGCCGCGCGTCGCCTCCATAAAGTTCACAGTGAATCCCGTCAGCCGTTCGTTTTCGATCCATCGGCGCGCAGCCAATCCCACGCGGGCAGTAAGTGCGTGCGCCTCCGGTGTGACGCCGTCGAGCGTATAAGCAGCGCGGTCGAAGGCTACTTCAGCCGCGACATCGATGTCGGAGATACGAGCAGCCAATTCACCAAAACTCTGCGGCGTTATCGGCACGGTTGTGATGCCGATGGTTGCGGACAGCACTGGTTCGGGCACATCAAAGTCACCCATGCCCTTGAACCCGTTGCCGATTCGCCCCACACGCGCCGCGCGCATCGCTTGCGCAAGCGCCGCGGCCTGCGCGCGCGTCACCACGCGATCCAGCACGTCGGACTTCTCCCAGTGCCCTGCCTCGATCTGAAACCCCTTGCCATGACGAATCAGGAGGTTGCAGAAATCCTGCACGCCGTGAATGCCGTGGTTGTGCATGATCTCATCAGGACTCTGGCGCGGGCTGAAATCGAGTGTGGGGGTGGTGTCGAGGACGATCACTGGCAGATGCGTCGCAGCAACCGACGGGACAGACTCCTGCGACGGCGAATACGCCAGGTGCAGCGTGACAATCGCGGTTACATCCTGCGCCTCGAACTCCTGAACGGCTGCCTGAAACTCGGATGCGATGCGGCACACTGGCGCGACGACGACATTCAGACCGCGCTTTTGCAACTCCGCCGCAATCGTGTCGCGAAAGCGTTCGACGCCCGGCCGGTGTTCCGGTGAGGTGTCATCGTACAGCTTCAGGTATAAGGGCAAGAGCCCGACTGAGATCGCTTTTATCACCACATCCTCCTGTCGCCGCAACGGCGGTGCGTTTCACAACGCGCCACGGAAACCGGCCGCATGCAACATCCGCGCCGCATTGTTATAAAAGACATCCTCGACATCCTGCGCCTGCAACCCGGTCGCCTCGGTCGCGCGCCGGAAAGCATCCAGTTCTTCGTATAGAAAGAAGCTCAGGCTCGCCGCCTCAGCGCCGTCGACTTCGCGCATATTGCGGTCGCCTGACACATCGCCATACAGCCCGCGCGGGACGAGGTTGATGTAGCGACCGTCCTCGCAGATGCGCCGCATGCGCATGCGCAAGATGGGCATGTCGCTGCCGAAGAGCACGCGCGCGGGGCCAACAGCGCGGATCAGCCGCTGGAAAACCTCGGCGTTGGTATTTGCGCTGAAGTCAAAGCGCATACGGCGCGTTGACGCCAGCACTTCAAACGCCTCGCCAACATCCTCGCTGCAGTAGGCCCGGCCAACGTGCGCGATGACCACCTGCGCGTTGGGATAACGACGCTCGATCTCCAGCATCTGCGCCAGGTTCACCGCATCGCGCAACCGCCCGTCGCGCGGGATGTGCAACATGACGATCCAACCATGCCGGTCGAGCACTTCCAACTGGTGATGCGGCAGATAGTCAAAAATGCGCATTTCGCGGATCGGGATGTATCGGTCGGCCATCGTCATGTAGACTTTCGCGCCGACAAACCCGCCCGCCAGGATGCGGTTCTCAAACTCCTGCGCACTCCACTGCGGAGCGGCAAAGATCAACGCCGGGTAACCGCTGTGGGTCGCGCATTCGCTGGCGTAGGCGTTTGCGCCATCCACATCGTCTTCACTGGCAAGACTGCTGAATAACATCGGAACAACGCGCTTACCGGGAAGTAACAATCGATACGTCTCATCAAGGTCTGCAAGCGAACAATCCTTTGCCACCAGGGACGGCCAACTTACCGTGCGCACGGGGGCGTTCGGGTCGCGCGCTTTGAACTTGTCCAGCCACACATGCGTGTGGATATCGATCAGCCGGTCGGGCAGGAAATCCCGCAGTCGAGTGATGTAGCACTCGCGATCGACAGCCTTGATTTCAAAGAGCATATTCGTCATTTGCTGCTACTGCCACACATCCTCAGGTTTGACGCCGTGTTTTACAACCTCGATCAACGCGGCCTGAAACCGGATGGGGTCTTCAACTTGTAAAGCGTTGCGCCCAAACACCACCCCTTGCGCGCCGGCTGCGACCTCGTTCTGCGCCAGTCGCAAGGCGTCCAGAGGCGTCGGCAACTTTGCGGCGCCAAGCGCGAACACAGGCGCCGGGCAACCCGCCGTGACTTCGCTGAAACGGTGGGTGTAAAACGTCTTGATCATATCGGCGCCCAACTCGGCCAGGATGCGACAACCGATCTTAACCTGCTGGTGCATCTCATCCGGGCTGAGCGTATCGCTATAGGCCGGGAAGTACTCGCCGATCACAGGCAGCCCTAGCCTATGGCACTGCGCCGCCAGGCGGCGGAAGACTTCGACATTGCGCGCATCGCGCTCTTCGCTGCCCGTCTTGAGCGTCAAAGAGACAAGCGCCACTTCGACGCCTAGCGACAGCGCCTCTTCGGGTGAAAACGCTTCGACCGCAGGGGCGTCGTTGTAATTCCAGTGAAAGCAGTACACCGTGTCCCAGTTCAACCGGCCGATCACGAGCGGAGCGCCCTTGGCTGTGAAGTAATCGCCGGTGTGACGAATCATGCCGGGGCTGAGCAGCACAGCATCCACCGCAGGATTGATCCGGCGAATCGTTTCGCCCAGATTGATCATCCCCGGGATCGGCCCGTCGAACTCGCCGTGGTCGCAGGCGACGATGACTGCGCGCCCGCCCGACATCAACCGCCTGGTCTTGATCTCAATTGCATTCACATTAACCGCCAAATATCCTGCGCAACTCATCGCAGTAATACTGCACATTTTCCCACTTGGCGTCCGGCGCAATACGGTGATCGGGACACGGCAGGAACCCGCCCATATCCACCAGTTGCTTCAAGCGTTCGATTTCAGCGTCCACGTCCTCGCGCTCAAACCCAAACACGCGCTTGGCCATCCCGCCGACGCCGCGAATCTGCTTGCCGTACTTCTCGCGCCACGGGCGCAGGTTAGCGCCCCATGTGCCCACCTCAATCGGGAACATGACATTGACGCCATTCTCGATAAAGGTAGGAACCAACATATCGATTTTGCCGTCGCAGTCCAGCGAGACAAGGTCGACCCCATATCGATGCAGCAGGTCGGTGATGCGGCGATAGTGCGGGCCGATTTTGTTGTAGAACATCTTCGGGTTCACCAGCGGCCCGCTCTTGTAGCAGATATCCTCCCAGAAGTGGCCAATGTCAAAAGTGACCCCGCTGGCGAGCGCCGTCTCGGTGCAGCGATAACACAAGTCTGCATTGACCTCGATCATCTCGTCAAACAAGACATCGTCATCGCCAGGCAGATAGCTCAGGTGCTCGATGCCGACATAGTCGCGCAACACGCCCATCAAGCTGCCACAATGCAACAGGATATGCGTCTGCCGGTCAGGATTGATGAGATAGTCCCTACCGCCCTGGTCAAACCGCTTCATCACGCCGCCGCAGTTCACCCACGCGCGAGTGACGCGATCATCGAAGTACTGAAGCTTTTCGAGGAAAATACCGTCCCACTCCGCGCGCCCCTTCAGGATATGATCCACCGCGCCAGGGATGCTCGAATTGTCATCGCTGTCGAGGACAATGCCGCCGTCGCCATTGAGCACCTTGCGGTACCCGCCGGGCAGGTACTCCAGCACCTTGGACTCGAACGGGGGCTCCAGCCGCACAGATGGGCTGAACACGTTGTGGTAATTGCAGTCAAAGCCCAGCATCTCTGTGAGCTTTTGTTCACTCGGGCTGCCATCGTAAATATGCGGCAACTCGGCGCGGTTGATATGGCCTTCATTTTCCCAGCGCTCCAGCGTCTCGTCCAGGAAACCGAAGTGCACGATCGGCAGGCGATCGTAGGGCTGGTAATTCAGCACAGCAAGGATTCTTTGTCGATTATTCATATTGGCCTCCGCCGGCACGCGTCATTCAGAATGATCATCCGGCATCGCTGTTGATTATTCACCAGATTGTAAAAAAGACGACGCCCTGCATGCTTGTCGTTTTCGGGGAGGGAGTTGTCGATTTATCCGGAATTTGCAGTGAGCGGGCGCCGTCCCGTGCTTCCGCGTAGAGTCCGTCAGCCGCGGGTTTGCGGCATCTGTGCGGTGCGCTTGACGCGGTTCCATGCGTCTTCGGCCTCGCGCAAAGACTTGTCACGCTCGATGTCAGCCTCGCGCGATGCGCGCTTGTAGGCTTCCTCGGCCTGGCGCTTAGCGCGGTTAAAGGCATCCTCGGCTTCGCGCAACACGCGATCGCGCTCGATTTCGGCGTCGCGCACCGCCCGCTTCCACGCGTCTTCGGCGAAGCGCTTCTGGCGAATCCACTCGGCCTCCGCCTCCTGCCAGTTCCGCGCATCAGAGCGACGCGTCACGGGCTCCTGCGTGTTGTGGCCTTCGTGCAACACAACGCCATTACGGCGGCTGCGGTCGTAGATCGCGCGCTGAGCGGGATCAGACAGAATCGCGTATGCCTCGTTTATTTTCTGCATCCGCGGCAGTGCATCAGGCGCCGGGTTCGTATCCGGGTGATACTTCACGGCCAGGCGGCGGTAAGCGGCCGTAATTACTTCGGGGTCCGCAGACGGATCCACCTGCAAAATTTTGTAGTAATCCTCGTGTTGTTTTATCATGCACTCACTGTCTGTGCACTGGTGATATCCCGGTGCAGATCGTTATTATACGAGACGACGGTTTATTTTAATTCCGCCTGGCGATCATAGACATCATCCGGGATAATGACCTTCTCATGTGAGCAACTGGCATCTGGCTGACCCGGCCCGGCCATCTTTGGATCACAGCACCAGTGATCGTCCCTGTACTTCTCACGAATGCCTTTGTCGCGCATGTCCGGCACTTCGAGCGGGATGTTCCCTTCCCAGATCGACCGGTACCCAAGGATGCCGGGCAGCGTCATATCGAGCGCCTGATAGACATCGATGGCGCGCTCTTTCCCGGGGCGGTTCAGGATGCTGTCCAGAAAAAAGTGCATGGTGTAGAAGTCCGAGCCGCCATGTCCGCCGATACTGCGCGCAAGTTGTGTTTCCAGGCGCGCGCTGGGATGATAACTGCGCTCCATCAGCGCGCCGTCGTCGCCCTCAACAAACAGGTTCAGTTTGTTAAACGAGGCGCCCCAGCGGTCTGTTTCCATCATTCCCTTGCTGCCGTACACGGCATACCAGATCGACTCGGGGTGGCGTTTGAAGTTGGACCACGGCAGGAATTTAGCGGTCGCGCCATTGTCCATCTGGCACACGATCACCGCCCCATCGGCGGAACGACTGCCAAAAGTCCGCTTGTTGACATTGCGCGTCTCATAGGCGCTCACCCGCGTCGGGCGAGCGCCGGTAATCGTCAGGATCGGGCCGATGGCATGGGTGCAGTAATAAGTCGCCGGTATCCAGTTGCGCCAGTGATCCTTCTGCCCGCGCGTGATATCGACCCAGATGCTTTCGCAGTCGTGCACATATTCGCCTTCGCCATGAAGGAACTCGCCGATGTCGCCGTTTCGGTAAAGCCGCTGCATCTCCATCGTGCCACGGAAGTAGCAGTAGTTCTCCGCGTAGGTGTACACCTTGCCGTTGCGCTCCACCGCCTCGACCAGCGCGACGGCCTCGCCCAGCGTCTGGCACGCCAGCACTTCGCTGGTGACATGCCGGCCCGAATCGAGCACCCTTACCGCATAGGGAGCATGTTCGGTCGCGTAGTTCGCCAGCACCACAGCGTCCATGTCGTGATTGATGAACTTTTCGAAGTCCGTGTATAGAGACACGTTCGATCCATTGTGTTCGGCCAGAGCGCGCGCCTTGTCGAGCGCCGCAGGATCGAAGTCACAGATTGCGACGAGTTCGGCATCCGGGTGCCGCGACATGACGTCGATCATTGTTCCACCGCGCCGCCCGCCAAATACGCCTACTTTTACCTTTGCCATATTGCTCCTTGCACACTTGCAGGTTAATCGCGGTGATGCCAATACTCCTCGACAAAGCGCGCCAGGTTCTTCACACACGCCTCGATGAGCACGCGCCCGAGTTCCGGCGTGGAGGGCGTTGGGTCGCCCAGCAGCCCGGTCGTGCTCGGGTTGTAATTCCACGTTGACCAAAATAGCTTGGTCGAACCAAGGAAGTTGTCGCCCGCCATAAACTCGGTGTGATAGTGGACGTGATCCACCGTCGTGTATTTCGAAACATCGATCTTGTACCCGTAGTGCAGCATCACCGATGTCTCGTCCTCGCCGCCGTGGATGCTGGTGCCAGTCGGGCCGGTGCGCGCCGCGTTGTATTCTTTGGCCCCAAGCGTGAAGAAGTTGGTGACTGCCGGGAAAACGCCATGGTCATCCGCGATCTCACGCGCAACCACGCGCAGCAATTCAGTGTGATGGCCGTGACCGTTCAAAATCAGAAACTTGTCGAAGCCCATCTCGCATAGCGACCCGATGATCTGGCGCATCATGTCCATCACGGTTCGCGTGGCCATGCGTATCGTCCCTGGCCAGGCCTGCATCAACGTGGCTGAATAGCCAGTCCAGATCGCCGGCAGCGTCAGGAAAGGCACACTGCTGTTCTGGTCGAGGTAGGCCGACAGGTCGTCTGTAAAGCGCTGCGTGATAAACCAGTCGGTGCCGGTGGGCAGGTGCGCGCCATGTTCCTCAATCGTCCCAATACCCATGACGACCAGCGCTTTCTGCGCAATAAAAGGCTTAAGTTCTTCAGAAGTTAAATACTCAAATCGATGTTCCATTTACAGTAGTCCTCCGTTCAATAATCTTTGCAATCCCAGGCAAGGCGGCCTGATCGCTCGCAGCTCGCTTGAATGTCAGCCCGAATCTGCGGCTGAGATATTCCAGCCAGGCATCACTGCGCGACAGTCCGCCTGCGACGCGCGTCGCGGATGCTGACCCGCCAATGCGTCGCTCACCACTCACATCCGCATACAACTCGCCAAAAGTCTGGGCGTAGAGGTCGAGCAGTGCGCGCACCAGATGGCGGCGCTCGCATCCGACGTTCAACCCCTGGATTTCGATCCGCCCGCCGCCAGGTATCTGGATCGTTGGCAGGGTGCGCGTATCAACGACCATCCGTAGCGCATCCTCCATCATCTGGGTGAACGTCAATTCGCTGTACATCAGGCGAAAAGCCCAATCCATCATATTCCCGCACTCTGATTCGAGACCAAGCAGAAAGTAGCGATCGGTCAGCGGGTTGATCCCTGCGATCTGGCGGGGCGCTAACTCACGGGGCAGGTTATCCTTCAACGCGTAAATCACCATCGCTGTGCCAAAGTTACATAGAATATCATCGGCTTTGGTCAGCCCAACGCCCGCCGCAGAACAGCTCTGATCGTTGCCGCATGAGTACACCGGCGCGGCGCCGATGCCCAGTGAGCGACACCAATCGGCGGTGAGGGGATGGTTGATCTGCGCCGCGCCAGCGGTTTCGGCCAGTTGTCCTGCAGCGATCCCGGCAAAGGCCAGAGCAGCCTGCGACCAGCGCCGTTCGGTGATGTGGTAAAACCCGCTCATGCCCTGGTTGGTAGTGTCGCCGTAGACGACGCCCGTCAGCCGGTAGATGAGGTACTCGTTCAGCAACACATACTTCCACACATCCCCGGCGCGCGCGCCTTCGCTCCGCGTGAACTGGCGCACTTTTGGCATGAACATTTCGGGCAGCGGTTGCCGAAACCCGGAGTGCGAGACAAAGTCGGGGATCGCCTGGGCAGCGTCTTGCGCTTCGCTGACTGCGCGGCCATCCGTCCATACAATCGCCGGCTGCATCGGATGCCCATGCGCATCCAGTGGGATGTAGGTCTGCGCCTGCGACGAAATCCCGATCGCCGTTACCTGCAGGCCAGCCGCGCGCGCCGAACGAATTGCGCCTGCGAGAGCGGCTGTCGCGATGTGCAGGTACGACTCCGGGTCGAATGTCACGGCCCCGGCATGATAGTCAAGATCATAGCTTACGACGGTTGGATCGGCCAGCAATCCAGTCCCGTCAACCGGCGCACTCTTGAACGCCGTCGTTCCCAGGTCGAGCCCGATGGTGCAGTTTTTGGTCATGGGTTATATGCCCGATGGTTGTGACGTCACGACGACTGGCTGACCGCTCTCCGCCGATTGCGCCACACAGGCAATCCACTTCTCCAACTCGATGCCGCGCGCGATCGACGGTTCAAAAGGCTTGTCATTGTGAACAGCGTCGATGAATGAGTACAGACAATGCAGGTGCCCACGCAACCATCCAATTGAAAACTTGGGGCCTGGGAATCCGGCCGGAGATTCGTAGCGTTGCAGACAGTGGATGCGCTTGAACCCGGACTCGCCGCCCAGGGGCAGTTCCGGGTCAGCCATGTCAAAATACTCCAGATAGTTGGGCTGCATCAGGTTAAACCGCAGCGCGCCCTTCGTCCCGTGAATCTCAAACCGAAGCTCATCCTGCGCGCCGGTCGCGATCTTCGACACCTCAATACTGCCTAGCGCGCCGTTCGTCAGTGTGGCAAGGATGACGCTCATGTCGTCGGTATCCTGTTCAACCAGCACACCCGCATCCTGCAGCGAGGGGCGCAGTTTGTGCAGCGTTTTCTGCCGAGCCACAACCTCACCCAACTCTGCGCCGCACAACCAGGTCAGCAAGTCAATGGCATGCGAACCCAGGTCATACAACACGCCCGCGCCAAACACGCGCGAGTCCTTCCAGTTCATGCGCTTTCCCGGCGCCACATTGCCCGAATGCAGATACTCAATCCGAAAGTTAATGATGTCGCCAATCTTCCCGGCGTCGATCATCGCGCGCGCGCGCATCGTCGCCGGGAAGAAGCGATACTGCAACGTCATCTGACCCAACGCGCCCGGCGCCGCAATCTGCCGTTCCAGTTCGAGCGCCTGCTCCAGGTTGCCGGTCAACGGTTTATCACAGTACACGCGCTTGCCAGCCTGTTGCGCCAGCAGCAACGCATCGAGATGCAGGCTATTTGGCGTCGCGATATCGATGATGTCGATCTCCGGATCAGCGATCAGCGCAGCCGCATCACTGTGTGCCCGTTCATAACCAAGTTCATCCCGCGCCGCCTGCGCAGTAGCAAGCTTGGAGGTAGCCACGGCTTTCAAGACGATCTTGAAACCGGGATTCTTGTAGAAAAACGGGATGGCAGTCCAGCAGTAGGTGTGAACGTGCCCCATGAATCCCGCGCCGATCAACCCGATGTTGTAGGTTTTCATCAAATAACGCCCTGATTGCCGATTCGCTTATCCGCGAAGCTATTATCGCGCTCGATGGACGGTAGTGAGACTTCCAGCACCAGCGCCGGCGCGCCGACTGCCATAAACGTGTGATCGACGCCGGGCTTCATCTTGAATGTGTCGCCCTGCGCCATCGTCCATGTCTCGCCGCCGGCGGTCATGCTGACATCGCCTTTGACGATGAAGAACGTCTCGTCCTTGATATCGTGGTGATGCAACGGACAGCGCTGGTTCTCAAACATAAACAGAAACTTACCGCAATACTGGTTCACGCGGTCGTTGACAATCCAGTATTCGATCTCGCCGATAGTGTAGAAGTCACCCAGGCCAAAGTGAGGCGTCAACACCTCGCCGGCGGGCATCACCAGCCCCCAGCCGTCGAAAATGCGCGCCGCTTTTGCCAGCGCTTCGTCGCGCTCCACGCCCTGTAACTCAAAGTCCAGCACCCACTGTGCATCGTTCCGGTTCATCACAATCCTCCTCCATGCTTACGCATTACGCATAGCCGAGTTCACGCTCGGTCTCAAAAATTGCCTCATCCACAATATCCATGCCCTTAGCCGCAATTTCCTCATCCATGATGATCGGCGGCGACAAGCGCAGGATGTGGCCGGCGGGTATCCACGCCAACCCTTTCTTGAACGCCTTGCGATAGACCCGCTTGCCAGCTTCGTCGAACGGCTCCTTCGTTTCGAGGTCCTTGACCAGTTCTATCCCCATCAGGCAGCCCTTCACGCGCACATCGCCGATGATCTTGTGCTCGGCCTTCATACGCGCCATCCGGCGCTCAAAGAACGCGCCCAGCCGCATGGCGTTTTCGTTCAGCCCTTCTTCCTCGATCACCTGGATCGACGCGAGCGCAGCGGCACAGGCCATCGGATTGCCGCCATAGCTGGTCGAGGCCGAAATCTTCTCGAATGACTCCTTGATCTGCTCATTCGCCACCATCGCGGTCACCGGGAATCCGTTGCCAAAGCCCTTGCCCATGGTGGTGATGTCGGGGACGATATTCCAGTGTTCCATGCACAGGTACTTGCCCGTCCGCCCCATACTCGTGAGCACTTCGTCGGCGATCAACAGGTACTTATGGCGGTCACAGAACGCGCGCAGTTTGGGGAAGAAGTCATCAGGCGGAATGACAGACCCGCCCCACCCCTGGATCGGTTCGAGGATGACCGCCGCTATCTGGTTGGTCGTGGCATTGTCGACCACGTATTCGTAGTAGGTGAAGAACGCATCGGTATCAATGCTGCCATCCGCCTTCTTGAACAACGGGCGATACGGGTATGGCTTGGGGAGCATGTAGAACCCCTGCGCCCTGCCAGCGCCGTTGGTGGAGTTCATTTTCGCCAGGCTCACGGAGTGACCGCTCTTGCCATGGAAATCCATCATAAAGCCGAGGAATTCGCTCTTGCCCGTGAAGGCGCGCGCGGCGCGGATGGCTGCTTCCACCGCCGTCGTCCCGGAATCGTACAGTTGCACGCCGTTCATTCCTGGAGGGAGCACCTCCACCATCTTCTCAAGCAATTCGGTCTTCACTGGCGTTGTGAAATCATGGCAGTTCATCAGCGTCTTCGCTGCGTTTGCAACTGCCTCCGATATCTTCGGGTGGCAGTGTCCGAGCGTAGTCACATAGATGCCCGACGAGAAGTCGATATAGGTGTTCCCGTCCACGTCGGTCAAAGTGACCCCGAATCCTTCCTTGAAGCAGACCGGGTGCAGCTTCACTTGTGATGACAGCCCCTTCATGATTTTCGAAGCGCGACCGTGCAGCTTTATTGATTCGGGTCCCGGGCTATCCGTCACCAAGTGCGGTATTTGACTGAAATCGATTCCCTTACGCCACCATGCGAGTGTTTCCGGCATGTTGCATCTCCTGTAGTTAGATTGGCAGTCAGCCTGCGCCATCCGCCACTGTAAAGTGTATTACGGAACAGGAAAGGCTCAAACAGTCATTTTCCCGCATGCATTGCGTTATAGTGAGCGCATACGCGGACAAAGTGGAACGACATTTACAATCACACTGCCATGCAGAAGATAACAATCACGCTAGTCAGTTCGCCAACACAGACGGCAGCTATTATTGGGGCCATCTCCTCCGATTGCCCGACCTATGGAATTGACGCCGAGTTCCGTTGCGTTGCATCAATCAGCGACTACCTCGTGATGATTGCCGCTGCCCCGTCCGATTGCTCCATCATCGATGCGGCGTTAGTCAATGACACTACATGGTCGCGCGCTGTGCGCGCGCGCATCAGAATAGCGCGGGCTCATGTCTCATCGTTGTCGATGATGCAGCCGCTTGCTCCGCCCAACCCTACATGTCGTGGCTGAATCGTGGCGCGACCGAGGTGGTCAATCGCGCGACACCTGCCGACATCCCGCGCGCGATGTACCGCGCGCTTTCTATGCGGGATCAAAAGACTGTGACTGAGCAACGCGCTGTTGCGCGCGCGCCGGAAGAGCGCCTGTTGCGCGATATCACCTTTCAGAACAAACGGGAAGAGCAGTCGCGTTTCCAGGCGCTTCTGGTAAATGCAGTAGGTGAAGCCATCATTGCCACTCTCCCGGACGGGACCATAACCTTCTGGAACAAGGCTGCCGAACAGATGTATGGATGGACGGCCACAGAGGCGACTGGTCAGAAACTCCTGGGCTTGATAGGGACAAATACACAAAACAATTACGATGCGATTACTGAAATGCTCTCAAGCAACGGGCAATGGAGCGGGGAGTTTCGTGATCGACGCCGCGATGGCAGCACATTCCATGTGTTGTCACACTGCACTCCCATTCTCGAAGACGGCGTCCTTGTGGGCACGATTGCGGCAGCGGTGGATATCACCGAGCGGAAACAACTGGAACAGCGCCTGGATATCCTCTTTCGGGACGCGCCCGTGCCAATCGTTCTCTTTGACCTGAAAGCCACTTTCCGCGACGTGAACCATGCGTACGAAGAACTGATCGGTCATAGCCGCGAGGAATTAGTTGGCCGAACTTCAATCGAGATGGGTGTTGTTACCCCCGATGTTGGCATTACGATAGTGCCAATTATCAGGCGCATCATGGCGGGTGAAACGGTTCAAGCGTTCGAGATGGTCGTTCACGCCAGTGATGGCAGAACAATCGAAGTCGAGATCAATATGCATATGATCACCATCCAGGATGAACTATTGATCATGGGGTCGCTTCGTGATAACACCGCGCGCAAACAGGTCGAAACCTCACTGCGTGAATCGTTGCGCAGACAGGAAGAACTGAACGACCTGAAAACCCGTTTTATCACAACCGCGTCGCACGAATTTCGCACCCCTCTGGCGACAATCATGATTACCGCCGACAGCCTGCTCGCGTATCGCAAAAAGATGGATGAGGCAAAAATTGACTACAGGCTTAAGAAGATCTGCGCGGAAGTCAACCACTTGAAGTCTCTCATCGAAGATGTTCTCCATGCCGCGCGCACACAGAGCGGACGCCTATCCTTCAATCCGTCTGCTTTCGATCTGGATGGGTTGCTCATTGAGATCGTCGATGAGTTTCAGGGCGCGCCAGGCGAAACACACACGTTGCGCTATACAAGCGCCGAATCGCCGATGATCGCTTTCCTCGATCCAATGCTGATGAAACAAGTCATCACAAATCTGATATCCAATGCGTTAAAGTACTCGCCCCATGGAACGACGGTGCATATCGATCTCGCGCGCGCGGATGAAAATCTGGTGTTGAGCGTAGCCGATCATGGCATAGGCATACCGGCATCCGATCTGCCGCACCTGTTCGAGCAGTTCCATCGCGCCTCAAACGTCGGCGCGATTGCGGGCACCGGCCTCGGATTGAGCATCACCAGGGAATGCGTGGAACAGCATGGCGGCAGGATTTCAGTCGAAAGCATCCATGATCAAGGCACAACATTCACGGTGACGATCCCAGTCCATGCAAGGACGGCGCCACAACCCACAACTCCTTAGATTGCCGGCATGACATTGCCACCCGACACTGGGATATAGGCGCCGGTGATGAATGCTGCGAGATCGGACGCCAGGAACACCACCGCATTGGCGATGTCCTGGTCATAGCCCCTGCGCTTGAGCGGCACATTGGCCGAGTATCCCGGCTGTTTTTCCTCCGGCGTGCCACGGTACTTGTCGCTGATCATCCACCCCGGCGCAACCTGGTTGACCGTGATCTGATGCTCGCCAATCTCCTTTGCGAGAACGCGCAACACGCCGTCCATCCCGCGCTTGCCCGATACATACGCCGACTGGTTGGGGAAGTTCTGCATTGCGCATTCGGTATTGATTGCGATGACGCGTCCCCAGTTCCGGGCGATCATTCCGGGGACAAAAGCCTTTGCCATCAAAACGTTCTGCAGCACGCACGAACGGAACTGGCTCTCGTAGTCCTCAACCGCCTGCTCCAGGACGGACGTCCAGTTGTACTGCGCCACGGCGTTGTTGACGATGATCGACGGGTGTCCGAGCGTCGCCACAACGGCATCGCGCATCGCCATCACCGACTGGCCATCGCCGACATCGGCTTGGACAGTCATCGCGCGCGCGCCACTCGCCTCAACCTCGCGCGCCAGTTCCTCGGCGCGCGCTTTACCGTTGTGATAATGGATCGCCACGTCTGCGCCGCAACTCGCCAGCGTGCGTGTGATCACGCGGCCGAGTTCGCCTGAAGCGCCGGTAACCAGAGCTATTTTGTTCGAAAGATCGATGTTCATTATTTACCTCGTTTACCTCATTTACCTTAATTTTGATAGGCTGAAAGAATCAGATCATCGCGCAGCCGCCCAGAAGAACGCGGCCGCGGCTTGACTTACCCCATAGTAGTCCTGTTCCAGGTTTCCCGATGGACAGAGGTCGGTCACCGCCGACTGCGCCGCGCGCGCCCAGCGGATGATCTTGCGGAACTTTGATGGGTTGTATGTGTAGAACGTGTCATGACCGCACACGACGATGTCCGGCTTCCAACTCATGATCAGTTGGGCGCTGGCAACGAACCCGTCCTCAAAGCGGCTGCCGTTATAGGCGCAATACCCGCCTGTGCCATTCCAGCGCGACGCCGGCTGGAACGAGTCGCCGCCAAACGCAACTGCCATGCCGTCGACGCGCGTCATGAAGACGCAATGCCAGCGGGTCTGCCCCGGCCACGGCGCAACGGTAAACCGATAGCCGCGCCACTCCCACTCACCGCGCGCCGGCCACAATTCATCTGGCACAATTGGTTCGCGCGGCAACCAGGGAACATGGGCGTGCGCTGCCTCGCCCAGAGGTTCGGCCACCCACGGGTGCAGAACCGCGCAGCATCCGTGCCGTTCGCGCAGATAACGGATGCCGTCACAGTGATCGGCATGGTAGTGCGTAGCGGTCGCGACGGTTGGTCGCACATCGCCAAGCTCACCGAGTAACGCTTCGAGCGCCGGCATGTCTTCGCTGAATGGGTCGATGACCATGCCCTGCCCGTCCTCGCTACGCAAGAGGTAGCCGTTCACGCCAAAGTGATAGAGGTGCGGCAACAGGCGTTGTGCCCCGCATGGCATAATTTCCGGCGTGAGGTAGGCGTCTGGTTCCCCCGGCGATATCTGCCCCTTGCTGTGATACAGGGTGAGCAGCTTGCGCGCCAGTCTCTTCAGCAAGTCGCGGGGGCGATCGGTCACAACCGGCCCATGCGCAGGGCACAGTGCGTCAATCGCGACGCCGTATAACCGCACAATGCCCTCCCACGCTGCCAGTGCGCCGCCGCCCGTCCAGTGATCCCATTCGAGGTGATATGGCTGCCATATCGTCGCGCCGGCATGAGCGGCATCTCCGCAAAACACTACCTGACGACCCGCGTGGTCAACGATGATGCTGCATGCGTTTGCGCTATGACCAGGAGTGAGCAGAAAACGAATACGTTCGGCGCCCCAGAAGAAGTCGCCAAATCCCGCCATGTCGTAGCGCGCGTTTGGAATACCCCCAGGCAGAACGGCATAGGTATCAGGGCAACCCTTATAACGGGCATCAAAATCACCCCTCGCCACCTGTTCGGGATCAAAAAAGCGCTCCTCACCGGACGGCGCATGAATATCGAACGGCCAGGGCGACTGTGCCTGCAACCCGGCGCATTGGTCAGGATGGTGATGCGTTAGAAATACGTGCGCGAGGCGACGAATGCCCAGTGCAGGCAAGTGCTGTAGCCATGCGCCGGATCCAAAATCGATGGCGACGGCCTCGTCCCCATGCTTCAGAAGATAGACGTTGCATGTATCGGTAAACTGCCATAGATCGGGAAATATCTGGATCGGTTCGAGCGCCATTTCATACTCTCCTCACGCGCCATCGCGGCACGACTCATCTAGTTGTCAGACTGCGCGACACACAGCGGCGATGCTCCGCGCCAACCCGGCGCAGGCGATGATCTCTGACAGGGCGCGCGCAGAAGTTACCTGCATCACCCTTAGCGAAGCCTGGGCGAGTGGGTGCACACGCGTTGCGCCGCCGACAATGCCTACCGCGAGCGGCAACTCGATCTCGCCCGCCAAGTCGCCGTGTTCGTCCACGCGCCAGACGGCCAGCGGTTCATACCGCCCATTGCGCGCCGCATAGGCATGCGCCCCGGCCTCGATTGCGCGCCAGTCATTGGCTGTCGCCATGACCACCGCCTCAATCGCATCCATCACACGTTTATTGTGCGCCGACGCCCACGCGCTGTCAAACTCAAACAAGCGCGCCGCCGATGCGATCTCATGGGCGCGGCCAGCAATGCGGTTTGCAGGAATCACGCACGCGGCGCGGGCGCGGCGGCGATCGCTCAGGTTGGTCAGGATGCACAGATTGACGCGCCCGCCGGTGATCAACTCGATCCGAGGCGACAAGGCCTCGCAGGCCGTGTTGATCAAATTAGCGCCCATGGCGTCCGCGCAATCGTAATGAACATGCACGATGAGCATACGGATGGCGGGCATGGCCTCTTCTGGCGCTGGCGCGAGCATCGCGCTATAGCTCATCAACGCAGCTCGGCCTTCGTCATGCTCATCTGCAAGCCGATCACCAGCGACGATGCGCACCTCCATCCCCACGGCGCGCGAGTGCCTGCTAACCGTGGACGGGTTACGCGTGTTCAGCCAATCGATCAAGTCGGGGGCGGCTTCGTGAACACGCCGCACCGCCTCGCCATAATCCGGGACATCGAGCACCTGTATCTGACCCATCATCACGGGCGCCGTGCTGCGGACTGAGAAACCACCGCCAGCCCGCGCCAGCTCAGCCCCCAGTTTGCAGTCGGCAACCACCTCGGCGTCATCAGTCACCATCGGGATCGCAACAATTCCAGCATTGATGAGAAATCCAGGCAGCACAGCATACGGCAAAGCGTAGGTCGCGACGACATTCTCGACCATGTGATCGGCATGGTCGAGGGACAACCCGACACTGCGTATGTCTCCGTAACCAGGAAAACCGGGAACAGGCGCGTTCATGCTCCCCTCTCCCCCCGCCAAGCCGCCTCTCCCAGAGGGAGAGGGGCGCAGAGGAGAGGGAGAGGGCGCTTCGCCACGCTTACATCTCCAACGCGTGCTGGTAGACGCTGGCAAGCTGTTCGGCGGCGCGTTGCCAGGTGAATGTGCTGGCGCGCGCGAGACCCATCGGGATGACTTTTTCGCGCCACTTGGCATCATTTAGCGCCTGTGCCAACGCTGCGGCGAGCGCGTCCACATCGAGCGGATCGACCATCAACCCGGCGTCACCGATAACCTCGGGCAACGAGGAAGCGTTCGAGGCCACAACCGGCACACCACAGGCCATTGCTTCGAGCGGTGGCAGGCCAAATCCCTCGTACAGGGAGGGGAACGCGAACACGGACGCAGCGCGATACAACGCGGGCAGATCAGCGTCGTCGATAAATCCGATCAGCCTCACACGTTGCGTCAATCCCAGGGCTTTGATTTCCGCCAATACTTCGTCATACAACCAGCCCTGCCCTCCCGCGATCACCAGATTGACGTTCGATGAATCCATCTTCGCGAAGGCGCGCACCAGCGTCAGATGATTTTTACGGCGTTGCATTGTCCCGACGGTGAGGACAAATGGCGCATCGCCGAGTTGATATCGTTTGCGTAGCGCGGCGCCCTGCTGAACAGGCCACGGCACTGCCGCGGCTGTCGCAGGTTTGAAGCGCGCATCGACGCCGCTATGGATCGTGGTAATCCGCGCCGGGGCAATCCCGTAAAGCTCAGTCAGGTCGCGTGCTGTGGCGTAGGAGTCAGCGACGATGTGCGTGGCGCGACGGGCGGAACGCGGCACGACGCGTTTCAGGAACGGCAACAGCCTGGGAGGCGCGGACGAAGGGTCGCGCTCAAACGTCAGGTCATGCACCGTCAGGACAGTGCGCGCGCCAGGTAAGACCGGCGGCAGGACGAAATCAGTGGCGTGATAAAGGTCGGCGCGCCCGGCGAAGACCTCGACAGGCGCCGGCAGTCGCGCGCGGAACCAGATGCGATACAACCAGCGATCGGTCAGTCGGCCAGTCACGACCGGCACGTTTCCAGGACACTCGGCAAAGATGTCCTCCGCAGAGAGCGGGGGCTTTTCGTCACGCACAGGCGCCTTCCTGCCCATGCAGAACAACCGATACTGATGCGCCGTTGGTGTCGCAAGCAACTGGCGCACCACTTCGCGCGTCAGACGTCCGATGCCGGCGCTCTGATGCACTGCGGGGGTTACGTCGATAGTGATGCGCGACATGCGTTCTAGAGAGCGCTCACAACCTGCTCTTCATCGGCAACGGTGACTGGCGAGCGCTTCTGCCACTTGATGTCACGGAACGTGACCAACCGGTTCACGAAAAAGTTCCAAATCATGACAATCACAGCGGCGATGGCCTTGGTCAGGTTCAACCCAATGACCGCACTCCCGACAAAGTTTCCAATCGGCGCTTCAAACAGCAACAAGATAGTTTCATTGATGAGCAGGCCGACGGCATTTACGATGAGGAAAGTCGGGAAATGTTTCCAGAGTGAGTGTTGGCGCGACTCGGGATAGACCCACAAGCGGTTCCAGATGAAGTTGTTAATCGCAGCGATGATAAACGCAATCGCGAGCGCGAGCCAAGATGCCATGAAGAAGACATGCGCAAGGATATTCAGCACGGTGAAGTCCACGATCAGGCCGCTGAAGCCCACAATCGCGAATTTTACAAAGCGCTTTACTTCCGGTTTGTTGGCGCGCGCGACGCCATACAGTCGAGTGGATTTAATACTTTTCATGCCGCATTACTGAGTGTTTATGATTTCACAATCCCAAAGGGGCTCAAAGCAGTATACTGATCGAACCACTGAACAATTCGCCTGATTCGCTCGACGCGGTGTTTCGGTTCGCCGCTGCGCGACAATTCGTGACCTTCGCGCGGCCAGCGGATCAACTCGACGACTTTTTTGAACGAGCGCAGCGCCAGGTACAGCTCCTCGGCCTGGCTGATCGGCACGCGGTAATCCTGTTCGCTATGTTCCAGCAGCAATGGCGTCTGAACATCCGGCGCCAGCGCAACAGGCGACATCCGCCACAGGGCGGCCACATCATCCCACGGCGTTGTGCCGCTTTCACGGTCGTTGAAAAACGGAATATCGGTCACGCCGCGCATAGAGATTAGGTTATACACACCGCGCTGCGCGACGGCCGCCTTGAAGCGATGGTCGCGCCCGATGATCCACGCAGTCAGGTAACCGCCGTAGCTGCCGCCGGTGAGCGCCATGCGGTCGGTGTCAACAACGCCGCGCGCCGCTACTAGGTCTACTCCGCGCAGAATGTCGCGCATCGGGCCGTCGCCCCAGTCAGCGCGGTTGGCAGCGAGAAAGATCTCGCCGTATCCGCCCGAACCGCGCGGGTTGCAGAAGAACACCACGTAGCCGCTTTGCGCCAGTATCTGCCACTCGTGCCACATGCTGCGCGTCGACGCGCCCCACATCGCAGAAGGCCCGCCGTGGATTTCGAGCGCGAGCGGGTACTTCTTCACCGGGTCGAAATCGGGCGGCGTGATGATCCAGCCCTGGATCGTGAACTCGTCCGAGGGGTAATGAATCTCCTCGACAGGGCAGACGTGATGGTCGGTCAGGAAGCGGGTGTTGGGTTGGAAGAGCGCCGTAATCCGCCCATCTGTGTCGCGCGCATATAGCGCCGATGGATCACCCGGCGTGCTAGCCGCGAAGATCACACGACCGGTCGCATCCACATCAAATGAGGTGATATCGTGCGCCAGATCGGTGAGTTGCTCGATCAGATAGTCCAGGACGCTGACGCGATAGAGGTTGGTCGAGCCATCCTTAATCACTGTGAAGTAAAGGTGACGGCTGTCGGCGCCCCACACAAACTGGTCGACGCTGCGATCCAGCGACAACGTCAGGTCAATCGTAGCGCCGCCGCCCGCCGGCGCCACAGCGAGGATTTCGTCGTGGAACTCGGGCTGTTCGGCATTCAACCGCGCGAACGCCACCCATTTGCCGTCCGGCGACGTCAGCGGGTGGATGTGGTTGTAGCGATTTGATATCAACGTAACGAGCGCTTGGCCGCCCGCATCACGGGTTGGCACGCGCACCAGGTCATACCAGTACTCGATAGTCGTATGCTCAGGCTGGCGCGCCATCGTGGCTATCAGCCCCGTGCCATCCTGCGTCCATGTGGGCAGGCTATAGTTCGTATCACCGCTGGTGACGCGTTCCGCCTTCACCTTCTGCTCATCAGCGAAACTTGCGGGAACGTCAGCAGTGTAAATGTGCGTCCAGCGGTCCTCGAGATACGTTGTCCCGGCGCGATAGGGGAACTCGCGCACGATGCGGGGGTCCAGGCGCAACGCATCGGAATGCCCGCGCTGTTCCTTGTCGCGTTTGATGTCCCAGCTATCCTTCACCGCTTCGTCTGACCCGGCTGCGAGCTTGCTGCGCTCTACATCCTCTTTAGTCTGTTCATCCACGCGAACCGGCGCGGTGAACGCCACGCGGCTGCCATCCGGCGACCACTCGAAGGCGCTTACGCCATTGGGGTGACCGACGACCCTCTGAGCCTCGCCGCCCGACATCGCAATGACGTAAATAGCGGCCTCGGCCTTAGTAGCGGCCTCGGCCTTGCGCGCGGCGATAAATCCCAATCGCGACCCGTCATGGTTCCAGCGGGGGGCGCTATCCTTGCGACCAGCCGTAAAGGGTAGCGCTGGCGCGGTGATATCGCGCAGGTTTTTAATCCAGATCGCGCGGACGTTCTCGTTGGCGCTGCGGTCTGCGCTCAGGCGCACAAACGCCGCACGGGAACCATCAGGGGATACGCGGACTTCGTCGATGTATACGAGATCCTGGAGTTTTTCAGGAGTGATTACTTTCATGTTCGAAGCGATTGTAACCCCTTTCGGCGCCGCTGGTTGACCGCTTCGTAGACCAGCAACGCCGCTGACGTGGCAACGTTCAGCGAGTTCACCCGCCCCACCATCGGAATCTGCACCGTGATATCAGCCTGATCCAGCCACGTTTGGCTTAAACCGGGTTTCTCTGCGCCCACGGCAATCGCCACAGACCCGCTCATGTCCACATCCGAGTAGCTGACCGTCGCCTGCGGGGATGCGGCGATGCTCTTGATGCCGTGCGCGCGCAACCATGCGATCGTTTCTGCAGTCGTCGCTTCAGCCACTGGAACACAGAACACCGCCCCTTTGCTCGATCGAACGACATTCGGGTTGCCGAGGTCGGTGACCGAATCGCACGCGATCACCGCGGTGACACCGGCGGCATCCGCAGTGCGCAGGATCGCGCCCAGGTTGCCAGGTTTCTCAATCGCCTCGGCAACGACGATCAATGGGACGCCGGTCGGCGCGAGGTCGGCGAGCTTGTGCCGGCGCAATGGAAAGACCGCCAGCCAGCCATCAGGGGTATCGCGGTAGGCCATCTTCTCGAATACGCGCTCGTTCACATCGAACACTTCAGCGCCGGCCTGCTGCGCCAGGTCAAGCAAAGCCAACTGTGATGAATGGCGCACCATCGCAGGACAGTAATAGAGCGCCGCCGGTTTACCGACGCCAAGCGCGAGTGAAAGTTCATCGAATCCTTCGACGACCATCAGGCCATCCGTTTCGCGCTGGCGCCGGTCGCGCAACGCAACGATATGTTTAACGCGCGGGTTTTGTGTGCTGGTAATCTGTGTTGGCATTGGCGCCCCAAAGGTCAGTCCTTCTTGACCTCAATCGCTTGTTCCAGGTGTTCGTGGATGTCGTTCAGCTTGCTCAACACCTGTGAAATCTCCAACTCAGCTTTCAGATTCACCCGGTAATCCAATTCGCCACGGATGCGATCCTTGGTATCCTGGCGGTTCTGACTCATCATGATCACGGGCGCCTGTATGGCGGCCAGCGTAGACAGAAACAGGTTGAGGAGAATGAACGGATAGGGGTCCCACGGTTTCTGCAAGAATGAGTTGATGAGAATGTAGACAGCGAGAATCGACCCGAAAATGATGATGAATCTCCACGAACCGCCGAACTTCGCCACTTCATCGGCAACGCGCTCGCCCAGTGTCTCTGTCTCATCAATCTCGGTATTCGGGTTGCGCGCGACGCGCACGCGCAGGAGTTCATGCGATGTGCGCAACTGCTTTTCCACCATCGTCAGCATGTCCAGCCCCGCCAGCGGCTTCTTCTGGAGCAACACCGCGATATCGTTGCGATCCACCTCAATCGCCACCGTGTCTTCCAGCGCAAGCGCCGTCGTCAAGTGGGCGGCGCCAGCGAGCATCGAGGAAAGCCCGAAAATGTCGCCGTTCGTTGCAACTTCCAATTCGAACTCCTCTCCTGACTCGTCCCGCATGCACATGCGCACCTTGCCGCTTTGCACCACATAGGCTCGCCCGCCCTGCTCACCCGCGCGGAACACGATGGTGTTGGCCTTAAATCGGCGCACCTCTACCTGTTGCGCGAGAACGGTGCGCTCATCGGCATCGAGCATCGCGAAAATGGGGACATCCTCAAAGATGCCCGGATCAGTGGACATGGGTCACTCCTTGCTCTAAAACTGGATTGGTCTGGTTGCATCGGAGTTTACCTTATCCACCCCCCTGGTTTAGCTTTTCTCGAAACACACGCGCCGCATCTGCTCGGCAGCGTAGCGATAGTTGTCCCATGTCGCGTCGGGCGGGATGAGGTGATCGAAGCCCGGCACGTAGCGCCCATGACGCGCCATCTCGGCAGCCTTCTGCACCTCGCGATCTACATCAGCGCGGGTTCCCGCCAGGGCGCGCTTATCAAGACCGCCCATGATCCCCAGCGTCGGGTACAGCCGGCGAAAGTCGCGCACGTCGTTGCCGGCCTGCACTTCGAAGGGGAACATCATGTTGACGCCGTGCTGCACGAAGATGGGGATAAGCTGGCGGCAATCGCCGTCGGTGTCCACCGAAACGACGCGCACGCCGTGCGCGCGGGCGAAATCGGCGATGCGGTCGTAACAAGGCATCATGAACTCGCGCACCATCTTCGGCGAGATGAGCGAGCCTCCCTTGCCGCTCATGTCCTCCCAGATGTGGATGTGATCGATGGGCGCTTCGAGTGCCACGCGCTCCCAGACCGCCAGCCACACGCTGGTCAGATGCTGCATCATGTCTTTAATCATTTCGGGGCGCTCGTAAAAGCTGATGAGCAGGTTCTCCACGCCCAGCAGGTCGCGCGGGGTGCCAAATACGCCCCAGGGGAACACGCCCACCTGCACGGCTTCACCGGTCTCCTTCAATCGCGCGCGGAAGGCGTCCCAATCCAGCGCGGTTCGTCCGAGGTCATCCGGGCGCAACCGTTCGGATTTCAGGCGCTCCCAGTCGTCCTCAGTCTTCACCGGGTAATCCAGCCATTCGGGCATCGAGCCGCCGTCGCGCCGGTCGCGCATCGTAATGCCGCGTCCGTCACGATGGATGACGAACTCGGGCGTCTCCTCCAGGATGACCGGCGGGTATTCCGGGAAAATGCCATAGTGCACATCCGGCAGGGCGAAGCTCTTGTCGAAATGGAAGTGTTCGCGCAGATCAAGCGCCGGGATGCCAGACTGGGCGCGGAAATGCTCCAGCGTCTCGCCCCATGGATCCCAGCCAAGACCCACGCCATAGGGCACACGATCGATGTCCTCGCCGACGTAACAGCGCACCACGCGCTCGCCACAGGTCAGTTCCGTCATTTTTGTTTCGATCTCCTCGCAAGGAGATCATACGCGCAAGGCCGGATTGGGGCAAACGGCGTTTCACGAGCGTGACTGATTTCGCAACTGGCGGGATAATCAACCCGTGCAATATTTCCTTGCTCTTCTACCGATCGTGCTCGTCCTCGCGTTGATGATCTTATTGCGATGGGGCGGCCAGCGCGCCGGGCCGGTCGGGTTGCTGGCTGGCGTTGCGATTGCGGCAGTCGCGTTCGGGCTGACGCCACAGATTTTGTGGGTATCCCAGGCGAAGGGGCTGTTGCTCTCGCTCTACGTGCTCGCCGTCCTGTGGCCGGCATTGCTGCTGTATAACGTCGTCAACCAGGCAGGCGGCATTCGCGCGATTGCGCTGGGGCTGGAGCGCGCGATTGCCGACCGCGGCGTGCTGTTGATCGTGCTCGCCTGGGCGTTCAGCGGCCTGCTCGAAGGGCTGGCCGGCTTCGGTCTGCCGATCGCGGTGGTTGCGCCAATGCTCACCAGCCTGGGCGTGTCCCCAGTGATTGCGGTGGCCGCCGTCGCCGTCGGTCACTCGTGGTCGGTCACGTTTGGCGACATGGGCGTGATCTTCCAGACGCTCATCTCGGTCGTCAAGATGGATGGCGCAACGCTTGCGCCAACGGCTGCCGTTATCCTCGGAATCGCGTGCGTGGCCTGCGGCCTGGCGGCGGCGCGCATCCTGCAACAGGGGCGCCGCTGGCTGGTGGTGCTCGTCCTCGGCGTTATCATGGCGGTGACGCAGGGCGTTCTGGCGGTGGCCGGGCTGACCGCACTCGGCGCTCTCGGCGCCGGAATCGTCGGCGTCGGCGGTGGGATGGCGCTGGGCAACACCTCGCGCGTTAAAAGCCCATCTGTTAAAACAAAGTTGTCACCTGAGCTTCTCGGCGCGCTTGCGACGTACGGGAGCTTGACGATTCTCATGGGCTTGATCGCGCTCATTCAGCCATTGCGATCTGTGCTCATGCAGATAGTATGGCAGTTGGATTTTCCCCAGGTGATCACGCAGACTGGATTTGTCACCCCAGCCGGCCCTGGCCAGATTTTCCGGCCCTTAATCCATCCAGGCACAGCGATCCTGCTCGTCGCTGTCGCAAGTTATGGTTTGCAGCGGCGGCGGCGTTTGCTGCCGGATGGCGCGTGGCGCACCGCGCTGACCGCCACATGGCGATCCGCTGCGCCATCGAGCGCAGGGGTTCTGGCGATGGTCGGGCTAGCCGCCCTGATGGATCATTGCGGGATGACCTTGTTGCTGGCGCAGGGGTTGAGCGCCTTGATGGGCGGCGCCTTCCCGGTTGTATCACCGCTGGTCGGTATACTGGGCGCCTTCGCCACCGGCAGCAACAATAACTCGAATGTGCTGTTTGGATCGCTGCAAAAGAGCGCGGCGGTATTGCTGGGAATCGCCCCGAGCCTGCTTGTGGCAACGCAGACGGCCGGCGGCTCGCTGGGCAGCATGATTGCCCCCGCCAAGATCATTGTCGGTTGCAGCACCGTCGGGTTGAAAGGGCGCGACGGCGACGTATTGCGATTAACGCTCCCTTATGGCCTGTTGATCGGGCTGGGTGTGGGCATTCTGGCGTTGCTGTGGACGATAATTGTCAGATAGCGGTCATGTGATCCGCGCATAAAACAGTATAACCAGCGGGTTGAGAAAGCAGCAAATGACACATCCAATTATTGGCTGGGAGCATGAATCTCCCGTCCCGAATCATGAGTTCAACAGCTTCCTGGCATCGCGGAATGGCAGGTTGTTCTACGAGGACCTCGACCTTGCGCAACTGGTCCATGGCGGCGGTCAGGATCAGGGGTTGGGCAGGACGTTGCCGTCGCCGCTGGAGATCATCTATCTGCCGATGCTGCGACAGAAAGTTGCGGAACTCAACTCCGTATTTGCCGAGGTAGCAGCCGAGATCGGATACGCCGGGCGATTTCACTATACCTACGCCTCGAAAGCGAACACCGCGGAAGAAGTGGTTCATGCGGTGCTGGACGCCGGCGCGAACTATGAGATGTCGTCGCAGTTCGACACAGTGATCGTGCAGACGATGCAGACATCCGGGGTACTGTCGCCCGAACGCATGGTCATCGCCAATGGGTTCAAACCCGCGGGCAGCGGCTATGCGCATAGCCTGGTTCAGTTGAAACGTGTGCACGACAACCTGATCCCGGTGCTCGAAGACCTCATCGAACTCGCCCCCTTCATCGAGAGCGGGTTGGCCTTCGACGTCGGTTTGCGCCTGAAGTGCTACGGACACCGGCTGACCTCAGGCGTCAGCGGCAATCATGGGACTAAAACGCCGGTGGATGCCGGCAACTCGCGCTTCGGGCTGCAAATTGCAGACCTGTGGAAAGCGGCTGACATCATCGCCGCTGCGCCGAGCTTGAATCTCAAACTATTGCACGCGATGATCGGCAGCCAGATCACCAGTGAACACGAATTCGTCAGCGCGCTAAAACCCGCCATCGACCTATACGGGCGGATGCGCCAACGCCACTCAGAGATGAGCATCTTCGATTTTGGCGGCGGCGTGCCCGCCCCGATGACGCTCAACTTCCACTTTGACTACCGGCTGTTCGCGCGGCTGCTGATGACCGCGCTGAGCGAGGCCTGCGCGCGTTACGGTGTGCCCGTGCCCGACATTATGGGCGAGATGGGGCGCTACACCGCGACAGAGCATGGCGCGCATTTCTTTAGGGTGCTGACGGTGAAGAACAACGGTTCAGAGTTGCCCTGGTACATCCTCAACGGCTCAATCATGACCTCGTTTCCCGACACCTGGGCGCTCGGCGAGCACTTCATCGTCCTGCCGTTGAACCACCTGGACAAGCCCTTCCAGCGCGTGCAACTCGGCGGGCTGACGTGCGACAGCGACGATGTCTACCCGCCCAAGACGAGCGTCTCGCCGCTGTATCTGCCTGTGGAGACGAAAGACCTGTACATCGGTTTCTTCAGCGTGGGCGCGTATCAGGAGATGCTCGGCGGCGTGAAAGGGGCAAAACACTGCATGCTGCCCGAAGCGTTTGAACTGATCATTGACCGCGCCGATGACAAAGAACCATACCAGTTTCGGCTGTTGCCCGGCCAGACGAGCAACGATGTGTTGCGCATTCTGGGCTACCCGGTGGACGAATCATGAACCGCAACCAACTCAGCAAGGAAATGCAGGAGCAGATTCGCAAGTCTGTCCTGTCCTATTCGATATTCAGACCAGAGAGCGCCATCATCATCGCGCTGACGCTGGTGCTGATGACGTTGTCGCTGCTGGGGTTGCCCTGGTTCCCCGGCCTGTGGTGGATGTGGCTGCTCGGCGGGCTTCTGGGCGAGGGGTTGATCCTGCTGAGCACGTTGCGCGACCCGCACTTCTATAATCAGGTGCTCAACGAAATGTTCCACGAGAAGTTCGACATCAACCGGCTGCGCAGCCCTGAACTGCGCCAGAAGGTGGCCAAGGCGCTGGAGTACCGCGAACTGATCGCAAAGGAAATCGACAGAAAGCAGGATGCGGTTCTGGATGAGTATCTGCGCGACGCCGCGCGTGGGATGGAAGACTGGATTGCGCAGATCTACAGGCTGGCGCAGGGGCTGGACGCCTATCAGCGCGACCCGATTATCGGGCGGGACACCGCCACCGTCCCGCAGGAACTGGATAAGTTCAAGGCGCAACTTGTCAGGGAAAAGGGCAGCCCCGTTCAGGCAGAACTGGAAAAGACCATTAGCATCAAACAATCGCAGTGGGACGCGTTGCGCAACCTGCGCGATACGATGGCCAGGGCCCAACTGCAACTGGAGGATACGCTCTCAGCCATCGGGACGGTCTATATGCAAATCGTGTTAATCGGTTCAAAGGATGTCAGCAGCAGCCGCGCGCAGCGACTGCAACAGGATATGACGGAGCAGGTGCGCGCCCTGCAAGACACCGGCTCTGCCATGGACGAGGTCTATCAGAACTCGTCACTTTCGGCGGTCAAGGCGACCGCATCAGCACGTTAATATCAGTCCCACGGGCGCACAACGCGTCAACTTTCTAACAGGAACAGGGGATCTATCATGCAAAAGCTCAGTTCAACCCGGATCGTGTTCTTTCTCATTATCGGCGTCGCGCTGGTGATCGTGTGCGGCGCGTTGGCGGCTAACTTTGTCGTCAAGCCGCTGCAGGCCACACCGGCGCCAACAGTCGCGCCCGTCGTGGCGAGTCCCGACCAAGCGACCACGCCACAGGTGGATCTGAAGTCGCCGGCGCCAGTGTTTGCCGCCGGCATAGACGCGAAGGACGGCTTGCCAAACTACATCTGCGGCGCCGACACATTCGGCAGCTACTTTGTCCTGCAGCAGATGCAGACGGCGGGCAAGGATGTGGCGCACGGGTTCCACCTCGGCATCGTCCCCTTCTCGCTCGATAACAAGCCTGAATACGACGTCTCAGAGGAGCAGCGCACAGCGCTCCTCAACGCCGGACAGTGGGACTGCCTGCTCACAACGCTCGACTCGGTGGCGCTGACCAGCCCAGGGGCGATCACCGCGATCATCGACGAGAGCGCCGGCGCAGACCAGTTGTGGGTGCGCAACATCAAGACGGTCAACGACCTCAAGGGCAAGCGCATCGCGTTCTCGCGCGGCAGCGTCGGCGAGTACTTCGTGTATTACACGCTCAGCATCGCGCGCCTGAACCCGCGCTTCGATGTCACGCTGGTCCCGCAGGACAGCGTTGAGGCTGCGGTCAAGGCATTCAACGACGGCAAGGCCGACGCCGTGGCCGGCTGGGAGCCTGACATCTACGGGGCAAAGACCAGCGGCGGCGTGGCGCTGCTCAGTTCCAGCCAGATGCGCATCGTGATCGACGTGATCGTCACCTCGCGCCAGTCGATCACAAAGCGCGCCGACGCCGTTCAGAAGTTCCACGACGCCTGGTTCGACACGCTGAAGGCGCAGGTTGAAAACTACGACGCCGCCGGCGCGCAGGTCGCCAAGTGGGGGCATAACGACTGGACGACGATCCAGACTGCCACTGGCGGCGCGGATCTGAAGGGCGCCTTGAAGAGCCTGGCGCAGGCCGACCTGGGCGCCAACGCCTTCGTCATGCGCGACCCCACGCCGATCATCAACCGGCTGAATATCGCGCGGCGCGTGTGGGCGGCCTCGGGCGCGACGGTGCCAAACGACAACGTCACCGACCTGGTGAACCCCGGCTTCGTCAGCCGCTCAGCTTCGCAGGCCGTGTTACAAGCCAACGCCAAGCCGATTAACGATACGTTCTCAATATCGGCCAAGCTGGACTTGAGCGGCGTCAACACCAATGACGCGGCCACGCTGGCCGAGTTGCCGTGCCGCCGGTTCACGTTCGTGCCAGAATCGACTGCATTGACGATCGAGTCGCGCCGCATTCTGGACGACTGCGTCGTGCCCACATTGCAGCAAAGCGTGGGACTATTCCTGCGCGTCAAGGGTTCCGCCGCCTGGCCAGGCCCGAAAGGGACATACAAGCAGGACGATATCCTGAAGTTTGCGCAGGGTCGCGCGCAGTCGGTCGTCGACTACATGGTGTCGCAGGGCGTGGATCGCAGCCGGTTCATTGTTGAGGCCACCCTGCCGCCGCAGGAACACTGGGAGACCGAAGACGTCAACTTCCAGGCCGAAGACCGCTACGTTGAAATGACCTTGCTCACCGTCGGCCGATAACCCGGTCGAAGGATACAGGTGGTGAGTTATGCATAATAAAAAAGCATCTGCGCTGATGGTGTTTGTCGTTGCGGGAGCGCTGGCGCTGGCGGCGTGTTCACGCGCGCCGAGCGGAACAACAAGCAAGGCGCCCGTCGCCCCGGCGAACGCCTTCAGGATCCGCGTCACGGCCAACGCCGGGCTGACGCCCTGGATCGAGCAGGCCGTGGACAAGTTCAACCAGTCCGGGACGAAGCTGGCGGCGGGAAAACCAGTCTTCGTCGACGTCAGCATTGTCGAGGCCGGACAGGCGGTCAGCGACATGACGGACGGCACAAACTTGCCCGCCCTGTGGATCCCTGATGACGCCGTCTGGGCCGCCGTGCTGGCAAAGCGCGGACAGACCGGCTACCAGGCCAACTGCGTGAGCGTGGCGCAAAGCCCGCTCGTGATCGCGATGTGGCGCCCGATCGCCGAAGCCCTGGGTTGGCCGGGACGCGCGCTCGGATGGCTCGACGTCGGCACACTGGCCGCGGACCCGTCGGAGTGGGCCTATTACAGCGGCGGCAAATACGGCGCGGCGTTGCGCATCGGCCACACGCATCCCGGCTTATCGGGCAGCGGTGTGAGCACGTTGCTGGCAATCGTGCAGGCTGCACGCTCGAAAACCGATCCCGTCACCGTCGCCGACATTAACGACCCGATCGTGCAGGCCTCGGTCAAGGCATTTGAAGGCGCCGTCGCGTCCTTCAGCCCATCCACCGACAAGATGGGCGAGACCTTGTACCAGCGCGGCAGCGACTTTATGGGCGGCGGCGTGGAGTACGAGAGCACGCTGATCAACAACGGCGGCGGCGGTGGCGACACCGACCTGGTCGCCATCTACCCCTTTGAGGGCACGTTTATGGCGACACATCCCGCGTGCGTAAACGACGGCGCGGATGCGCAGACGCAGGAGGCGGCGAAGCTGTTCCGCGACTACCTGTTGAAATCCGACGTGCAACAGACGGCGGTGAGCGCAGGGCTGCGCCCCGCGACCGCTAGCGCGGGCGTCAGCCTGGGTGCGCCTTTTGACACCGAGCACGGCGTCGATCCCGCGCAACCCAAGGTGGTGTATGGCGCGCCAAGCGTCGATACGCTGTTGGCCGTCAGCAACCTGTGGCAGTCCGCGCGCAAGAACGTCAACCTCGTCATGCTGATCGACATCTCAGGCAGCATGCGCGGGGCCAAGATCGACAGCGTGCGCACAGCGGCCATGCAGTTCGCGCAACAAATGGGCGACAACGACTTCCTGACATTGATGACGTTCTCCGACAAAATACGCGTGCTGATCGATCACAAAAAGGTGGCGGACGCGCGCGCGAATGCCGTGGCTCAGATCAACGGCATCCAGGCTTCTGGAAACACATCGCTGTACGACGCCATTGGAACGGCGGCGGGGCTGCTCAAGAAATCGAACAGCGCCGAGACCAGCAACGTGATGGTGGTGCTCACCGACGGTCAGGACACCAGCAGCAACCAGTACTCCATGAACCAGAAGTTGATCGACACCGCGGCGGCTAACAACACGACGGTCTTCACGATTGCCTATGGTGAGGACGCCGACCAGGATGTATTGCTCAAGCTCGCCAGCGGCGGCAAGGGCAACTTCTACGCCGGCAACACGGCCAACATCGCGAGCATCTACCAGGAGATGTCAGCGGCCTTTGGCGGGAGCGTGGGGATCGGGCGATAGGGGACGCAACGCGACAAAACCACGCGGGGCGATCACCAGAACGCCCCGCGTGACGCCACGCGCGTCACCCCATCTCCTCAGCCTGCATTTAGTTTGGCTTGGGATGTCTTACTCGTAGTCAAACATTCAGGACACTAACACCATACCCTCCGGTGGCACCTGTTTGAGGAACCACAACAGCAAGGCATCGATCTCTGGTGCAGAGCCGGTGATAGCCGCCATCATCTTCAGCCGTATCGCACGGGCTTCATCGCCGGGTTTGTACAACTCGCGGAAGGCGGAAGCGCGTCTCTCGGCGTTGAACACCCAGACGTGTTCGTTGATGACCGGCAGGAACTCATACGACACGCCAGCCTCCTGCAACGCCAGCGAGGCACGGTCAGCTTTGTATACGTGACCCTACATCAGCAGATTTAGCAGCCAGTTGTAGTTATCCGAGGGCGTGCTGTGGAGAAGCACAACAAGTAGCGGGCACCATGGCCCTGGTTGCCGTGGATCGTGACCTTGACGCCGAACTCGTTGCCGGCTACGTAGACTTTCGTGATCGCGGGATCGGCGAAGATTTCATAGGCGTCCTTCTACTCGCTTGTGGGTCATCCCAGAACACCAGACGGTGCCGGCGAAAGACGCCGAGTAGACTGTCGTGGATACGGTTCATGCGTATACGTCAGGACATTTCTTGATCCAATGCATTCTCAAATAGCTAAGTTTATTGGATATCAACATCTGATATTCTCCACTAAACTTCAACCAGTTCGCTAGATATGAAACCTTTAACAAAAAAGCCACTCTCGTTGAAAGTGACTCTCTTGCCTCGCCAATTACGCGAATAACTTATCAGTGATCTACATTATTTTATAGCGATAAGCGGAATTTACAGTGTGCTGGTTGTTTCAATGTTCATTTAGCCCACTTTCGTCCATGTGCCGCATCGAGTACTCATAAATCCTTTGTCACTGGTGCCAATCTGAACTATAGCTGGATTATCGGTGTTATCGTTAGCGATGATATTATTCGTTGTTCCATCAAAGCCACTCAGTCGGGCCCAATAACATCCTGCACCACCACTTGACTTCCATTGGCCTGCTGCTATATCCCGACCAACAATATACGTTCCAGTCCTAAACGGTGCTCCGGGGTTGGTCGTAATGGGAGATAAATCTGAAGTCCATGATCCACACCTTTCTGATGAAAAACCTTTGTCCGTAGGAAAGATGGTTACTACGGCTGGCCCGCTGGCGTTATCATTCGCGAGAATATCCCCGGTAGTTCCACCGAAACCGCTAAGGCGCTCCCAGTAACAACCCTGTCCTTCAGTATTGCGGTAGGTACCTGGTGCAATATCTGCGCCCACGACAAACGTGCCATCGCCAAACACTGATGCTTTTGGCGCCGCAGTTGGTACAGCAGTTGGGATCGCAGTAGGAGCTGCCTTGGTTGGTGGCGGGGTCGCTGTAGGCGCTACTGTTGGTATTACCTTTGTAGGTGGTGGAGTCACTGTAGGCGCCACCGTTGGGATAACCTTGGTTGGCTGTGGGCTGGCCACCTGCGCTGCTGTCGTTGAACTATCCGTGGGAGCAGGTGTATTTGAAGGTTGTGACGCAGCGGTAGGGGACTGCGTTCCAGTAGGAACCGGCATTGCTGTAGGCGCTGGAGTATCTGCCAATACCTGTGCGGTAGGTACCGAAGTGTTTGTCGGTTTCGCAGTACTGACTTGGCTGACTGTGTCAGGCGTACTCGTCGTAGATTGTGTCGTAGTGAGTCCGGCAACTGTTGCAGGTGTGCCTGTAGCCTTGCCAGTGTTTCCACCCAGCTGGCTGCCAATGAGGCTAATGACACAGAAAAATAGAATCACTCCGCCTACTATCAAGAGACCTGTACGCAAACATCCGCCTTTCTTGGCTGGTTGCTGCTGTTTTGCCATATGATCCTCATTGTTGTGAACAAGTAAATGAAATGACTAAGCGAGTTCTGTCGAAGCGGAGTTTAGTATATCATGGTTTCCTTGACAGGGTCGATTGTTTAAGGGGCTAAGAATAGGCTCGGTTCAAGTTAGATTGACAAAAGCACCCACTCTTTTCACCGTTGTGTCACAATGGAATTATCGCAAACCGTTGGACACGAGGCGAAGGAATGGGCGCTCGATGCACACGCCGGACTCTAACTCCAAATTGACGTAACTCATTCGCGTATTGCGTTTGCTTTCTTTCACTGATCCCGTCAATGAAGATATCGCTAGTGTAGTCGTCTGGCGGATGTTTCCACGCAATAGCCCGGGCAATACTGGAAACCGTATTGGCATCGAATTGGGGGTCTTGCTCCAGACTCAACTTTGAGTAACAGAGAGTTTGGTAAAAGCGGTCACAATAAACAGTCGCTCGCGTCCCGACTGGGCGATAGTGTCCTGTCCTGATTCATCGACGTAGCAATAGAGTTTTTGCATGTGTGCGGGTGAGTGGCGGTTGCCAGTGCCTGTTCAGGTTCAGGGGACCGGTGCAAAGCCATCCGCAAGAATGGTTAGCTGGTTTATTGTCATGGTGTCACCTACTTTTATGATAACGCACTCTCAAACAACCCTCAGCATTGACTGGGCGCTCGCAGACGTGGGTGTTTGGCGCCGCAGATATTGCTCTACTCGGCCTTATAATCAAGTGCAGAGGAATGTGTGGAAACAATCACAGCCATCTACGAACATGGCATATTACGGCCTTTGCAGCCACTTCATCTGAACGAGAGCGAGCGAGTCCAGATTCAGATAGAGGCCGTTCGCGAGCCATCAGAAATGCCTGCGCAGGATCGGTTAGAACGCTCAACCTTGCTGGCGTTTGCGGGATGCATTCACAGCGGTAATGCACAGTCTGCAGATAATGATCTGATCGATATCGAGCTGGCAGACGAATACGCCTCTCGACCATCTCAAGACAATGCTTCTTGATACGTCCGGGCTGTTGTGTTACTTGGATGCAGACGATGCTCGTCATCCGGATGCAGTCACCTATATGGCTGCTGCATCGTATGTTCTGACACATACCTTCGTGATTGCCGAACTGATAGCATTAGCTCATGTAAGACATTTTCCACGTCGGCGGGTGCTCTCATTTGTAAACCAACTGCTTGATAATCGAGGTGTTGAGATCGTGTGGGTCGATCAGACCTTATATCGGTCGGCGCTATCTTTACTCGATTACCAACTGGATAAATCCTATTCGTTATGTGACGCTATTAGCTTCGTTCTGATGCAACAGCGCGACATAGGCGACGCCCTCTCGACCGACCATCATTTTAATCAAGCTGGTTTTCGTTGTCTGTTATAGAGGGATGTTTGTCCGCGCCATCATCGGAATTAGATGTGGCCAGTGGTTTGCGGCGCGCGAAACCGACAATGGCACTTCGTCGTCGTGACCGATGCCGGGCAGATGGCGCAAGCCGCGACCTACGGGTCAATCCTCCCGGCGACTTGGTCGTTGATGCTGGCCTTGTAGGCGCACGGCCTTGGTTCCGCCTGGACGACGCTGCACTTGCGCTATGAGCGCGAGGTGTGCGATATCCTGGGCATTCCTGACACAGTCACGCAGGCGGCGTTGTTGCCAGTCGCGTACTACCTCGGCGACCATTTCAAACCGGCCAATCGGTTGCGGCTCCTTAATGTAGGCACGCGCCCGAATTAAGTAATCAGCTCGCGCGGCAGAAAATCCACCCGGTTCATATACGTGATCGCGACGTTGTCACCCTTAATGATAAAACGTGATACGGCGGTATTGTTCAGAGAGAACCAGCGCTGTTCGGATTCAGGCAAGGCAAGCAGGACCGTCAGCATCAGGTTGTAGAAGTCTCCATGACTGACCACAACGACGCGATCGTCTGTGCCGCCGTGGCGGGCGAACAACTCATTCACAAAGCGTTGCGCGCGCGGAATGCGATTCTCAACTGACTCGAAGGGACGATTCCACCACCCCATTTCGCTTACCGTCCCCGGCAAGCCCAGGTGGGGAAAGCGTTGTTCGAGGTAGGCGCGGTTATATCCCGGCTGACCATTGCGCTCGCCCGGCTGTTCGCCATCGAGATAGATGCCGCCCACCTCATGCAGATCGTGCCAGGCATGCAGCGACAGTCCGAGCCGACGCGCGATGGCCGTGCCGGTCTCTACTGCCCGCACCATCAGGCTGCAATAGACGTGTGTGATTCCAAAGCCTGCAAGGTTCTGCGGGTCGCGCCCGACGATGCGCGCCTCATCCAGCGGTTGTGCCAGGAATCGCCCGACATGTTCTGCCTGCCGGTATCCAACCTCGGTCAACTCCGGGTCTGAGCTGCGTTCAGCACCCGTGCCGTGTGTCTCCCACAGGGCGTTATTTGCGGATTGTCCGTGACGGACGAAGTACAACTGCATCTATCTGAATTCCTCCTGCCATGCTGACCCTGTCGATGACCATGTTAATGGCGCGTGCCAGGGTGATTCTATTCTATAAGATAGTCACGGAGGCGCATGATTGCCTCTGGGAAATTGCGCCGGCCCAACCCGAGGCGGAAGTAGCTCGCGGTGAGATCAAACATGCTGCCCGGGACGATCATCACGCCTTTGGTGTCAAGCACAGCCTGACAAAACAATTCGACCGTTTCCTGTCCAAGCCATTCGACAAACGCAACGGAGCCTGCGTTTGGTTTGCGCCAGCCGAATAAACCGGGAAACTCCGCAAAGAAGCGCTCCGCTGCGAGAGTGTTCGATTGGATGATCGCCAGATTGCGCTGCACGATCTGATCGCGCGCGCGTAACGCCATCAGCGCCAACACCTCGCTCGGCGCGCTGCTGCAGATCGTCGTGTAGTCCTTGAACATCAGCCACTTCTGCATGACCTGTCGGTCTCGCGTCGCGAGCCAGCCGATGCGCAATCCGGGCAGCGCAAAAGACTTCGACAATCCACTCAAGGAGATGCCGCGCTCATAGTCCGGCCAGGCGCAAACCGCAGGCAGACGTTGTTGCGGCGAGTACTCCAGGAACCTGTACATCTCGTCCGAGAACACACACAACCCGTGTCGCGCAGCAAGCGCCAGAATCGCAGCGAGTTCCGACTTGGACGGCAGATAGCCGGTTGGATTATGCGGGAAGTTGATCACGAGCAACCGCGTGCGGGCGGTAATCGCGCGCGCAAGTTCGTCGATATCGAGGCGCCAGCCGCTCTCCGTTGGCCGCACCTGCCACGGCGTCACTTCGATGCCGCGCGACCGCGCAATCTCGTAAAGCGACTGATACGCGGGTGATATCGTGATCATGTGATCACCAGGCTCAAGCAGCGTATTCATGGCGATGAAGATGCCTTCTTCGGGCGTCAGGATCAAAACATCCTCCGCCTGCAGCGATGGATACAGGCGGCTGACTTCATCGCGGAGCGCGGGCAGCCCCTGCGATTCAGTATACCCAAGGCTGAGCTGTTCCCACAGCCTCAGGCTGTCCGGATCGGCCATCGCCAGCAACTCACGCATGCTGAGCGCTTCACAGTCGGATGGGCTCAGCAGATATTTCACCTGAAATTCGTATTGCGCGAAGAAACGTTCGAGCTTAAAGGGCGGCAGGCTCGTCATCATGATGTCCCCTTCTCTCCGGGTGCGACCCATTCGAGGCGATGATCCAGCAACGTCTCATAGAGCGGGCGCCCGGCATCGTCCCAACCCATCATGCGGTAATAGGTCTGGACGCATTGTTTGAACGCAGCGCGGTCGAGGCGTGTTCCCGCCCACTGACCCGCGCGAATGGGCTCCTCATAAAAACGCGCCGGCAGGATGTCATCCTCGGCCGTTAACCCTTCGCGCAAGTTATACACCCGCATCAGATGCAGACGCCGTTCGCCAAAACGCATGATCTCATGGCTCGACGTGTTCCAACCTGTTACCGCGGCCAGCAGATCGGCCATTTCGTGCAGCGTCAACACGCGCGTTGGCGCAATCGCGAAGAGGCAAAAATCCAGTGCATCCGCGGCAGACCACAGCGTCGCCAGAGCTTTGAAGTTGCGTATCTTCTCGGGCGCCAGCAGTTGCATTGGGATGCGTTCGAGAATGCCCACAGTGCGCGAGCTGTTCAGCGTGTGATCCCAGCCGACGGTGGTGTCAAAATCCCAGTCGTGCTCGCAGATGTCATAGCGCGGCCCTATGGGTGCGGTGGCATACCCCATCGCAAGATTGGTCTGAGTGCGAGGCTCAAAGCACACCATCTCAAGTCCCTTGACATGCAACGCGAAGCGGTCGGCGCCATTGCCGATAATCGCCGCCGCGCGCTTCGATCCCTCCGCCAGCACGTTGCCAAAACCCTCGCGATGCGCGATTTGATCGATCATCCGCAGCATCGCGCGGAAATCGCCGAACCATAAGGGCAACCCAACCATCTGCTGGTCGATACAGCGTTGCTCCAGGCACTCCATCGCCATTGAGAGCGTGAACCCCAGCGAGGTCGGGTCCATGCCGTACTCGTTGCACAGGATATTCGCCTGAAAAATGGCGTCGAGATCGGTGATGCCGCAGTTTGGCCCCAGTGCGCCAGCGATCTCCTGGTGAATTGCGCCCGCTCGTGGATCGCTGCTGTAAGCAGAGTTCTCGGCAGGCGCAGCCCCGAAGAACTTGATGCAGTTGTTTGGACAGCCGGGGCATTCGCCGTCGTGCCGGTAACGCGCCATGAACTTGTCCGGCGCGTAGTTGTCAGCGTTCGGGAACTCATTGTCGCGGTAGTTTTCGACGCAGAGCGCAGCATCCAGCCCATGCAGATGCACCCAGGCTGAGAAGCCGGGGGGATCGAGTTGCCAGGCGGTCAGCGAATTGGCGCGCATGCGCTCGGCATAACTGCGCGTGATCTGGGCACACCGCTCCAGATCAGCCACGGGCGGTCGTGAATCGCCACGGATGACAATCGCCTTCAACCGCTTTGACCCCATGACTGCCCCCATGCCCATGCGTGACGCCTGGTAGCTGCGGTCAGTGACGATGCTGGCGAAGCGCACCTTGTTTTCGCCCGCCGGCCCAATCACGGCAGTATGAATGTTGCCGCCGTATTGTGCCTCCAGCGCATCAACCGTTGGATTGACGTTCTGACCCCACACAGGCGTTGCGTCGCTAAATGTCACCGCGCCGTTCTCGATCAGGACTGTGACGGGAGACGAAGAGGCGCCATGGATCACAAAAGCATCCGCGCCGCTGCCCTTAAGGGCCATGCCAAACGGCCCCTCGGCGCGGGTCTCGCCAATGCCGTTGGTCAGCGGGCTTTTTGCAGCCGCGGTGAAACGCGCCAGACCCGCGTAGGGATAACCGGCAACAACGCTCGATGTGAGGATGAGCAGGTTCGCGGGATCGAACGCATCGATCCCGGCTGGCGTGTCGCGCATCAAGTAGT
>CAIXPS010000521.1 GCA_903921365.1 uncultured bacterium | reverse complement strand
TGAAACGCAGGTACCATAAGTGGTCGTTGAAATTTGTTGAAAGTTGCAGAGACAATGGTGATTTGATTACTGTTTCCATCTCCGCCTTCGACTGACTGTCGTAAAGCAATGAATCAGCAGACAACTGCTCGTTATCGAAAACCTGCAAGCGAATCCGTTTTCCTGCTACCAAATCCGATTCTGTCAAGATACCTTGCATGAGGTCTTTCATCCGATAGGGACTGTAAGCCCAACCACATAGTGCAGCACGGCGCTGCAGGACGGTATCGGTTGACATTCCTTTGCGGTAAACCGGGACATACATCAAAGCGCCTGCTTGAACGTCCTGACCAGTCTCCTGTACCAGAACCACCTTTCCGGAGAGAACTGGCGCATTCAAATCCCTTACCCGTTCCATCGCCTGCCGGCGAACGGGTTCGGAGAACATATCGTAGCCGAAGGCCCGGAGGTTGCGTCCTGAAAAAGGTTCGAGATAGATAATGGAGGTATAGCTTTCCCGATCGCCTTCCGGCCTCACATTGTAATCAGGAAAGCCTTGGCTGCGGATTTCCTGTATGTGCTGTGCAAGCCGCTCGCCCGGAATCACCAGAGCGAAGCCAATGCCCTGTATGCCGGGAAGATGTTGCTCGATCTTTTGTTGCAAAACGAAGTTACGCCACTGCTCCCGCGTAATCTCATCCGAAGTACCAAAGAGTGCAGCAGCGCTAATCAATATCTGTGCATGAGCATCCATTCGCGCATCTATCCTTAGCCCGATTTGGCTGCACGCAAATTCAAACTCCTTTTTTGCTTCGGCATCAATGTTCATTACCACACTAACAGAGGCGTAGATTGTGATAATCAGCATGGCGGATAGCAGAACCCAAGCCAACCAGGTGTTTTTGCGAACTTTGTTTTGATATGTTATCACTTCAGACACCGCTCTCGAGCGCCAGGGACAGCACTTCCTTCAGTTTCTGACGCTGTATCGGCTTGGTTAAGTATGCTGCGAAACCGATATCCAGAAAGCGCCGGGCGTCGTCTCGTGTTACCAGGGAAGAAGTTAGCATAATAGTCCGGGTGTTGGCCATGCGCTTGTCAGACTGGATGACCCGGCCCAGTATCTCGCTGACCATGCCCGGTATTTGCATGTCGATCATGACAATGCGGATGGGGTCATTCTTATCCAGCGATTGGTAGAGTGCCTTGAGGGCATCGGGGCCGTTCTGCGCCTCTGTCGGGCGCATGCCCCAGGAGGTCATCTCGGTAGTCAAAAATTCGCGGTCGGTTGTGTTATTGTCCACTATCAGAACACGCACGTTGCGCAGGATGGCGAGCGATAAACTTTCCGCATAGACTTCCGCTGATTGTTTGGCAAAGCGAGCTGTGAACCAGAACACCGAGCCATTGCCCTGATCGCAGCTTACACCGACCTCTCCGCCCATCATCTCCGCCAGTTGTTTGGAGATGGCCAAGCCAAGCCCGGCGCCGTGGTATTGCCGTGTGATAGAGGAGTCCACCCGGCTGAATTTGTTGAAGAGCAGGCATATCTTGTCCGCCGGGATGCCAATACCCGTGTCGCGCACAGAGAATCGCAGCAGGACACTTTCCTTGTCATCTCTTTTTACACCCTCATCGCCTTCGTCTTCCAGGGAAACGCTGATCGCCGCCTCTCCGGCATTGGTGAACTTAAAGGCGTTGCCCACCAAATTGGTGAGTATCTGGCGCAAACGGACCGGGTCAC
>CAIXPS010000520.1 GCA_903921365.1 uncultured bacterium | reverse complement strand
TGGGCGACCGCAAGGGATCGCCCCTACATGGCACCACGCGCGACCGCAAGATGGGCGACCGCAAGGGATCGCCCCTACATGGCACCACGCGTGACCGCAAGATGGGCGACCGCAAGGGATCACCCCTACACGGAACGACACGCAAGGCAGCCTGCGCGCGCCTATGTCACGCCGGCTGCGCATCAGCGCGAGACGCGCCCAGAGGCGTCGCCCTTCATGAGCTTCTCGACTTCGGCCACGGTGACCATGTTGAAATCGCCCATGACGCTGTGCTTCAGGCACGACGCCGCCACCGCGAAGTTGATCGCCTTCTGCTTCTCAGGGTAGGTGTGCAGACCGTACAGCAGCCCGCCCATAAAGCTGTCACCACCGCCGACGCGGTCGACGATGTGTTTGATGTCATAGGTCGGCGCAGTGTACACGACGCCGTTGTCCCAGAGCATCCCGCTCCACGTGTTGTGGCTGGCCGAGAGCGAGCCGCGCAGCGTGATGGCGATCTGCTTCAGCCCCGGCATGCGCTTGTTCATCTCTTCGCACACATAGACGTACGAATCGGCGCTGACCTTGCCGCTCGTCACATCGGTGTCGGCGGCCTTGATGCCAAACACCATGTCGGCGTCCTCTTCGTTGCCGATCGCCAGATCGCACAGGCCGATCATCTCGGGCATCACTTCGTTGGCCTTCTTGCCCCACTTCCACAGATTGGCGCGGTAGTTGAGGTCGGCGGACACGGTCACACCCATCTCTTTCGCGACCTTGATGGCCTCTAGACAGCATGCCGCGGCGCTCTCACTGATGGCCGGCGTAATGCCGGTCCAGTGAAACCACCCGGCGTCCGCGAAGATGGACTTCCAGTCGATTGTGCCAGGCTTGAGCGTGGCGATGGCCGAGTTGGCGCGGTCGTAGATGACCTTGCTGCCGCGCTGGGCGGCCCCGAATTCGAGGTAGTAGATGCCAAGGCGGTCGCCGCCACGGACGATGTGATTCGTGCCGACGCCGACTGAGCGCAACGAGTTCACGCACAGGTCGGCCACGTCGTTCTTAGGCAGGCGGGTGACGAACTCGACCGGCAGGCCGAATTGCGCCAGTGATACGGCGACGTTGGCTTCAGCGCCGCCGAAGGTCACGTCGAAACTGCGGGTGTGAATGATGCGATAAAACGGCGGCGGCGAGAGTCGCAACATGATCTCGCCGAAAGTGACAAATGTTTTCATGACGATAACTCCTTCAGTTATATATCCCAGTTTACCCCGCGGCGCACAGGGGCGCAAATGGCGCTGTGTAAATGGCGAGGCGCAAATGGCGCCAACTGGTGTTTTTTAATGTTGATGCCTCGCACAAATTGAAATTACGATTATGCTACGACCACTTAAATGAGGAAGGTTTGAACGGCATGTTTTCAGTAGGCGCATTTGCAATCATTCAGGATGAGACACAGCGGGTGTTGTTGTGTCATCGCACTGACATGGATTACTGGAATCTGCCGGGCGGACGCGCCCTACAGGGCGAGTTGCCGACTGAGACCGTCGTCCGCGAAACGCGCGAGGAAGTCGGCTTGCGCGTGGCGGTGATCAAGCTGATTGCCATCTATGGCAAACGCGAGCGCAACGGTCTGGCGTTTGTGTTTGCGTGTATCCCCATCGGCGGCAAGCTGGGTTTGTCGCCTGAATCTGACGCGGTCGGCTGGTACGCGCTATCGGATCTTCCGAAGAACACTCTGCCGCGTCATATCGAGCGCATCAAAGACGCGTTTGAGGGTGCGGCAAGCGACTCGCCCATATTCCGCCACCATCAGGCCCCCGCGGTGCGCCAGGCACAGCGCGGCAAACAGCGCAACGCCGCGCGTGAATCGCTATAGCCAGCGCCGCCAGCGGCGATAGACTGTGGCGAAGAAGAGCGTCAACCCGAGCGTGAGCATCGCGAGCGACAGCAGCGGGGTGGCGGCGGTGCGCGGATCAAACGTCTCGTCGCGCGATCCGTTGAACAGCGCTTCTTTGGCGTCGTGGACAAATGCGGGGCGCGGCTCAATCGGCGCCAGGGCGGTGCTCAAGTGGTTTTCAAGCCACAAGACATCATCATCAGTCAGTTTTGATCTCATCCAGTTTATCCAGCGCTTCGCGCAATTGCACCAGCGTGCGATGGTAAAGCGACTTGATCGCCCCCTCGCTGCGCTTCATGATCTGGCCAATCTCCGCGTTCTGTAACTGCTCCACGAATTTCAACACCACCAACTGCTGCCGTTCCTCGGGCAGTGTGCGCATCGCCAGGAGCAGGCGTTCACGGTCGCGTTGACTGTCGATGTGTATGTCGGAATCATCCGAGTGCGCGCCATGCAATTCCACCTCATCCAGCGGGATAGAGGGGTGCCGGCTGTTGTCGCGGTGATAGTTCGCCACGACATTGTGCGCAATGCGATACAGCCATGCCGTAAACGGCACGCCGCGATCGTCGTAATGACGGACATGTTTCAACGCGCGCATAAACACGCGCGCCGTCAAATCCTCGGCGTCCTCGACATTGCCACAGCGATAGTAGACATACCGATAGATCGCTGTGATATGACGTTCGTACAACTCGCCAAACGCGGCCTGATCCTCCCGCGCGGTTCGCGCCAGGGATTGGTCGTCCTCGCTCTTGTATATTCCATTCTGCGACGCCGCGCTCACGTCTTCGTCGAGCGCCTCATCGATTTCACCGCGTTCAATTTGATTCATGCTTTCTAACACCAGACCTGCCGTCAGGTTCCGCGAGCGAATTATAATGACTTCACCAAGCCCACAATCATCTGCGAGCAATATGCAGCCAAACCCACCCACATCTGTCACACCCATACCGCGCGCGCTCATCTCGATCGTCATCCCGACATGGAACGGCGCGCGCCATCTGGCTGCGTGCATCGGCGCGTTGCGCCGCCAGACTCTCCCGCCCTACGAGATCATCCTGGTTGATAACGCGTCCAGCGACGACACGCTGCAGATCGTCGAACGCGACTATCCAGAGGTGAACACTATCCGCTTGCCGCACAACCGCCTGTTTGCCGGCGCATGCAACGTGGGCATGCGCGCATCATGCGGCGAGTACGTGGCATTGCTCAACAACGACACCGAAGCCGACCCGAACTGGCTCGCCAATGTCGCAAGGACGTTTGACTCGCACCCTGATGCCGGTTTTGTCGCCAGCAAGCTGCGCCTGTTTGACCAGCGCGACAAGCTGCATTCCGCCGGCGACTTCTACAGCGCGCGGGGCGTGCCGGGAAACCGTGGCGTGTGGCAGGTGGACGCCGGCCAATTCGACAGTGACTACGTGTTTGGCGCGTGTGGCGCGGCATCGGTCTACCGGCGCGCGATGCTTGACGCTGTCGGATTGCTGGATGAGACCTTCGCGTTTTCGTGCGAGGATGTCGATCTGTCGTGGCGGGCGCAACTGGCCGGGTACAAGTGTGCCTTCGCGCACACGGCCATCGTGTACCACAAGGTCAGCGCGACCGGCGGCGGCATCCTGAACAGCTACTACGATGGGCGCAACTTCATCTGGCTGCTGGTGAAGGACGTGCCCTGCGACATCTGGCGCAGGCACGCCTGGGCTATTCTAAAGTCACAGCTCGACATCACCATATCTGCGGCGCGCGCTTGGCGCGGGCAGGCCGCCCGCATGCGGTTGAAGGGGCAGTTGGCCGGGATCGCGGGCATCCCACGCATGTTGATGCGCCGGAGCGCCGTGCAGAAAACACGCACCATCAGCGGGGCGGAATTGGAAGCGTTGCTGGATCGGTAGCAAAACCCACGATTGAAATCACAGGATGAACTCCAGATAATTATCCGGGTTGATTACCTGATACTCCGCGTTTTCATAGGTCTCCATCCAGCCAGCCGGCGGGCGACTTCCCTTACTGGCTGACCACTTAAACTCATACCCCGCCAGCCTCCCACTGTGCTCTTCGATAAGATCGATTTCCTGTTGCTGGTAGGTGCGCCAGAAATAAACGTTCGCATGTAGCGGGAGATATGACCGATACTTCTGCCTTTCCGTCACCATGAAGTTCTCCCAGAGCGCCCCCAGATCGTTTCTCTGGTCGACGCCGTTAAACTGGGCGATGAGGGCATTCCGAATGCCGTTATCGACAAAATAGTATTTCGATTTATTAGTGACTTCCTTGCGTAGATTCCGGCTGAACCCACCCAACCGATAAATAACGAAAGCCTTTTCCAGGATGTCGAGATAACGATGAACGGTTTTCACGTTGATCCCCAGTTGGGTAGCCAACTCCGTAAGCACCACCTCACTCCCAACCTGGAAAGCAAGCAGCTTCAATAAATCCAGCAACGTGCGGGAGCTTTTAATCCGGTCCAGCGCCAGAACGTCTTTTAACAAGTAGGCGTTGGCAATCTCAGTCAATATCTCGATGCGGGCGTTGTGCGTAGTCGCCTGAAGCACTTCGGGATAACTGCCATAGATCAGGAAATCGGCCAGATTCTCGCGCAGTTCGAACCTGTTGTAAACGGATAAAAGCTCAGATTGCGCCATTGGATACAAGTTCAGGGTCATTTTGCGCCCAGTCAACGGTTCGCCCACCTGGCCGGCAAGTTCAAACGAGGATGACCCAGTCACGATGACTCGTATGCCTGGCGCCTGGTCAACAATGATTTTCAAAGCTATACCTATATTCGGTATGTTCTGAGCCTCATCGATTGCCAGCAGGTCATAACCTTCAACATAAGAAAGTATCTGTCCAAAATCCTGGGAGCTAAGAATCTGTTGAGTCCGTATGTTATCCCCGGAGTCGAGCTTGTATTTGAAAGCGGTCTGGTTGAGATACTGGCGCAATAAAGTGGTCTTACCGACTCGGCGCGCCCCGTAGATCACAAGCACCTTATTGGGCATCATGCGCGCATCCAGTGGCTCACAGTATCGCGTATACATGCACTCAGTATAAGTAAAGGATGTCGATTTGTCAAAAAGAGGGCAGTGCTACTGCCTGTTTTATATATAAAAACAGGTAGTGGCGCTGCCTTTAAGCGTATGCTGGAAAGGGTTGCTGACGTGCTGGTGCATGATGCGCGCCTGGTCACAGGCGGGTTATTCTCACGTTTCTGAAGTATCATCCCCTCACAAGGGTTTGGAATTTAAGCGTGCCATGAACCGTAAGTTGTCCTTCCTTCTTTTACTTGGCTTGGCGCTGTTCTGCACAGCGGGTTGCACTATGCTGCCGGATATCAGTCCGACGAGCGTGTGGCCGCTACCGACAACGCCAAGCAGTCCAGTCACGACCACACCGTTGATCTTCGCCACACCAGGCACACGGATCGCGCAACCCACATCGCGTCTGACTGCAAACGCAACCGCGCAGCCACCAGCGCGTCCGACTGCTGATACCGTCGTGAATCCATCGGCGATCCCATCCACTAAAGCGAGCGCAGTGCCGCCAACTGCGCCGGCCACATCCACCGCCAGCCTGACGCAGACGCAGTTGCGCTACCTGATCATCGCCCGTTTTGGACGCGTCGGGGCTCCGCCCGTTTTCTTTTGCGACAGCGACATTTATCCGGTGGCACGCGGCAGCGAAGAGGCGTCTGCTGAGAAGTGGCTGGCATCGGTAAGTAAAAGTGCAGACGAGTACAACAGCATCCTGGCGCATCTCGGGCTGACCAATGCCTCGCTCACGCCTGCGCAGGGGTTGCTGATCTACCGCGAACACAAGCTGCTTAGCGCAGTCACACTCACCCCGGCAGATAACGCATACCAGTTCAGTGTGCGCGTATCGCAACGTGGTTCAGGCACGGTAGAAATCGGGCAACAGACCGATGGCACGATCACACCCCAGGGAAGCATCACCATCGTCAAACAGCGCAGTGTGCCGCTGGTATGCCCGCTCTGTCTGTCACTCGGCACGCGCATCGACACGCCGGATGGGCCGGTATCGGTTCAAGACATCCGGGTTGGGATGCAGGTGTGGACGCTGAATCAACGGAGTGAACGCATCGCAGCATCCGTCGCACAGGTCGCACACACCGCTGTGCCCGCCGAACATCAGATCGTGCATATGCGGCTGAGCGATGGGCGCGAGTTGCGCGCCTCACCCGGCCACCCCACCGCCGATGGGCGCGTCATTGGCGACCTCGCGCCGGGCGATCTCCTCGACGGCGCGCGTGTGACCGGTGCTGACCGTGAACCATATCCCTTCAGCTCGACTTACGACTTGCTTCCCGATGGTGCGACTGGCTTCTACTGGGCGAATGGGGTGCTGGTGGCAAGCACGCTCAGGTAGGAGCGGGGAGAAGAGGAGAAGAGGAGAGGAGGAGCGGATATCCGTCATTCCCGGGAAACCGGGAATCCAAGGCGATATCGGGCACGAATCGTGGAGGGTGACAGGGATCGCTGTGGTTCCGTCGACTCCCTGGTCGATCAAGTCGTTGTGCTGGATCAACCAGGCTTCGGCGGCCCCCCCACTTGGATAGATCGCCCCCGATATCGTCCGGGCGCTATTTGGTGCTGACCAGTGGTCGTGCCGCGATGGCTACTGCGCAAACAATATGTATCTTATAATTTCCTCGCCGAACGTCAACGACGCAGTGTTGCTCCGAGCAACAAACTCAGTGCGCCTGCGCACTGACTATCGGGCGCATAAATATGCCGATGAATGTTGACACCGAGTCCAACATGCCCTTGGTCCGCCGAATGTCGGAACGGCGCTCAAGGTTTACGCTGTGGCGCAATAGGAAATCGTCATCGAGCAAAAAAGATGGCGTAATTCTGCAACTCTGTCGCACAAACCGCAATGTTTATATTCACCCATTGGTTATGAAATACGCTATTTAACGGATTTGCAGGGAACACACGCCTACATTACACTCCTAGCAGCATCGAGTATCGGGTTAGCGACGCTGTGTGGTGATTGGCAAGGATAATGGACAATCTGAATCGACAGGTCAGTTTGCGTGAGTACGAGCCTCCCTCCGGGATGGGGCCTTCAGAGAAGGGCGTCATTACCGCCGAGTTGATACATCGCTTTGTCACGTTCCGCGTTCACGGGCAGACCTATGGGCTGCCGTTGGAGAGTGTTGAACGCGCCGTGCGCATGGCCGCTGTCACCGCCGTGCCGGACGGGGTTGCCGGGCTGTATGGCGTCATCAATATCGAAGGACATTTGGCCGCGGTGCTGGATGTGCGCCGCATCTTTGGGTTGCCGGCACGGGCGCCCAGCCTCAGCGACCGCCTGGTGATCATGTCGATCATGGGGCGTCGAATATGCCTGGTTGCCGACGAAGTGTGCGATGTGCTCGACCTGACCATCGACCAGACGCCCGACCTGCCGTTGGCGCGTTCGCCTTTTATGGTTGGCACGGTGCACCACGCCGGGAAGGTGATTTTTCTGCTTGATCCCGCGCGTCTACTCGCCTCGCCCGAATACAGCCGCCTGCCCCAGTCCCAGGGGGATGCAAAGCTATAACAGGAACCCATGACATCCACCACCGTGCCCACCACGCTTTTCTCAATCGACGACCTCGCGCGCGCGTGTGCGCTCGTGGCGGCGCGCACCGGTCTGGCATTCGGCGACAGACGCCTTCACGTGCTGGAAGAGGGTTGCCTTGATGGGGCCCGCCACCATGGTTATATCGGGGAGATGCAAAGCCACGACATGATTGCCCAATATCTGGACGCGCTTGAGACCGCTGAAACCAACTCTCCCATCTGGGATCGCCTGATCCAGTTCCTGACGATCCCTGAGACCTATTTCTTCCGCGACACCGAGCAGATGCACGCGCTGCGCACGTCCATCCTGCCGGCGCTGATCGCGGCACACCAGGCTGACCGCGCGCTGCGTATCTGGAGCGCCGGTTGCTCCACCGGCGAAGAGGCCTACACACTCGCGATCCTCCTGGATCAATTGCTTCCGGATATTGAGCGCTGGAAAATCACGCTGCTGGCGACTGACCTGAATAAACGCGCCCTGCACCACGCCCGCGTTGCGCGTTATCGGCCATGGTCATTTCGTCAGACCGAGTTGTCGCTGCGCCACACCTATTTTGCGCCGTATGCGCATGACGCGCCTGGTGCGCAGGACGCATCTGCTGCGCAGGAGGGCGACCTGTATGAGCTGAATCCCGCTATCCGGCGCATGGTCACCTTCGCCTACCTCAACCTGGCCGAGGACAGCTATCCTTCCACAACAAACTTCACCGCCGACCTCGATCTTATCCTGTGTCGCAATGTGATCATCTATTTGCCGATCGATGTCACCCAGCGTGTGATCAATCGCTTCCAGCGTTGCCTGGCGCCGGGCGGATGGCTGATCGTCGGCGCGAGCGAGTACCACCCGGACATTTATGCGCAGTTCCAACTGGTGCGCATCGGCAACGCGATGGTTTATTGCAAAGGACAGGGAGAAGAGGAGAGAAGGAGAGAGAGGGATGAGGAGAGCAGGAGCGTGGGAGAAGGAATAGGGGAGAGGGGAGAGGCCGCGCCAATACCGGTTATGGAACCGGTGGTCAGACCAACATTAGTCGACGCGCAACCAATCGCACTCATCCCTGTGCGCGTGGACTGCGCCAGTTGCTCGTATAACATGACAACCGCGCTCGCCGCAACAGACACCGATGTGCGTAGCGAGCCACTCAGCCCGGAAGCGTGCCTTCAGCACAACCCGCGTTGTGTGTACGCGCGTTGCGGCCTGGCAAAGCGCGCGGCGGACGGCGGTCATTTGCAGGAAGCGCGCCTGTTTGCACAGCAGGCCATTGAACTGGACCCGCTCTATGCCGAGAGCCACTATTTACTTGGGCTGGTGCACGACGAACTGGGTGAACTCACTGAGGCAGTGGATAGCCTGCGCAAGGCGTTGTACCTTGACCCGTCGTTAACACTGGCTCACTACACCATCAGCGCGCTTTACCAGCGGACTGGCCGCCATGCGGAGGCTGCGCGCCATCGCGCTATTGCGCTGCGCCATTTTGGCGCATAGCCAGCACATAGGTAATCCACCATGACAGATATTCAACTTGATAGTGCGCGCGTCAGCTTTGTCCTGCAGGAGCGCGCCCGGCTTCTGGCACAACCGCCAATGGTGAATACTGAAGCCGAAGACCTGATTGAGGTTGTCGCGTTTCACTCGGGCAACGACCGTTTCGGCATTCCTACCACGATGGTGCGCGAGATACAGGCGTTGCACACGCTGCAATGGTCGCCGGTGCCGTGCGCCCCGTCGTTCATCATCGGGCTGATCAACCTGCGCGGGCATCTGTACTCGATCATGGATCTGTCGCGCTTCCTCGGCCAGCCGGCGCAACCGATCTCGGAAGGCGCTTACATCCTGCTGGTCGTAGGCGGGACGCACGAGGGCGGCGCGATGGAGCTCACGCTGCTGGCCAACGACATGCCCACGATCGAGCGCGGCCCGGCCAGCCGGCTGTATCCGCCGCCGGCGACGCTGTCGTTAAAGTTGCAGGACTATGCGCGCGGAATCACGAGCGACATGCTGGTCATTCTGGATATGGAACGGTTGCTCTCGGACCCGCAAATCATTGTGAACGAAAACATCTGAGCATGGAGATATCAGGATATGGGCTTTTTGAATAAATTTACAAATAACCTGAGCATCGGAGCCAAGTTGAACGGCGGCTTCGTTTTTACGATGGTGTTGATGGCGCTTTTCAACAGTGCAACCTACCTGAATAACACCACGATCGACAGGCGGATCAACAATATGGCAGGCGCGCAGACGGCAGGGCTGACGATGGCCGGCCAGATTTCCGGGGGGATCGCGCCGTTACGGCTGACGATCAACCAATATGCTGCCGAACAGACTCCGGGCAATCTGAAGCTCGCCCGTGACGCCTTCAGCGCGTATCAGGAGCAGATCACACAGGCTTACACAATCATAGGAAACGCGCAAGACCGCGCCACGCTGGACGCGATTAAGAAGGGTGTCAATGACTACGGTTCTGCGTTCGAGGATATCGTCCGCATTATCGATGAGCGTCAGAAGGTCAGCCGCGATGTGCTGGATGTGCAGCACACGGCCGCTACGGACAAACTGGATGCGGTGGCGCGCGCGGCAGTCGCAAATGACGGCGCGCCCGCAGTTCTGGCCGCCTCTGATACCCGCAACAGGCTCAACCAGCTTCGTGTAATTGAAACCAGCTACAAGTCCAGCGGTGACGACGCGCTCGTTGCCGAGTTTGATGCACAGAATCAACTGGCGACACAAGCGTTCACCGCGCTCGATCCGCTGATAAAGGACGCTGCTAATCGCCTGTTGCTATCGGATGCCAGAACCGCTACGCAGTCCTATGCCCTCGGGTTCGTCACCGTGAAAGCCGGGTTTGCGCGCCAGTCCCAGATCATAACGATCCGGCTCAATCCGCTCGAAACCGAGATGCTGAAGAACAGCCAGACACTGATCGCCGCCATGAGCGCGCAATACCAGGTGATCGCGAACCAGATCAAGGATGCCAGCGACACCCTGTCATTGGGGCTGCTCATCGTCTCCATTGTTATCGTCGCCTCTGGCGCGACATCGGTATTTTCGATGGCGCGCAGCATGTCGCAACCACTCGCTAACCTGGTCAAGGCTGCCAATAGGGTCGCTGAGGGTGACCTGGCCGGGACAGGGTTCCAGCACGAGATTGAGCGCGCGGTGCTGGTGCGCCGGGACGAGATCGGCGAGATAGAACGCGCCTTCCGCAGCATGGTGAATCACTACATCATGCCGATGGCCGACAGGGCTCGCCAGATGGCCAGCGGAGACCTGTCCATTGAGATCAAACCGCGCTCCGAACGCGATGAACTCGGCAATGCCTTCGCCACCATGATCAAAGGCCTTCGGGTGATCACTGTCCGGCTGCGCCAATCCACTGCCAACATCACCACCGCCACACAGCAGATATCCACTGCCACAGCTGAACAAAGCACTACCGCGACCGAACAGGCTGCCGCTGTTGCCGAAACCACCTCCAGCCTTGAAGAAGTGCGCCAGACCTCCGAACAGTCCGCGGAGCGCGCGCAAATGGTCTCCGACATGGCTGGCAACTCACTCCAGCTGGCTGACCGGGGCTTGCAGGCTATTCAGAAGACCGAGGAGGGCATGCGCAGCCTGAAGGAACAGGTTCGCACTATCGCCGAAACCATCCTGGCTCTCAGCGAGCAGACCCAGCAAATTGGCGAGATCATTGCCACTGTTAACGACATCGCCGACCAGTCCAACTTGCTCGCGCTCAACGCGGCGATGGAAGCGGCCCGCGCCGGCGAGGCTGGGCGCGGTTTCGCCGTCGTCGCCTCTGAAGTGCGCAACCTTGCCGAGCAGTCGCGCCAGGCCACCGGGCAAGTCAAGAGTATCCTGGGCGACATCCAGAAAGCGGCTAACACTGCCGTCATGGTCACCGAGCAAGGCAGCAAGCGCGCCGAGACCGGGGTCGAACTGGCCCAGTCTACTGGCGAAGCTATTCGCGCGATCCGCGAGCATACCCAGCGCGTTAACCAGGCCGCGCAGCAAATCGCCGCCAGCGCGCGCCAGCAGTTAGCCGGGATGGATCAGATCACGCGCGCCGTGGAGAACATCAACGTCGGCGCGTCGCAGACCCAGACCGGTATGCGCCAGGTGGAAGTGGCCGCGCGCAACCTGAACGACCTGGCAGCGCAACTTTCAGATGTGGTGCAGCAGTACAAGCTGACCTGAGGCAGAACGCGCGGTAAGGGCACTGGTCGCAATGAAAAGACATTGAAGCAAAAGCGGAGCGTAAAATGGAATTCATCAACAATATCCGTATCAGAATAAAGGTGCCTGGTGTGATTTATGTCACGCTGCTCCTGCTCTCGATTCAGGCCTGCGTGACTGTGTTTCAATACAACCAGGTGGCGAGTGGGATGACGCAACTCGCCGGGACTCAGCAAACGCTACTACTGATGGTCAGCGATATCAAAGCGCAGATGATCACAGCGCGGTTTACCACAGCCCGATATCTTGTTGCGCCTCAGAACAACGAAATCAAGCTCGCGCGCGAGCAATTGAAGCAGATCGAGACAGTGCTGGATCAGATCGCTGCGCGAAACGAGGATCAGAATCAGCTCGACGTAATCGGCAGAATCAAGAAGGATGTGGCCGATTACACCAGCGCCGTGGACGAGATCACTCACCCGGTCGCTGGATCCAGCGAGGGTGAGACGCAGGCCCAGATTGCCCAGCTGGATGCGGCCGTAAGCGCCGTCAGCAGTGACGCTGCCATACTGCAGGATATCGTGACAGGACAAATCAAAGCACAGGCCGATGCCATCATCTCGCTGGGACGCCAGATCAGCACGATCATGATCAGCGCGACAATTGTGCTCTTTATTTTCTTCCTCGTCATCATCACTATGCTATTAAAGAGCATCACCCGCCCACTCATGCAGCTGGCAAAAATGGCCGATCTGGTCACTGCTGGCGACCTGACGGGGGCGATGGCAATGAATCCTGCGCACAACGCCCCGCGCCGTGATGAGATCGGCGAGATCGAAAAAGCGTTTCGCGCGATGCTGGATAGTCTGCAGGACAACACTGCGCGGTTGCGCGAAGCGATGAACAACATAACGAGCGCCACAGCGCAGATTTCGGGTGCCACCGCCGAACAATCCGCTACAGCGACGGAACAGGCCGCGGCCGTCATCGAGACCACATCGAGCCTGGAAGAAGTGCGCCAGACATCCGAACAATCGGCGGAGCGCGCACAGATGGTTTCCGACATGGCCGGCAACTCGCTGCAACTGGCCGACCGCGGCCTGCAGGCCATCCAGAAGACCGAGGAAGGCATGCTCAACTTGAAGGAACAGGTCCGCACCATCGCCGAGACCATCCTGGCCCTGAGCGAACAGACCCAGGCTATTGGCGAGATCATCGCCACCGTCAACGACATCGCCGACCAGTCCAACTTGCTTGCGCTCAACGCCGCCATGGAGGCTGCCCGCGCCGGCGATGCCGGGCGGAGTTTTGCCGTCGTTGCGTCTGAGGTGCGCAACCTGGCCGACCAGTCGCGCCAGGCCACCGGGCAGGTCAAGAGCATCCTGGGCGACATCCAGAAGGCAGCCAACACCGCCGTCATGGTCACCGAGCAGGGCACCAAGCGCGCCGAGACCGGCGTCGAGTTGACCAAATCCAGCGGCGAAGTGGTGCGGGCAATCCGTGAACACACCCAGCGCGTGAACCAGGCTGCGCAACAGATTGCAGCCAGCGCGCGCCAGCAGTTGGCCGGGATGAACCAGATCACCCAGGCGGTGGAAAATATCAACGTCGGCGCGACGCAGACCCAGACCGGCATGCGACAGGTGGAACAAGCCGCGCGGAACCTGGATAACCTGGCCGGCCAGCTCGCGCAACTAGTCAAGCGCTACAAGGTAGACTGATGGGCGCGAGCGTGAACATGGAATGCACGGAGACACGCGATGCTTCAACCTGACGAAATCCAACAGGAACTGATGGCGATCTTCCAGCCGGAACTGGAGGAACACCTCGAAACGCTCAACAAAGGGTTGATGGCGCTTGAGCAGGGACACGCAGAGGCTCCGCGCGCAGAGTTGCTCTCAGCAGTGTTCCGCTCCGCACACAGCATCAAAGGCGCCGCGCGCGCGGTTGGGCTGGAAGACATCGAAGCAGTTGCACATCGGATGGAGGAGGCGCTGGGTCAGGTGCGTAAACACAACAGCACATTATTACCCGCGCACGCTGACACCCTGCTTGCTGCCGTCGATACGATCCGCGATATCATGAGCACGCACCTGCGCCACGAGACCTATGCGCCGGCGCAGATCAATGCGCTCTTTGTGCGGCTCGACAGCGTGACGCGCGAAGTTGAGAGCGAATCCGTCCCACAGCAGTTCGCCAACGCGCCCGCAGGTGAAGACACGGCCTCGGCGCCCACAGGGACAACGCCGTTCGAGTCTGATCTGTTTGCGCCTGTTCTGCCACATAAAGAAGGCGCAGTAACGCGGCGCAGTAACGCGGGGACTGACGCAGTCGCGACACCGGGAAAGGGGAATGTCAACCAGCCGAGTGGGCTGGGACAACAATCATCGGGGCCCGGCAGCGCATCGGACGACATCCGCAGTGTGCGCGTATCGACGGGCAAACTGGACACTCTGATGGACAATATGGGCGAGTTGCTGGTGGCGCGCATGCGGATGGGACAGCTTGTCGAGGAGGTCCGTCAATTGCAAATGCAGACGGCCGCGTGGCAGAAGGACTGGCGGAAGGTGCGAGCGCAGATGACCCGGCTGCAACGAGCGGAGACGTTCCATCCGCGCGACGCGGCGGTTGCAACGCCAGCGATTCCATCGCCCAACAGCGCCCCCGACTCGGTTTCACCGTCTGCGGCGCTGTTGAATGAAACCCTGACCGCAAGCGATCGTGAAATCAAGGCGATCAAAGCCGAACTCGACCTGCTGTTACGGCGCATGAGCAGCGACCATAACCATTTGCAACTTGTCACCAGCGACCTGCAGGACAGCATCCGTAACATGCGCATGCTCCCAATTGCCACGCTGTTCGACTTCTTCCCACGCATGGTGCGCGACCTGGCGCGCGAGCGCGGCAAGGAGGTATTCTTGCAGACTGAAGGCACGAACACCGAAGTAGACCGCCAGGCGCTTGAACTGCTCAAGGATCCGCTTACACACTTGGTGCGCAACGCGATTGACCATGGCATTGAGGCGCCCATGCAGCGCGAGGTGGCGGGCAAGCCTGCCCACGGCATTCTGCGGTTGCGGGCTGAACAACGCGGCGACCGGCTGGTGCTCGAAGTCAGCGACGATGGCAAAGGAATTGACGTCAAGGCATTGCGGCAGGCAGCCGTCGAGCGCGGCATGCTGTCAGAGCACGAGGCCGCAGCGCTCAGCGACGAGGAAGCGCTCGAGCTGATGTTCCGCCCCGGCCTGTCCACCGCACATAAGGTGAGCAGCATATCGGGGCGCGGTGTCGGCATGGATGTCGTGCGCAAAAACATTGAGCAACTGCGCGGCGTGATTCAGGTGCACACCGAGTTGGGCCAAGGCGCGCGCTTTACGATGACACTGCCACTGACGCTCAGCACCAGCAATGTGCTGCTTGTGCAGACGGCCGGTCAGGTCATCGCGCTTCCGCTGATGAATGTTGAGCGCATCATGCGCGTAAACTCGGCGCAGGTTGGCGCCATTGAGAACAAACCGGCGATCCATCTCGATGATCGGCTGCTGCCGCTGTTTGACCTGGCGCATCTGCTTGAGCTTCCTGGGGCATCTGCGCAGCAGGCGGAGCGGTTTCCGGTAGTCATCGTTGGTCTGGCCGACAGACGACTGGCCGTGCGAGTGGACACCTTGCTTTCCACTCAAGAGGTGGTGATCAAACCAATGGGCCGCCAAGTGCGGCGTGTGCGCAACATTGCGGGCGCGGCGGTGCTTGGCAACGGGCAGGTGGTGTTGATCCTGAACATGGCCGACCTGATGAAGACGATGCAGAACCGGCCCGCGCAGTCCCCGCCCACAGTCAGCGCGCCCAGTCGTTCGCAGGCGCGGCGTGTGCTGGTGGTCGATGATTCGATTACCACGCGCACGCTGGTCAAACACATTCTGCGCAATGCAGAGTATGATGTGGTTACTGCCGCTGACGGGCTTGAAGCCTGGCAGATGTTGAGTGAGAACGAGGGGACTGACCAGCAAGTTGCGCAATCCTTGCTCCCAGACGTGATAGTATCGGATATCAACATGCCGAATATGGATGGCTTCGCACTGACAGAGGCAGTCAAGCGCGACCCGCGCCTGGCGCGCATTCCCGTCATCCTGGTTACTTCGCTCGATTCTCCTGAGGATCGCGTGCGCGGCATGGAGGCGGGCGCCGACGCCTATATTGTGAAAAGTTCCTTCGACCAGCGCGAGTTGCTCGAAACGATCGAGAGACTGATTGGTTAACACACACGAACAGACGGCATGATACGTATTCTTATCGTCGACGACTCGCCAACAGCGCGACTGCTCCTGCGCATGCTCTTCGAGCTTGACTCCGGGCTGGTTGTCGTGGGCGAAGCGCGCAGTGGGCGAGAGGCGTTGACACGTTGCGTCGAATTGCAGCCCGACATCGTCACTATGGATATCAACATGCCGGGCATGGATGGTTATGAAGCTATCCGGCTGATCATGAGTGAATCGCCGCGCCCGATTGTCGTGCTGACGGCAGCTGGCGGGGCGTACCCCGCGGGCGGAGCCGTGCCGTCCGCGGACGGAGCCGCGCCGTCCACAAACACAGACACCCTGTTTGACATCAGCTTCAAGGCAATTGAACTGGGCGCACTGTCGGTGCTGGAGAAACCCACGCTGCACGACCGGCCAGGCAGCGGAAATAATGCCGAGACACTGATCAACGAGATCAAGACCATGGCGGGCGTCAAGGTCGTGAGTCGCCCGTTGTGGCTGCAGAAACGCGCGGGTGGCGCACCTCCTCGCTCCACGGCGCCGATGCTGTTGCGCGAGCGTCCTGCGATCATCGGGATTGGCGTGTCGACAGGTGGGCCGCCCGCGTTGCAGACAATCCTGGCCGGGCTCACTACTGCGCCGGCGTCAGGCGGTGGAACCGTCAACGCGCCTATTGTGATCGTGCAACACATGAGCCGCGGCTTCATCGCTGGACTGGCGAGTTGGCTGGCGCAGACCACGCGCATCCCATGCCAGGTCGTTGAGGACGGCCAGATACTGCTGGCAGGCGCTGCCTACCTCGCACCCGACGACCGCCATCTGGTAATCCGGCGGGGTGGTATAGCGGCGCTGGACAATGGCGGCGCTGTGGACGGGCATCGTCCGTCGGTGACCGCGTTGTTTGAATCGCTGGCGCTGAGCTACGGGCCGCGCGCGGTTGGCGTGCAACTCACAGGTATGGGACAGGACGGCGCGCGCGGGCTGCTCGCAATGCGCAACGCTGGCGCGTACACCATTGCGCAGGACGAGAGCAGCAGCGTGGTTTACGGCATGCCCAAGGTGGCCGTGGAAATGGGCGCCGCCATGGAGACGCTACCCATCGAACTGATCGCCGAACGGTTGATGATACTTACGCAGATATTACGCTGCTAGACTTGGTATTTTATGGACGCTGAGAAAAAATACATTTTGCTCGTGGAAGACAGCCGCACACAGGCGTTGTTTGCGCGTCGTTTGCTGGAAGGCGCGGGGTACCGCGTCACTGTCGCCGAGACCGGCCGCGCAGGCATAGAACTTGCCCAGACGACCCACCCGGATCTGCTGCTGCTGGACGTGGTGTTGCCGGACATAGACGGCTTCGAGATATGCCGCTTTGTGCGCCGGTCAGTCACTACCTACATCCCGATCCTGATCTTCACGGGCGAGCGCACCGGGATGGAGGATCGCATCGGCGCGCTTACCACCGTCGGCGCGGACGATTACCTGGCCAAGCCCTATAACCCGCGCGAACTACTGGCGCATGTTGAGGCGCTGTTGCGCATCAAAAACACGATCGACGAACTGCTATCGCGATTGACGAGCGAGAAGCAATCCTACCAGGCGCTACGACGCATCGCCCTGACGGATTATTTGACCGGGCTGTATAACCGGCACTATTTCGCCGAGGTGTTTGAGAAGGAGTTCTCGTTTGCGATACGTTACAAGACCGCGCTGGCAATCGTGCTGTCTGATATCGACCTGTTTCGCGAGGTTAACAACAAATACGGCCACCCCACCGGCGACTGGGTGCTGCAGAACGTCTCCGCACTGATGCAGAGCAGGTTGCGGCTGGGAGATGTAATTGCGCGCTATGGGGGTGAAGAATTCATCATGATCTTGCCGATGACTGACGCGCACGCCGCAGCAGTCGCATGCGAACGACTGCGCGAGCAGATTGAGCAGACTACGCTCAATGCTGAAGCCGGCCCGATCCGCATCACAGTATCGTTTGGCATCGCGGCAATCCCATCGCTCGGCGTGACTAAGGCGGCGGAGCTGCTGGAGCGCGCCGACAAGGCGCTGTACCAGGCCAAACACACCGGGCGCAACCGAGTGGAGATATTCAACCCATACCTGCCGCCGGCTCCGGCGGAATCTGCCGCAAAATGAATACGCCTCGCAACGCCCCGCGCCCCTTGTGATATTATTCACCGGGTGAATAGAATTTATTCACCCGGTGAATTAAACTACAAGGCGCGCTGGCTGACTGCGCGCATCCAGGCAGCCGTCGAGGATCACCCCGTCGTCGTTGTGACCGGCGCGCGCCAGGTGGGCAAGAGCACTTTGCTGCGCCACGCTGAGCCGATGCGCTCCTGGCGTTACGTTACTATGGACGACCCGGAAGCGTTGGAACGGTCACTGAGTCATCCTGAAGACCTCTGGGCTGGAGCATCCACAGTTGTGATTGACGAAGTGCAGAAATCGCCCGGCATTTTGTCCGCAGTAAAACTCGCCGTGGATCGAGATCGGCGCCGGATGCGTTTCGTTATCAGCGGTTCCGCAAACCTGTTACTGATGAAACAAGTCAGTGAAAGCCTGGCAGGCCGAGCAGTTTACTTCGTGCTCAACCCGATGACAATCGGCGAAGCGCTCGGACAGCCTGCGCCCACGCTTCTCACAGACCTTCTAAATGGGAAGATACCCTCCACAGAGCAATCAGGGGCGGACGAGAGGGCGCAAACGAAGATCAGTCCGATCGAGTGGCTGTTGCGCGGTTTCATGCCGCCGCTCTTCGACTTGCCACGCCCCGATCTATGGGTGCAATGGTGGGAGGGTTATGTGGCAACATATCTTGAGCGTGACCTGCGACAGTTTGCGAGCATTGACGCGTTACCGGATTTCCGGCGCGTGATGCAATTCGCCGGTTTGCGAACAGCCCAGTTGCTCAATCAAAGCGAGGTGGCGCGCGATGCGCAGGTGACTCAGCCCACCACCCATCGTTACCTGAACCTGATCGAGGCCTCACATCTGGCCCAACGCATCACTGCTTTTTCTGGCAACCGAGGAGTCAGCATTGTAAAGTCGCCAAAGTTGATGTGGTGCGACCCCGGTCTGGCCGTCTATCTATCCGGGTACTTCGATATTGACAGCCTGGGGCAAGCCCGCGAACTCGGCGCGTTTTTCGAGACGATGATCTTCCATCACCTGAATGTATTGTGCCAGATCATGACGCCGAAACCATTGATCCACTACTGGCGCACACAGCGGGGCGAGGAAGTAGATTTTGTCATCGAACACGGACGGCAGTTGATCGCGATTGAGGTCAAGATGACCTCCACAGCCCGGTTTTCTGACACCGCCGGCCTGACCGCCTTCCTCGGTCATTACCCGAATGCCGCAGCCGGCGTGCTGCTCTACTTAGGCGATGAAATTGTGCGGCTTGGTGAAAAGGTCATCGCCCTGCCGTGGCGGATGATCACCGGCGGTTGATTTATGGACGCGGTAGATGCCACAGCAAACTTGGCAAAGTCGAGGTGCCCGATCAGTCGCACAAGGTTGCGTCCGGGAGATCTATTTTACAAAAGGTGGCATATTTGTAAGGCATCACTTTACAAATGTCTTCATTTTCTGTGAAATAGCGCACGGAGTACTCACTGCTATATGACAACCGTAGAACGCGCCCTGTTTCCTGCGCTCAAATCAACCTTGGCGGATCGCCGGATCGTGGTCATCACCGGTATGCGCCGGGTGGGCAAGACCACCACGTTACGCTGGCTTGTGCGACGCCCACGCGAACACACATCTACATGATAACTATGGTGAGCCGGTCGAGATTGTCAACTCACCGCGCATGGGGATGTGCGGCTATACCGGGCCGGCCACGCCGCCGTATTGACACATCAGGCCACGCCATAACCCAGTTGCTTCAACCGCTTGCGAAAAGCATTCTGTTTCGCGGCGGGCACGACCAGTGTATTCTCACCGGCCAACAGGCAGTACTGTTTTAACTCACGGTCGTTTGCCAGCAGCGCCGCCAATGGGGCATCGACAACGCGAAACAGCGCCGCATCGCCCGCGCGTTCGATCTTGCGGCTATTCGCAGCCGCGTCGTCAATGAGCACCGCAACCGTTTGCGGTAACGCGCCGCCGGAAGCCAATTCAAGAAACTCAACCACGCCCTGCCCGGTCAACCCGGTCTCAAACGCGTCCAGCAACATGCGGGTGTCGATCGTGTAAACATCATCACTGACCCGCTCCGCGATGCGTTCAATCAAGGCCCGGTCATTTGGTTTGAGTTCGCCCCGGTGCATGACGACGATCTGGCGGTTGAGCAACACCTTGAGCGCGGCCTCACCGGGAACGAGAAGGCGCCCGTTTCCTGCCGTCGCTGGCGTATATTCGTCGGTCTGATCGAGCACGTACGCGCCCAACGCCGTGAGGCGGATGTACTGCAGGCCGTCGTAACGGCTGAAAAACGGCTCGTTGTCATATCCCCACAGGTGATCGACCTGATAACGCGCGTCTTCAGGCCGCACATAGGCGACATCGACCAGCCCGAACCCAGCCAGATACTCGAACAAGACGACGAGGATATACTGCCCCTGCACGATGCGCCATTGAGTTTCGTCAGACAAACCACCAAACCAGCCATATTCCTGGTGATAGGCATACAGACGGGTATAGTTTCCTGTCTCAACATCGAAGTTGTTGCGGGTCAGTTTCAACAGCTTGAAGAACTCGTTAATATGCAGCCACTTGCCAGGCGCACAGCTTGTCAGCGTATTGAGGATCGCCTGACGCCGCAACAACGGCGCGTTCAGCGATATCCCGCGCGATTGCTGCCCTTTGATCAGGTTGATGCGGCGTAGTTCGTCGTGTAGATCAGAACTCGCCCAGGCGTCGACAATGCGTCTGTACTGCTCCGGGTCGGGCTGTGCCAGCCAGGCTTCGCCCGTCGGCGTCAGCCTGAGCTGATCGCCCCGCTTTTTCACCAGGCGCGCCACCTCCGCCAGCACGGCCAGCCCGAAAGGACGAATATAGTCAGCCGCTTTTCCACTGTCTCCAGACTCATAGTAATCGGAGAGCAACAGCCGCCCGGCTAGTGCGCGCAGGACGGCGCCTCCGGGTAGACCGGTCTGTTCGCTCACCTTCAGTTTGCCGTCACGCGCCAATAGAAGGGTCGCGCTCAGGTCGTGGAAGGCAATCGGCTCTGTCTCAACATGCGTTAGGGGGATCGGCTGGCCAAATGGGGCGACGGTTTCTGGCAGCGCGTCGTTCTCAGCCGCCTGATACGGTTTGGGTTTCGGCACCCATTTCTTAAATAACGGGATCAGTTCATCGGCAAGCTGCCAGGCGGAATCGAAGATAAGCGGTATCGCCACGGGATTTCGCGAATAGCGTTCAGAATAGGACGCTGGCAGGCTGCCGTGCAAAGCAACGAAGGCCGTCTTGTCCAATTTGCCGCGGTTATACAGCGCCTCTGTAACCGCCGCGCGTTCGAGGTCGGTCAGGGCATCCCATTGCAAGCGCAGTCGCGCGGGATCGGTCATCTCTGCGCACAGGAGCGCGATCCTCTCGGACTTGCGGGTCGGCAGCGGGTTCGGCGGCTGCGAGACGTAATGAAGCAGCGGACGCAATGCGTCGTTATTATGGTTCAGCAGTATCTCTTCGAGTTTCATGGGTGCCAGCTATTATCACCCTGCGCCGCCTCACAGGGTAACCCTCTCTTACACTAGCGCTGGCGCCACAGGACTGACCGACCGCAGCCGGCGCGCCCATGCCGCCGGCGTGCGCCACAGCAACCGTATATCCTCGCGCAGGCTGCGCGTGGCGACGTAATACGCATCAGCAATGAGCGTTTCGTCCAGGATGGAGTCCATGTCTTGCGCCAGACCCGACTGAACGTACCACAGCCCCGTGAGTCCTGATGGACAGGTAAAGCGGCGCGTCTGCCACTCCTCAGCGACCTGGGCGGCCTCTTGTGGCGTGAGCGGTTTGACCCCTACCCAGCGCAGATCGCCCCGGATGACGTTCCACAGCTCTGGGAAACGGTTCCACTCCCAGTGCTCCAGCCAACGACCGATCGCGGTGAAACGATCTCCATCGCGCCGACGCGTCTCGAAGCGCAACAGGTCGAATGGGCGGTATGGCGCGCTGCTGGCGTCCTCTGCTGTATGTCCGGTGACGCGCGGCAGCCGCCGGATCAGCCGCCCGCCACTGGTCAACAAAACCGCCAGGCCGATGAGCAGCGTCAATGGCAGTGTGACGACGAGAGCGAGCAGCGCGAACAACGCATCCAGGTAACGGCGGAAGATATCGGGCGTCACTGCGGGGCGCGTCTCGGAGAGCAGGAAAGCGTCCACGACCTGCGTCGCCTCGCCCGTGACGGGGTCGGCGATAACTGTTTTGTTGACCACGCGCCCCTCTACTTTCACCAGCCGCCCGACATAGGTGCCAGCCAGGATCGTGCTATTGGCGACTGTGGCTTCGTCGTCGATGATGGTGTTCTCGGCGAGCACTGCGTACGGTCCCAGTTCGACATCCTTTCCGATGTAGCAGTTGTCGGCCACGAAGATCGGCGGCGCGATTTTGACGGTCGGGTGGATGGCGTGGTTGCGCCCGATCCACACACCCGGCGCGATCTGAGAGGCGTTGATTGTGTAGCCGGGGATGGCAGCGTCCAGCCCAGGCTGCCAGGCGCTCTGCAGAAATGCATGCTGGGCCGCGTCGTAATCGGCCAGAGACGCCAATGGATTCCAGTAGCCCTCAGTCACAAAGACATCGACCGCTTGCTCCTGCATTAACAGTGCAGGCACGAGGTCCTCGTCAATCGCCGTGATCGTTGCGCCCGGGATCAGGGGCAGAATGCTCGGCTCGATGATGAACACGCCAGTGCCAGCCAGCGCTACGCCAGCGTTGCGCAGCACATCCTCAGGAAGGTTGCGTCCGCAGGCGGTAACCCGACCGGACGCATTGGTGAGGACGCGCGCGCCCGCATATGTTTTGTCACACGCATGAACGACAACGGTTACGGCGCTCTGGCGCGCGTGGTGCTGCGCCAATGCGGCGCTCAGGTCAACCATGGTGATAGCGTCAGCGGAAACGGCGACAAATGTTTCCTTGAGCAGCCCTTCGGAACGCTTGAGCGCGCCGGCTGTGCCGAATTGCTGGCGGTGGCGGGCGTAGGTGAAGTTGACGCCCCAGCGCCGCCCGCTGCCCAGATAGCCTTCAATGTATTCTCCGCTGTGGTAAGTGGACACCAGGATGTTGCGCAGGCCGTTCTTCGCCAGCAATTCGACTGCGAGCGAGACCACCGGCCTGTCGGCGATCGGCAACATCGGCACTACCAAGGCAGTCCCTAACTGCTGAAAGCGCTCTTTCTCGTTACTGGCGAGTATTACTGCTTGCATGTCGGTTCCATCCTTCGTGTATCAGCCCTCATTGCGCGGTTGCCGCGGTCGCCGCGGTCACATTGGCGTACAGCGGGAATAGTTTGTCAAAGCGCGCCAGTTGCATCGTGCGCAGGGCGTCACCCTGGCATGCTGCGACGCGCAGATCGCCGCCCAGCCCTTTGGCTTGCCGGCTCAATTGCATCAGGGCGGCCAGGCCGGCGCTTGAGACAAATACTGTCGCTGAAAAATCACACACTATGCGCGGGTGAGCCGCTAGCGTGTCGCGGCATTGTGCCAGCATCGCTGGCGTCGTGGTGTTGTCAAGTTGGCGCGGCATCTGCATGATCGTCCAGCCGCCCTGCCCCGGCGCCTGCGTAGTCGCTACAGCCCGCGCGGCTAGTGGTGAGCTGGCTCCTGTGGCGGTCGTCGCGCCTGCGCTGGCGCGTATCTCAAAAAAGCGATCCATGCGCAACATAGTCAGCACATTCATCACTGGTTTGGATGGCGCGACCAGGGTCACATCTCCACCGGCGTCGCGCGCCTGTTTAGCCAGATGCACTAACGCTCCTATACCAGAACTGTCGAGAAAATCGGCCTTTGACAGATCAACCACGATGCGCGAGGTAATGGCCAGCACCTCCACCGACTTTGTTCGGAACACGGCGACGTTCTGCGCATCCAGCCTGCCTTGCACGCGGATGGTGGCAACCCCATCCACCACCACAATTTCGGAAAACGGCAGCAGGCGCAGCGGACTGCGCAACGGCTGCGCTCCCATTGGCTTTTGCGCCCCATGTCCCGGCGTGTGCCCACGCCCAGGCGTGTACCCACGCCCCATCACCCACCACTGCCGCGAGAAAAATACCGCAAAGCCGGTCATGTCGATCATGTAGCGTTTCCACATCCGGCGCGGTTCCTGCAACAGGCGAAACAGCCACTCCATGCCTGACTTCTGCATCCATGGCGGCGCGCGTTTTACGATGCCCGCGATAAAGTCGAGTGTTGCACCGATGCCGATCATCACCGGCACGCGCAATTCGCGCGCATGCATGTTGATCCACTTTTCCTGCTTGGGATTGCCAAAGGCAACGAGCAACACGTCCGGCTTGGCGGCGCGGATGGTCTCCAAAACAGCGGGATCCATCTCGAATAGCGACTTCACCGGCGGCGCCAGCACGCCTGCGATCATCAGCCCGGGGTTGCGCTCCTGCATGATCTTTGCGGCGCTGGCCGCGATCCCCGGCGCGGCGCCAAGCAGGAAGAGCGAGAACTTTTTCTCCGCTGCGCGCGCCGCCAGGGCGGGGACGAGGTCGGCGCCCGTCACGCGGCCTTTGAGTGGCACGCCGAGTCGGCGCGCGCCCCACACCAGCGGCATGCCGTCGGCGGTGGCCATGTCGGACTCCTGCAGGATGCGCCGCAGTTCCGGGTCGTTCTGCGCCTTGATCACAAAGTCGGCGTTGACCGTGGCGATCTGATGGGTCTTGCCTGTGGCGCGCCCGATCGTGATGAACTGCTCGATGCGATCGAGTGCTTCGGGCATGGTGACGTCGTCAATTGGCACTCCGGAGATGATGAGTAACTTGCGAATGGCTACAGTCATGGTGATCAGTAAGCCCCTTTGCCAGAGACCACGGCCGGGATGGTCTTTAACATGATCTCGATATCCTTGAGCAGGCTCTGTTCCGCGATGTACTGCATGTCCAGCTCGACCCAGCGCTTGAAGGTCATGTCGCTGCGCCCGGAAATCTGCTGCAGCCCAGTGATACCGGGGATGGCGTCAAGTCGCTTGAGCTCATCGAACGTATATTGCGCCACTTCCTTGGGCACCGGTGGGCGCGGCCCCACCATGCTCATATCGCCGCGCAGCACGTTGAATAATTGCGGCAACTCATCGATGCTCAACTTGCGGATGATCCTGCCAACCTTTGTCACGCGCGGGTCGCGTTTCATCTTGAACACCGGCCCGGTCGCCTCGTTCTGCGCCATCAGTTGCGCCTTGCGCGCTTCCGCGTCAATGTACATTGACCGGAACTTGAAGCAGGTAAAGTGGGTGTTGTACTTGCCCACGCGCGTCTGCTTGAAAATGATCGGCCCCGGCGAGTCCAGCCGGATAGCGATGACGGTCCCGAGCATGATCGGCGACGTCAGCACCACTGCAACCGCAGAGGCTGCGATATCCAGCAGCCGCTTCAGGCTCGCCGTGACCTTCACCCGGATCACCCACAGCGTGATGGTGAAGTTCAACCGCTGCACGGCGCGCGCGCTGCGGAAACTGCGCGTGGCATAGATATCCAGCATCCGCGCCGCCCGCTCATCCAGTTGTTCTTGTGTTCCCATATTCTCCATTGCCGCCTCCAGCCATAAATCACCAGCCATATCGCGCCTATCGACATGGGCAACCGCAAGGGATTGCCCCTACGCATCTTGTCTCTGTTTTCTAAGGTCTACTTCTTCTCATTCCTCGCCGTGCGCACCCAGCCGGACTTGTTCGGGTTGATGAGCACTTTAATGTATAGCCACACCTTCCACAGCATCAGGAAGGGCGCGTAGATCATGGCGAGGTACACCTTCCCCGGTGCGCGCGCGAGCAGCAGCCCGGTCAGGATGTAGACGGCCAGCCCGATCAGCAGCACTACGCCGAGTGCCGTTCCGGCCGCGCTTCCGAGTGCGATCCCACCGACGAGACAGGCGATGATCAGGAATGCCAGCACCGACGTCGGCGGGATCAACTGCTCCATTGCCGCGTCGGCCATGACGTAACTGCGTTGCGCCAGTGCCCGCTTCAACAGCGTCGGGACGTAGCGCTGCACCATCTGGATGCGCCCGCGTTCCCAGCGCGCGTTCTGCGTCGTCGAGTTGCCCAGCGTATTCGGCATTTCAGCCCACACCACGGCGTCTGGCGCGAACGTCACGCGTTTTCCGTCGAGCACCAGATTCATGTGAAACTCGACATCTTCGGTCAGCGAGGCCGTCCAGCGATGCCCGCGCATAACCTCGGCGGTGAATACCATTCCGTTGCCCTTCAACCCGACCGAGCCGCCCAGCGTCATGCGCCCCTGTGGTCGCAGGTAATGCAGCACTGCCAGCGCCGCGTAACGCAACGCGGCTGTCCACGACCGCCCGGGGTCGCGCACGGCATAATAACCCTGCACCGCGACATCGCCCTGCGCCAGCCGCGCGTCCATCACGCGCAGAAAGTTGGGCGACACATCCGTGTCCGCGTCGATGATCACGACTGCATCGCACGGCCGGCCGGAGTCCCACCAGCGTTGCAGCGCCCAGTCCAGCGCATAGCCCTTGCCGCGCAAATCGGGGTTGGTGCGCTCCTCGACCATCGCGCCGCGCGCCCGCGCGAGTTGCGCCGTCCGATCCGTGCAGTTATCAGCGATCACGCACACGGTATAGGCGTCGCGCGGATAGTCCATCTGCAACAGCGAATCGACGGTGCGCTCGATCAGCACTTCCTCGTTATGCGCGGGCGCCAGCACGAGGAAGCGCGTCTTTGCATCTCCAGCACGCGCAGGGGTTGTTCGGCGCGCGAACAGCGCCGCGACGGTGAGGAGCAGCAGATACCCGACTTCAATCGCCAGAAAGATGCCGAGCGCCAGGACAATCCCCTGGCCGATGGTTACGAGCATGTTCAGTAATGTCATGGTTGTGCTCCCGGACAAGCCCGGCCTATGGGGTTGGATTCGATCGATACCACTCAACGAGTTGTGGCAGCCCGAACAGCGCATCGGCGGGCGGCTGCAGTCCCAGTCGCTCCTGCATGCGGCGGACATCGGCGGTGAACTTGGCTACCTCTGCCGAACGGGCGGGATGCACGACGATCTTCGAGCCGGAGTTGGTCAGAGACAGGATGCGCTGCGCTAGATCGAGGATCGATGTCCCCTGGCCTGAACCGATGTTGACCGGATCCATCACGTCCATTCCCGCGACACGCGTGAGCGCCTCGACAATTGCGTCGACCCACACGAAGTCGATCAACTGCTGACCGCCATACACAATCAGGTCCTCGCCTTTGAGCGCGCGCGTCAGCCAGATCGGGATCACGCGGTCGACATCGCGCGGCCCGTAGGCATTGGACAGCCGCACCACCGACACACCCATGCCCTGATTGTTAAACACGCGACAATACATTTCGCCCGCGCCCTTGCTCGCGCCGTACGAGTTCTTGGCGTTAAACGGGTGTCCCTCGTCCACTGGCAGATACTGCGCCTCGCCATAGACCTCGCGCGATGATGTGAACACCACGCGCCGCGCGCCCAGGTCGCGCGCGGCCTTGAGCACGTTAAATGTGCCGACCACGTTGGTGCTGAATGAGTAATCGATATCCGTCACAGCGCCGATCACGTTTGACTGCGCCGCCAGGTGGAACACGACATCGGCGCCGGCGATGATCGACCGCAGGGTTGCCTCATCGCGGATGTCGGCCTGTGCGAACGTCACCGCCGTGTCGGAGAGGTGCGCGTTGATATTCACCATCCGCCCTCGGAACAGATTGTCCACTACGACGACATGCTCCCAGCCATCGCGGATCAACCGATCGAGTAAATGGCTGCCGATAAACCCGGCGCCGCCTGTGATTACTGCTTTCATAATTCCTCCCGCGGGCCGCATTGCGGTTCCGCCTGATCAGCGCGTTATTTCGCCCCCGGTTCAGCGCCAATTGCCGCCTGCACATAGACGTTCAACCGCTGCGCATACAGATCGAGGCTCATCTGTTCCTCAATCAGCCTGCGCCCAGCTTTGCCCATCCGCTCGGCCTCTTCTGGATGGTCGAGCAGGCGATCCATGGCGGCGCGCAGAGCCTCGACATCGCCGGGCGGCACATAGAGCCCTTGCACGCCATCGATGATCACGTCGGTTTGACCCTTGGTGCGCGTGCAGATCACTGCGCGTTCCATTGCCATGGCTTCGAGAATGGCCGTGACGCCAGCCTGAAAGGCGACGTCAGCGAGCGGCATCACCATGAAGCGGCTATCCGCATAGAGTTGGCGCAGGTCGTACTGGTTCAACCGGCATGTGGCAGCGTTGGGTGGGATGTCCATGCCAACGGTAGTATCTGGCCGCTTCGACCAGGGGCTGGCGGTCGCGATCCGCACTTTGCCGTTCATGCCGCGCGCGGCCGCTAGCAGCGTCGGGTAATCGCGCCACTCCTGACCCACGCTGCAGATCAGCCGATCCGGCCCAGCCGGAGTAACGGCATCGGGGCGGAAGAAGGCCGCATCGACCATAAACGGCGTCAGCACCACCCGCTCCGGCGGTATCTTCCAGCGATCCTCGATGAAATGCTTCTGCCAGGTGGAATAGACGAAGAAGGTATCGATGTGGCTGTGGATGCCCAGCTTGTCGAAGAACAGCATCTTCTTGCCGACCGAGAGAATGTGCACCAGCATCAGGTGGCGCGGGCGGTTGGGCATTACCCACCCCAACAGCTTCAGCAAAAGCGCTAGTGGGATGCCCACCTGCTCGCCGTCGGTGAAAATCACCTTATAACGGCGCGCTTGAATAAAGCAGGCCCATGCCAGCAGCGCGTTGCGCCCCGCGAGTTTTTCGATCAGTTTGCCGAGAAACCCGGCGGCGGCGCGGGCGTCGGGATAATCGAGCAGATCGGCGCCAAAGGCGCGCGACATCGCCAGATAATCGGGCATCGGCCGGCGTCTCTGGCTTAGTTCCTCCTGCAGCTTCGGGCTGATAGTCCCTGAGACGGTTAACAACACGTTAGCCATGGGCGCCCTCCTGTGATGTTTTTAGCGCAGTGCGCTGCGCCGTAGACCGATCCGCCACGATCTTGAGCAGGTCGAGCAACATCTGTGTGTTGCGCTCCGAGTCAAAGCGCTCTGCCACCAGTTGCGCAGCGCGCGCGCCCAGCCGGGCGCGCAATTCGGGTTGTTCCACCAGCGTTCGCAACGCGACCGTCAACGCTTCAGCGTCGCCCGGCGGGACGAGTAATCCGGTCTCGCCCTCGATAGCCACTTCGGGGATGGCCGCAAGGCGCGTCGATATTAACGGTAGACCAGCGGCGCCCGCCTCAGACAGCACCATCGGAAGACAGTCGCCCAGCGTGGGCAGGCAGAAGATATCGCTGTCCCAATAGAGTTGCTTGAGAAAGTCGCTGTTCGGTTTGACGTTGTTATAGACGAACAGCCCCGGCTCGGGGTCGAGTTTCTCTTTGGTGACCAGGTGCAGTTCGATGCCGGGTTGTTGCTGCGCCACCGCAGTACTCTGCGCCACTGCAGTACTCTGCGCCACTGCGCGGAAGGCCTGCAACAACAGCCTGCCGCCCTTGCGCTCCAGGTCGCCGCCGACGAATAACACTTTCACGGATGCAGATTGGACGCTTCGCGTGGAAGGTTCGCGCCGGGGTTTGGGCGAGACCCAGTCGCGCACGGTTACGCCAGGCGGGATGACGGCGATCTTCTCCGGATCTACGCCGTAGCCCTTCACCAGCCCGGCCTTCGTCCATTCAGTCCAGGCGACGATCTGGCGCGCTGCCGCGAAACAGTCGCGGTTCAGCCCCCACTTGATGCGCTCAAGCCAGGCCGGGCCGGTCTCATGGCTGTACGATGCGCCCAACTCGTCATACTGCAACGGGGTCGCGTCGAGCGACACCACGGATGGTATGCGCCGGATCCAGTCCGTGCACAGCACTGCCGGCACCTGCGTATGAAAGAACAAGACATCCAATGGCGCTTCACGCGCCATCTTTGCCAGCAGCCCGCGCGCGCGCAGCCCGGAACGCACTGTCCAGTTGCTCTTGTAGATCGGTATCTTCGCCGCGCGACCACTCACTTCAAACGGCACGAGCCCCCAGTGCGGTGTGATGGACGCGTCATGCGGGACATTGGCCATCAGGTTTTTCGCGTGGGTGACGTGCCCGAGCGCCTGTTCCAGAATGAATCCGATGTTGTATTGCCTCATTTCTTAGGCTCCAGGATCACAAGGCTGATCGAATAGGCTGGAAGAACCATATTCCCGTCGCTGAACGTCAGCGCGTCGTGGGTGATTGCCTTGATCTGCGCTTGACTGTAACGGTACAGGTCGCCTTTGCCGCTCGGAGTAAAGCCCTTGATATTGAGCTTGATCTGCGCCTCGTTATCGGGGTCTTTGTTGATCAGCATGAGCATCAGCTTACCGGTCTCCGCGGCGGTATCGAGGCTGGCATATGACGCGACCTTGTCCTGATCAAAGCTGCTGGCGCGCACCGACGTATCGCCGAAATCCGACCCCTTGCCATCGTAATTTGTGAACATTCTGAAGCCAAAGAAACCGGGTTGATTGAGTTCGGGATAGCGCCAGTAGGTGGCGAAGTACACGTCCTCGCGGCCATAGATGCCCAGCACATCGGCGATGGCCAGTGCGCCGTTCATTGTCTTGTCGGCGCCCCAGTTCCATTCGCTGATCCCAAAGAGCGTGCCGGGATAATTGGCGGTGATCATTTCCTTCATGCGCGGGATCAGGTACACCGGGTCCTTTATCCACGACTCATCGGGGTAGGTCTTGTCCCACAGCGAGCGCGTGCTGCGCAATCGCCCGGCCGCCATCTTCGCGTCAACCTGATCGTTGTAGAAACCGGCTGGATAGTAGTGAATGTCGAGCACGTCGAGTGTGCGCACACCACTCTTCTCGTCGTGCTTACGCAACTCTTCAAGGAACCATGGCAGGAGGTCTTTGTTGCCATGCGCCGCCTTGTCTCCTGGGCCGGCCATTGAGGTCCAGTAGTAGTACCAGCAACAACTCACCGGGCCAAACAACAGGGCTTTCGGCGCGACGGCGCGCACCGCGTCGGCATACTCGATATATTTGTCGCGGATCTCATCATACGTGGTGCACTTCGGATGCACGTCGTAGTGTGTCTCGCCCCACACATCCGGTTCGTTGTCCATGGCCATGAACCGCACGTTATACTTCGCGTCAGCGGTCATGTGCTTCACCCATGCCACGATCGAGTTCACATCACTCGGCACATTGGCGCGGTTCGGGTCGGCAACCTCTCCAGCCTGCCGGCACGACGCCCCCTTGGCATTGCTGCACTTGCCATCAGCGCCAGGAAACGAACAGGTATTGTTGTCGTTGTTGCTTGCAACCCAACCGATGGTCGGCAACGTCATCAACACATCGGCGCCGGTGCTGAGCGTCTGCGAGATAAAGTCGTCGCTGGCGCTCTTGCCCTTGTACCCATAATCCCCGTTGCGATACTCCCAGTCCCGCGCGGCGTTCCACGCATTGCCCAGTTGCCAGTTGTAGCGCGTATTGGCGTTACCGCCCCAGCTATTCAGATGCGCATCGAGCGCCAGCAGATAGTCGGGCGGCGCCCCCGACACGCCGTAGATATACGGGCTGATCGGGTGCACGTCGCTGCCGGCATCAACATCGATGGTGAACATGCGCGCCACAACTGGCAATTTGACAGAAGCCTTCATCGCGTTCGGCTTGACCGCAATGTCAGTGATGCCGTGAACGGTTAAAGAATATGGGACGTTGGTCTTGAGCGGTTTGGCGAAGGCCAGCGCGACGGTCAGATTCTCCGGGTCATAGCTGGCCGTTTGTGCGGCGCGCGGCGCGCGGTAGTCAGGGTCGTCGTCGCTGCTCAATACATAATTGCTTGCCTCTGCGGCGCTGCGCGGATCGAGGTCTTTGTTAAAGGCCACATTGATCATGGCAGTAGTGACCGCGGCGGCAGACAGCACGACTGGTGGCGCAGGATCATTCAGCGCCAGCAGTTGAACGTTATCGATATAGAACAGGCGTTTAGCAAGCGCCGTGCCGCGCAGATAGAAACCGGTCAGATAACGCGTTGGCGGCGTGTATTGCAGATGATTGAAGAACACGTCGATTTCCGCCCATGCGCCTGGTTGAAGCGGCTGACTGATCCCTAAGTACGCAAGCGGCGTCTCACCGCTATAGGCTACATCCTGTTGCGGCACCGATTGATCTTCCTTCGACCAGTATGGGATCTTGTTGCTGCCCACCACGGCGATCGACAGATCATCTGGCGCAATAGGTTTATCGGAGGGGTACACCCAGAAACGCAGGCCGATGTAGTCGCGGCGCGGATACGGGCGGAGCGTGTTCTGTTTCACGGAGAAGAACAGCGCCGCATTGGCGGACTGACCAGTGACGAGCATCGCGCTCTTGCCAGAAATGGCGCGGTCGCTTTGGTCTATGGTCACCAGCCCCCAGCCATTGTCCACCGACCAGTTCGGGTCCAGCCCTTCGTCATACACCGTCACAGGAACGATTGGATTCCAGTCCGTCACGCTGGCCGGGGCACGCGTTCCTTCCGGCAAACCCGTTATGTTCGTCTCAGGCGCCTTATTCTGACATCCCAGCACCCCAATCATGACTGCCAGCGCACACGCGCCGCTCAGCATCCGCTGCAACTTGTTTCTTGAGGTGTTCATCGTTGTGTCACCATGACGGCGGAAGGGCAAGCGCAAGGCATTGCCCCTACACCCTTGTTTCTTGAGGTGTTCATTATTATTTCACCATGATCATGCTGATGTTGTCGATATATACGGTTTGGCGGAATCCGATATCGGTTTTGATATAGAACGCCGTTACATACTTGTAATCGGGGTCATAGATCAGCGAGTCGAGATTGATGTCGAGCTCAACCCAGGTGTTGGGCGGAAGCGGGCGCATCAACCCCAGCTCATCCAGACGGCTCTCCGAGAAAAACATCTTCGTGGTGGTGGGCACCGAGGTATCGCCTATCACATAATAGGTGTACGCATTACTGCCCAGAACCGTAAACGCCAGGTCGCCAGGCATGATGGTCTGATCGCCGGCATTCAGGAACATCCGCAGCCCGATCACCTGCGTGCGCGAATACTCACGACCGCTGTCGGATGTGTTGCCAAAGAACAATGTGCCGTAATCAGCCTGCGCAGCCATGGAGATGGCATGTGTGCCGCTCAGTGAACGGCCCGGCGCCGCCAGTGAATAGGTGACAGCCCATGAGCGCGTCACCGACCAGCCAGGGCTGAGCGTGCCAGCGCCACGGTAAACTGGAATCTCGTAAATCACCGGTTGTGGTGTGGCGGTGATAGCCGGCATTATTGGCGCTGTCGTGACCCATGCTGTTGCGTCTACACTTGGCGTGGTTGCGTTCGCAGGCGGATTGGACGTCTTCGCAGCGTCGGCGGGTGCGGATGTCGCATCGTTTGATATCGGTGAAGGCGTGAGACTAAAGGGGTCGCGCAGGACTACCGCGGTTGATCCCTTGTTCGCCGGATCGACCGACTTAAACTCAGGGGCAACTGTTGGGGCGACATTTGCGCCGGCGAGCCCGGTGTCTGCATTGCCCGCACACGCGGTCAGCATGATCGTGATTGCGAGTGCGATCACGATGAGACTCAGGGCAGTCACAAGCTTCCCACTCTTGCCCGCGCGCCCTCGCCAACCCCGCGTCTGATTCACGGTGTTGTCCCCATGATCACCGCGGGCACGCCGACGGCGGTCGCGCCCGCAGGAACATCCTTGATCACGACTGCGTTGGCCCCTATGCGCGCATTGTCGCCAATGGTGATCCCGCCAAGCACCCGCGCGCCGGCCCCGATGAAGACATTGTCGCCGATCACCGGGAACTCCCACTTGTTGCGCATGCCGATAGTGACGTTCGCAATCACACTGCAATTGCGCCCGATGCGTTGCGCAAAAATCACCGTGCCCACCGGGTGCGCGATATACAGTCCACCGCCCACCTCAGCTCCGGGGGATATTTCCAGCCCATACACGCGCAACAACCGCCGTTGAATAAAGCCAGGAAGGAACGGCACATGATGGCGCTTGAACCACCCGCCAAGCCGGAACCACGCGACCGCGCGCAGCGACATTTGCCGAAACAGTAGCTTGAGCGCCGTTGAGGTCGTGATCGTCGCAGGGTCGGCAAACTGTCCCTGGACTACCCAACGCGCCACATCTTGTTGGAAGGTTTTATTCATGAGGTTGCTCCATATGGACGCTGCGCGGTTTCAGGATTTCCGGGGTCTTGTATGGCGTTACCCGCGCTCGTTCCACTTCGGTAAAGAATTGTGCGCGTCCGCCCATTTCGTCAGCGATGCCTTGATAGTGCCGCAGGTTAAAAATACCGCTATAGGCGGCGCGCGGGATTGCCTGGATGCCTGCCGACGCGCCAAGCAGTGCGGCCTTGTTCAACAACACGGTGACGACCTGACTCAGCCGCGCGTGTCCCATACAGGCGCGCACCAGGAGGCGGATCAGCGCTTTGCGACTGTGATATTCGTGCAGGATGGTTGGGACAAGCCAGGTTTGCCCCCGGTCGCGCGTGAAGATCACATCATTGCGTCCATAGGCGTATGG
>CAIXPS010000519.1 GCA_903921365.1 uncultured bacterium | reverse complement strand
GTTCATGCGACTGATATCCAAAATTCTCACCTTCAAAACCAGTCTCAGGCAATAACACCTCGATCGGTCGGCGCACCAGATATCGGCATGAGTTTTTCAGGTCAGTTTCGCCTTGCGTCATCTCATACCAGATGCGCCCAAGCGTGTTGTCGGTCAGGAACTCCACCACATAGCGCGGCGTGAAGAACTGGTTGCGCACAGCCAGCTCGCGGCTGTTGCGCGGGGCCTGGCTGGCGTCGCGCATGGCCTTGCGCTCTTCCTTGCTGTTGAAGTACTGGTAAATCCAGCCAATCGTCTCGTCCTCGGCCCACAATGCCTCGATGTCGGGGTGGTTGATCAGGTCGAGCAGTTGCAGCAGCACGGCCTCGCGCGGAAACAAGCGCCCCTGCGGGCTGAACCGGTCGAACAGCACCGGCAGGCTGGCGGCGAACTCATCGAATATGCTGAACACATAACTGCGATAGGCAGCGCCGGTCTCGCCCAGGGCTGCCCCAGCCAGTCGCGCATAGAGCTGGAAGCCTTTCGACTGGTAACCCTTGCCAATGGACTCGATCAACAGTTCACGCGACTCCGCCATGCGCAACGCACACAAGCGGTTGAGCACCGTGAACGCCTGCTCGCGCACGATGCGGTCGAGTGCTTCCTGCGTTGCCTTCGCGCCCTTGGCCGTCGACCCGGCCAGGTAGTGATCGAGCGTCGCGCGTAACAGCCCGGCCGTTTCGCGGCGCGCATTGTCCAGATGCGTCAGCCGCTCCATGTCGGCGACATCGCCGCTGGAGGGGTCCATGCCGTAGTCGTTCTGGAGTTGGCGCGTGAATTCGTCGGTGAGTAGCGCCCTGGCGTCGCCTACGAAACGGGCCAGCCGGTTGCGGGTGGGTTGATCAAAGGCCATGGGGCATCAGTCCTCGACCTGAATGGTCACAGCCACCCTGGCATACGTCCCCAGCTTCGACTTCAAGGCGTTGAGTTGCTGGATCAGCTTATCCAGTTGCGCCAGACTGTGCAGACTGGCGGGAACGCTGAACGTATCGGTGAACATCTCGCCATCGTGAATATCCTTGCGTCGTTCGCGCCCGATGCGCTCCACTTGCCTTTTCAGATCATTGAGCGCCGTCTGGATCACATAGTCCTGAGTCAGCAGGAGCTTGAACCCGCGCAGGTCTGGCGTCGCGCTGATGTCGAGCGCATCCAGCTGCCCCAGGAGCGATTGTTGTTCCGGCTGCGTGAGTAACGCCCAATCGATCTGGTATTGCAGTTCAAGCTGAGCTTCCCGGATGCGCTTCTTTTGTGCGTCGCCCATGCTGGCACTGGCGCGCGCGGCCGCCGCCTTGATCGCCGTCAACGCGCTGTTGAAGTCAGCCGCGTGCATGTGGAAGTCGTCCTGGCGCCATCGTTGCGCCGCCTGCGCCAGTTCATCCGCCAGTTCCGTCCGCAACTGGCCCGGCAACCCGGAGTTGGGCAGCGCCTCGATCTCGCGCCGATGCCATAGCAAATCCTTCAGCGTGGCTTCGAGCCCGTTCTTCATCACGGTCGTCACTCGCGCCGCCCATTTCAGGCTTTCATACAGCGGCGACGACTCGCTGCCCAGCCGCAGATACACGTCGGAGGAATCGGATAGCAGAATGTCGGCGAGGTCCTGGTTCAAGACCTGGATGCGCTCCGCGCCGGGTAATCCCAGGTCGGCCAGTTTGACCGCTAACGGGCCGTAGCGTTGCTGGAATTGCGGGAAGTGCTTGTTGGCGGCCTTGCTGATCTCGTCCTCCGGGAATGGCAGCACCGCGTCGCCGCTAAGTTCCGTCATGCGCTCAGCCGCCCGCGCCAGAACATCAATCGGCGGTCTGGTCAACCGGCGCAACACGCCCACGTTCTTGAATGAGTTATTCGTCCGCAGTGCGTCAATCGCGATCTGGCCGATCGCCGTAATCTCGCGCCCGGACACTTTGAGCTTAATCTCGCCCGCATAGAGCAAACCGGCGATCAGGTAACGCAAGGTATCCTGCGACCAGCCAAAGGGCGCATCGGTAAAGGTGTCGGTCAGGCGTTTGCCATCCACAGTCCCGTTGCGGTCGATAAAGTCGCAGATGCTGATCAACGCCTTGTGCCTGGTATTGATGTGCGGCACACCCGCGTTGATCTGGATCAACTTCAATGGATCCAGCGGGCTATCAATCGCCCTCAGGCTATTCATCTTCAGGAACTTCTCTGCATGCGTTGTATCGACGCGCACAGCCGCCTCACTGTAGCGATCAAACACCTGATCGCCCACGCTGGCCAGGTGTTTCTTCGCGGCTTCCTGCACGTCCCCATGCAGGCTTTCTGCTGCGGTGGTCTGACCACGGAAGACGAATGATCCCTGGCTGAACAGCCGATTGATGAGCCGCGTCAGCGCCTCTTCGTGCCGCCTGGCCCGGTCGGCCTGCGCCGTGCAATACTCCTTCACTTCCTGATCGGGTTCGTTGCGGTGGCGATTGACGATCTCGTTGCAGCGATAGATCTCGCTGGCCCGCTCAGCCAGTTCCGGCGTTGAGCGACCGAGGAGATAGATCGTGTTCTGTGCAGTGCGTTGCCGCGACTCATCCACCAGGCTGGCGCGTGCGGCGTCGTACTCGCTTGGAGCCGCCATCACCAGGACGGTCTGCACGGTCTCGTGCTCGCCGGCCAGGCTGGATGTGAGGCCGTTTGAAAGCGTCTTCAATCCTGATGTCACCGTCAGTGTGCCGTGCAGATGCGTCGAGGGCAGCGGGCTGAATGCGTCGCGCAACGCGTCATTCTGGATGCGGCGCGTGTCCATCGAACGCAACGGGATCTGGGCGCGTTCCTGCTCGATGTCGTTGATCTTCTCGCTGTAGAAGCACAGGTTGCCTTCTTTCATGCCAAAGGGCACAAACGTGTCGGCGCTCAGCGCCTGAATCGCGGCATCGACAGCATCCCGCTGCGACGTTGCCTCCACGCCAGGGTGCATCAGGCTGGCGATGTTCTGCGCCATGACCGGCATGTTGCCCAGGATTTGCAGGATGGCGACCGTTTTGGCGACCTGCTGGTGGATCGGAGACTGCGGGAAGCGAATCATGACCTTCTCGACCGCTTTGTGGATCGACAGGAAGGCGCGGCGGATGTCGCGTTCCAGCGCATCGTACAGCGTCACCGTCGTCGCCAGCCAGCCGACGAGTTGGTCCGCCACCGGCGCATGTGCGTGGCTGTCCGGCCCTTCGACCAAAATATCCTGGATGACTTTGATCGCCGAGCGCAGCCCGATGCCGCCGGTCGATTTCGCCAGTGCGCCCAGCAAATGCAGCAACACATCGAAGTGCGCCGGGAGAAACGGATACAGGTTGACGAACGTCGTCTTGTCGAAGTCCGAGTCGTAATAGCGCGCGTCCTGCAGCTTGGTGTTGTGGCGCAACGCCTGACCGCAGCGATCGAACAGTTCACCGAGCACCTGCTGCCCCTGCGCCGATTTCCCAAGCAGGCGGCGATAGCAGATCTCACGAATGTCGTCGGATTCCAGGTCAATCTGGATGGGGAAGCGGTCCTTGAGCTTGTACAGTTCCGGCGAGTTAAAAGTCGCCTTCGGATCATCCTCGGTCAAGGTCTGTTGCGCCGTGCCGATGATCCACACCTTGCCGCCGCCGATGTTCTTCAGATTCTTGGCCAGGCCATCGAGGTTCAGGATCAGGTTGGGTCGCGACCCCACATACTGCCCCACCTCGTCGATGATGAAGAGGATGTGCTGCTTCCCGGTCGTCTTGCGGACGATGTCGATCATCTCGCGCACGCGTTCATTCTCAAACCGCACGAAGTCCGTGGCGTCGGTTGAGAATGACGTGGAGGTCTTGAACAGCGCTGGATACAGCTCATGCGCCAGATCCGGCAGCAGGCTATCGGTCACCAGCGAGTCGTTCTGGATGTCCTTCCAGTCCATCCCGGTGTCCTGCTTGATCCGATCCAGGAATTCCTGGTAGCGGCCATCCTTTTGCAGGCGTTGCTCCAGCGCCGCCACCTTCAGGTTGCGCGAGTAGCCGGCCCACTGAAGCACCTTGTAATAGAGCACGGTGGAGACTTCCTCCATCGTCGCGCCCGCCACCATTTCACTCGCCAGATCCAGCATCACGATTGCTGCCGGATAGCGCGTCGATACGGTCGATAGCAACGCCCGCGTCTGCGGCTTGTTCAGGCGATCCTGCAAGTGCTTGAGAAACCGTATGCCGCCCACATGGACGCTTTCGTCCAACGCCAGCCCCAGGTACTTGGTGAACGAGCTCTTGCCCGAACCATAGAACCCCGAAACCCACACGCCGACATCGTTCTCGCCGCCCATGTCCATCGCGGTCTGCATCTTGCTCAACAGCTTCTCGAACTGATCCTCGATGCTCTCGGTGACCACATACTCACTGATCTCGGCCTTCAGACGCGTTTCTTGCGAAGCGTCGTAGGTGATCACCTTCTCGATGGTGCGGTAGATGTCCCTGGATGGGTCAAACAGATTCTTGATTTGCATAGCCACTCGATTAGCCGCCAATATGTAACGAACGGTAGTTGCCGTCTTCGGGGTAAAACCCCAGAAACTTCAATTGGGTATTACCGGTGCGTTCGCCGGGATACAGGAACACAGTGGGAACGATGAACTTGCCGGACAACTGGCTTTCAATCGTGCCGATACGCATATACGGATGCAACGCTTCCAGGTCGGTGACGAGAACGATGGCGTTGTGCTTGCCTTGTTGTTGTTCCAGCACCTGCTCGAACCGCTTCACCAGTGCGCCGTTCGTGAGTGCGTTCGCCAGCGACTCATTGGTCTTCTTCCAGTCGAGCGGTGACTTGCGATCTGCTGCCAGCCAGAGCTTGCGCAGCGGCGTCTGGTTCAGTATATCGGCAACCGCGCCGGCTACGGAGAACACCTGCACGTCGTAGCCCCCATTGCTCAGTCGAGACGTCCAGGCGGGCATCAAACGCTTGACGTCGAGGATCTGGCGCGGATGAAAGATCAGGTAATAGACCGGCTCGTAACTGGCATGTCCCAGTTCACGCCCATGCTGAATGCGTGACAGCAGATCGTCAAAATTGTCCTGTAGTGAGGGCATCCGTCAATTCCTCCCTGTTCTTGTATTGCCAACTGACACGCGTCACACCGCCGGCAGCTTGCACGATGAAGACCCCTTTCAGCGCCAGGCGCTTCAACTCGTTCAACACGTCGGTTGAATCCAGCCCGAACAACGCCCAGTCCGCTGCATGGCTTTGCATCCCTTGTGGATTGACGACCTGATTATCACCGAGTCCCGCAAAATGGAGATCGTAAGCCAGGATGATGGCGACCTGTGGATCAATCTGGTAGTGGAGAATCTTCCATAGGCGGCTTTTACCCCGTTCCAGCAGGCCAAAGTCGGCGCAACAGCTATTGAGGTACCCCGCGTTTTTCTTGACCGTGCCGAGCGACCATGACCTGCGGGTTTTGCCATCCTGATTCGCGCGGGTCACAAAATCATGCGCCTCATCAAAACTCAGCGTGGGGCGACCAGCGGTATAGGCATGCCAATACACCTCACGCACATAGTCGGCAAGGATGGCGGTAGCGCGGCAGGTGTAGAGGAACATGAGTTGCTCAAGCACGTAGCCAGACAATGTCGGCTGGAGCGTTTTAAGAAGCATGGCTGGAGCGCCATTTTGGACCAGGTAGCGTGGCGCGAAGCACTCACCGACAATGTTCTGCAACCGCCGCGCAGAGACGTTGGGGAAACGCCCTGACTGCAATGCAACCTTATTCAGGCTGGTTCGATCCATGCCCGGTTGCCACAGTTCCAGGAGCGCGCGCGTTTCAGCCAGCATCCCAAGACCGGCTTGCAGTTGCGCCGTATAGGCGACCTTCGGTTGTGTCATCCGCGCTGACCCGTGAAGTAGGGATAGCTTTGTGCGCCGTGATCAAAGGCATCCAGGTAATGGGCAGTCACGACCTTCCAGGAACTGGGGGAGCGCAGCTCTTCGGCAATACCGATGCGCACCGGCCCGATCCCAGGCGTGCGTATGACGCGTGCCTGCGTTCGCAGAACCGTCAATGCGCTCTCACGGCTCCCCACGAGTGCGGTGATCTCGCCGCCGAACCTGGCATCGGCGAGCGTCGTGTGCAGGCGCTGCTCGATGTCCTCTGGCAACCGGAACAGGTGATACACATCGCCGACGCCGATGCGCTCATCGTGCGCCAGCGCCGCTGCCTGCGCCGCCCCGACGCACTGCGCCATCACATACGTCTTGGCGAACACCGGCGACAGGAATGCCCGTCCGCCCAGCGAGAAGAACGAACTTTGCCACCACCCGAACTGCTCGTGTTCACCCAGGTAGGCGATCACCGCCCGTAACTTCGCGAGAGAAACCAATAATGTAACGTCCATACAGGTTCACTACTTACTTGATTGAGTCTGGTGCATTGCCACCGCAGCCGCATATTCGTTTGATAGGTCAAACCCAATGTCTATGCTGGGATCGAGAATCTTGAAGCCTAAGTACTGGCTGCTCAGCAGTTTCTCGTGGCCGGTATCATTACTTATGGCACTGATCTTAAGCTGGTTAACTCGGTTTCAATTCCTTCTCGATCATCTACGACACTGATTTGTACATCGTATATGTTGTCATTACCCTTGAGTAAATCAACTCCACGCCTCAATTTCAAATGGTGTTCGCCGCCCTGTTGCCAAGCACAGATCATCGACGAGTCCATTCAAGTCACGGTAAATTCTCCGGCAGAAAGTCTTTACATCAAGTAACATTCATCCCCCGTTCCAGGCTGTGCTAATTACTTCGATCGAAGATTATGCATGCTCTCCGCTGTGGAGTATTCCTTCGACAGGTCGAATCCAATATCCAGACTTGGATCAATTATCTTAAATCCCACATATTCGATACAAACCATATGCAGTCCGCTGAAGTTACCGGGTAGGCTACGAATCGTGTATTTCTGAGTGGAGTCGTTGACATCCAGTCCGCGAGTTCCAAGCATAGCGATCTCGAATGTGATCGTCTGTATCTCATCTTGAGACATGCTGTCGAACCGTTCCATGGCGCCCATGCAATACATCACCGCATCCATGCGAATGCGGTCGGGAGTAGCGGATTTAAAGGTTACTGCGGCAATGCGCGACCGACCGTCTCGCGCCATTTGCCCGACCTGAGTGTGTTCTCCCAGCTTGATTGCCTTGACATATGCATCATCGGCTTTCTTGGTCTCCTCGTTGAGTTCGAGCGCCTGCCCAAGGCCGTACCACGCAAGTGGGTCTTCAGGATTGAATTCTGCCGCCGAGCGCAAATGTCCTACTGCTTCGTCCTTTTTCCCGAGTTTTAGCAGGACAGCCCCCAGGTTGCGCTGAGCATATGGGTTACTTTGATCCAGCCTGACTGCACGCTCCAACTCAACAAAGGCTTCATCATTTCGATGCTGGCGTGTAAGGGCTACACCCATAGCGACTCGCGCGTCCACATGCCCAGGCACAAGATCAAGGACACGTCGCAGGTAACGTTCAGCCTGATCGTATTTGCCCATATCACTCAACGCCATGCCAAGGTTGTGCATGATAGTGATGTCATCTGGTCGCATGCTGAGCAGGAGTTTGAGCAGGATCGTGCCTTCAATATAGTTACCACTCTTCAGCATACTGGTAACTCGATCCACTGGATCAGTTTTTCGCACTGCCGGTGTCCAGGCTATAACAATCTCGTCTCCATCGAACCTGACCTGGACGTCGCCACCAAGTCTCTTCACGCACTGGCGCAGAAAGTCAGCCGCCTCAGAGCGAAATGCCGGCGTGCTTGTGTCTCGCGCAGCAGGCGAAAGAATCGATGCATCAAAGTCTTGTATGGGTATGGCAAGTGTATATACAGGTTTCTCAGCCATGATGTTTATCGCGTGTTTGGTGTTTCGTACTTAACCCAGTTGTACCAACCCTGCAAACCAAGCTCATTTGCCCAGGCATCGATGAGATTGCGATCATTTGTTGGATCGCCTGGCATCTCGTTATAAATCTTCAGAAGGGCAAGCGCATTTGGAGTATAGCTGTGATTTCGATATGCTCTCGCAAGATTGGGTTCACCATTGAGATCAGCCCAAAACCGGGCATATGCGATGTTCATTGTCAGATTGGGTTGATATATCTTCGCTGGAAACGTGCGCTCGTATTCAGGCTTGAGGATTTCCACATTGGCTCTAAACTGTTTCAGAAGCGATGCGCGTTGCTGTTCCCGTAGTTCGGAATATTGGTTCAGTAGCCACAAGTCAATCCTCATACCGATCGGAACAGATCGAAGCTGCATCATGATTCCATCAAAAAGCTGATCTCGCAGTTGCATTATCTGCGGCTTCTGCATCCGCATTTTCTGCGCGCCAGAGCCTGGATCCATCAATAGCTTCTCGACTTCAGACCGGCCGATGCCATTCCCGGCGAAGTCGACACGCTTGTCAGGTTCATGTTCAAATAGTCGCAGAATGAAGCCACATTGGAAACAAATCGTGTAGTCGACCTGGGCAGAGTAGTTCGGGTTATAGACGATGCGATGCATCTGTATTGGTCCGCGTGCCATCTTGACTACTGCAATGGTTGATAAACGTGGATCAACGCCTACATCAACAGGAAATCCCGACTTTTCTTCAACCATCCTGATGACTTCACGGGTTGTGTCTAATAATGGCAAAGCGCTCCTTCTCACACGTATTCAGGAATCAAAGCTGTGGTGCTTGTGTAACACTGCTGCACCAGTATAGAGCAGTTTCAGTAGTTAAAAATTCTCACTAAACGCAAGGGTTCGCCACCTTCGATATGATTCGGTTGCTTACACCAACTAAAAGAAGACTCGAACCCACAATGGAATATACGCCGAAGTTGACGGATATGGATGTGATGGAACAGGCACGCGATATTCTGAACGTAGCCCGATCGGGATCGAACTCAGTTGCGCCAACAATCCATCGTAGAGTTGATCCCGCAACGTCGCTACATGCGCTGGTTTCAGGCCATATACCTGTGCCGTGCCGCCAGGCGCGTTGAGCAACTTCACCATTTCCTCTCGGCCTATCTCAGCGCTGCCCAGGCTGAAGCGATTCTCAGCAGGATTCTCAAACAAACGCAGG
>CAIXPS010000518.1 GCA_903921365.1 uncultured bacterium | reverse complement strand
GGAAACTCCAACCGGTCAACCGCAAGGAAACCCATGTCCATTTTTTCCGCATCGAAGTACCGATTCCGTTCGCTCCTGATGTCATGACCAGCCGCGTCACAGCCATGAACCAGGCGCTTGAACGCCTGGCCCGCCAGATAGCCAGAAACCTATAACTCGAATTCGGGGTAGGGATTCTCCCCATTGGGACATTGGGACGAGTGTATTAGTTTTGCGATGTCGTTCGACCACACAAGCACACGGCGTGAAATGTGAAACGACATGCAACACTGAAAACACAATACAATGACCAAACTAAAAATCAAAGGCGACTGGAAAATCACCACTGGCAAGCTCAAACAGAAGTGGGCCAAGCTCACGGGCAGCAACCTCCAATTTGTAGGAGGCAAGCAGGATGATCTGCTAGGTCGCTTTCAAAGGCACACCGGCGAATCCCGTGAGTCTGTTGAAAGAGCGCTGAGGGAATACTTCTCGTCCTGCGTCTGCAAATAAGATGACGTTCTCATCTAGTAATTCCTACCAAGTTTCTGCTATTATACAGTTCGTATTTGTCTTAGAATCGAACCCTCTATAACCAGGTGTCAAGTTCACAACTAAAGTAATCCCATTGATAACAATTTACCATATCTCTCTATGAAATCAATATCCATGCCTTATATCCGCATGCACATACTAACTGCCTCACTGGCGCTCGCCTGTTGTCTCATCATGCCACAAACCTTGCAGGCACAAAACCATGGGCATTACTACCGGACATCCAATGGAAACAACAACCATCGGGCATCAAGTGCCTACTTGTCGGCTCCAAGCGCTGGCTTTGCCATTACATTTGGCACTGGCTACGCGGGAAACGGTTATTACTACGGACCTCCGAATTCGTCATATTACTACCAACGTCCTGGAGTTATTTATTATGCCACCCGGGAAGCCGTCCCCAGAGATTACTACAGCCGTTCCGGTTATGAGCAGAATTCCATGGGTGTAGCGGTCCAAAGAGCGCTCGCCCGCAACGGCTACTATAATGGATACATCGACGGACAAATCGGACCACAATCGCGCAGGGCGATCACACGGTACCAACAGCGCCAAGGCCTGCGCGTAACCGGTAACATCACCCCGGGTCTGCTCCGGTCGCTTGGCCTTTGATAGTGCCAATGGTTGTGACTGTGTCTACAATCTACGCCCCAATCCACATGAAGCCTCTGCTTATTATCTCCATTCTCCTCATCGTAATGGGCAATGCATACTGCACCTATTATGGTATCCCCATTGCCGAACGATTAGTGGACAGCACCTACCTCATGGCGACGGCGGGTAACGACCGGCACATGCCAGCACTGCCGCTCATTGCATCAGTAGCGCTGCTCAGCGTGAGTCTGCTGATGGGGTCCAGCGTGAAAAAAGCATGAATTTGAGTTGAACTTTACGCATGCATATTGAAACCCTCACGGTGTTTCACCGTTATCTAAATCCTAAACCTGCGGATGCAATGCCTGTGTTTCACCACACCTGCATCCAACCTGATGAACACTCTGTTGCTCCTGGTCATTTCAAATGTCTTCATGACCTTTGCTTGGTATGGACATCTGCAATATGGCCACGCATGGCCGCTCTGGAAGGCCATCCTCGTCTCCTGGGGGATCGCGCTGTTTGAATATTGCCTAGCAGAGCCAGCGAACCGGCTAGGATACGGCCGATTTACTGGATTCCAACTCAAGATCATCCAGGAAATCATCACACTATTGGTGTTCATCATGTTCGCAGTCATGTTCCTTAAGGAAAAAATCACGTGGAATTATGTGGTAGCTATTTTCTTTCTTGGCATGGCCGCATTTTCGCATTTGCCTTCAATTCTCACGCGCCATTTGTGAATATAGGGAAAGGCAATAACCCATCGCAGTTAGTGATCGGAACTCATCCAGATGATGAGAGCCTTTGATCTCCCGGATGGCTCTGATTGTGTTGTGGATTTTCCTCAATCCGGAGCAGTCCAAGGGGAGCAACAGGTCTTTGACACGTAATCTATGAAATCGGTTCCGTCGTGTCAAAATACACTGCATCACCACGATGAACCGAGTATTTCGTCCTCGGCCTCTCGGACAATTTTGGGGCAATTAGTACAGAGCGGATTCAAAGTAGGGTTTTCCCCCATTGGGCCATTGGCACAGCAGCCGTAGTTTTGGAGGTCGCCCAACCACCCAAACACACATAGTGCTATATGGACGGCACACACAGTAGAAACACAATACAATGACTAAACTCGAAATCAAAGGCGACTGGAACATCACCAAGGGCAAACTCAAGCAAAAATGGGCCAAGCTCACGGACGATGACCTCCAATTCATAGAAGGTAAGCAGGAGGAATTAATCGGACGCATTCAGAAGCGCACCGGTGAAACCCGTGAAGCTGTTGAAAAGGCACTTAAGGAATCCTGCTCGTCCTGCGGCTGCAAATAACTGGATATTGTAAGCCATCAAAGGTGCGGTATTCCTCGCCTTTGATGGCTTCTTTGTGTGGATTCACCCATCATCTAGATATTGGGTCGGGTTTCACCCCATAGCAGAGGTCGATATGCGCGCCTAATATTACGCATATGGAAACACTCCATAAACCAAACAACATGAAAAAATCAACAAAACACATCGTATTACTCGTCCTCGCATCCTCCCTGGTAGCTTTTTTCAGCTCAAGCTGTGGCACCGTCAATGGTATTGGCAAAGATGTGGATACTGCCGGTGATAAAATTCAACACGCATCAAGATAGGAGACATCAGACATGTTAATGACCATTGCAATCATTCTACTCATTTTGTGGGCTCTGGGTCTGGTGACCAGTTACACTATGGGAGGCCTCATCCATCTCCTGTTGGTTGTGGCTATTGTAGTCTTCCTCGTCAGGATAATACAAGGGCGTCGGGTGCTTTGAGTGACTGTCCCGTCCCGCGGTCACAAAATGCGGGACGGGCATTCCGATGCCGGAATATCAGCACCACTCCAATACTATTTATTGCAGG
>CAIXPS010000517.1 GCA_903921365.1 uncultured bacterium | reverse complement strand
GTTTTTGCAACAACGGGTCAGTAATCCTCACCCAACACCATCGAGATCTTTGAAACAACATCCCGCATTCGGTGCGTGGAAAAAGCGCAACATCGACGCGGTTAGATACCAGCAACAACTGCGGGATGAATGGGACGCGACAACATAACCAGAACACTCCCTGCGGGCAGGTATAAATGAAACGTGCATTGTGGCTATTCCTGACGCTTGTGCTGATTGCCTGCGGCGGAAGTCCTGAAACACCAACGGTCGATGTGACAAGCCGGGATGCGACAAGTATCGCCCGGCAGGTGGCAACCATTGACGCTCGCAACGCCATAGCCGCACTCCCGGAACCGTCTGCAACCAGCATGGCGACGCCGCTGCCAATCGCAACGCCGTCGCCCACGGCAACACCCGCTGAACCGCTGGCGCGCCTTCTACCTGACAATGACCATGCGAATGTGCGCAGCGGCCCCGGCACTGATTACCCGATTCTGGGAACGTTGCAGCCCAGCGTGACCGCGCGCATTACCGGCAAGGACGACGCCGGCGCCTGGTGGCAGATCGACTACAACAACGCGCCGGGATGGGTCATCGGCCAACTAGTCGACACACTGGGAGACACGACCATGGTCCAACCCCGCCAGGTCGCGCCAGCGCCAACAGCCACACCCAGCCCGCAACCCTACCTGCTGGCGAAGGCCGGCTTTGACTACGTCAACGTCCGCACCGCGCCGGCGCATACGTCTGATGTGATTGGACAACTGCAACCCAATACCCCGGCGCGCATCACAGGAAAAATCGCAGATGGAAGCTGGTGGCAGATCGACTTCGGCGGCGTGTCGCGATGGATCGATGGCAACTTCGTCGACCTGCGTGGCGATACGTCTACGGCGGCGGTGGTTTCCGTGGCGACGCAACCCGCCTCTGCGCGGGCTGCACAGGCACAGGATGCACAGGCTGCGCCCGCGCAGGCCCAAATCGCAGCCGCACAAGCCACTGCCACAACCGCGCCACAACAAACAACCAGCGGGTGCGGCGTCAGCACGGGATCAAGCTACGAGCTTCTAGCGCGCGATGGCCCAGCCTCCAATCGCCCTGACCGCCTGCACGGCGACTTGAACCTGGCCTTGCGCGGGTACGCCCCGACCGACGCGCCCGCCACATTGATAGGCTACAACGGCTCAGCAGATCCAAACGCCCCGCAGTTTACGGGAATGTTCCAACCCAATCGCACCGCCCCAATCCAGTCTGCCTATCGCGTTAATCTGTGGCGCTTTGAATCTTCGCAATGTAATGGCGCAGCCTATGGTTGCGCCGGGTCTGCGGTTACGAACTGGCCCGTGACCATGATCGGGCTTGCGACCACGCCGGGCGAGCGGATTTCCATCCCTTCGCGCGCGCCGGAAATCGGATCCGGCTATCAGGCGCTTGTGCTATATGCCGATACTACCCGCATCACGCTCAATTACACCCGGCAGGACAACATCTCCTTCGGGTATGTGGTGTATATCGAGAACGTGTGCGTCGACTCGACCCTGCTGGCGCTCTATCGCGCTCAGAACAACGCCGATGGATGGCGCAGCAGCGCGTCGCTGCCAGCGTTGCGCAACGGCCAGCCGTTGGGCGTCGCGGCGGGGAACGAAATACGGGTCGCCATCCGCGACTCGGCCACCTTTATGGATCCGCGCTCGCGCAAGGATTGGTGGCATTGAGCATGCCAGAAAAGATCGCGGTCCTCTCAGATATCCATGGAAACTCCGCGGCGTTGCAGGCCGTATGTGAGGACATCGACCAAATCAGGCCTGCCCGCAAGTTCGTGTTGGGCGACCTCGTCGCCGGGCTCGATCCGCTGGGGTGCGTTGAGCTTCTGCAGTCCTGGAGCGATGTTTCGTATGTGCGGGGCAACGCCGATCTCTATTTGCTCACGCCCGACCTGAACCAGTTGCCTGAGCGCGCGGAACCCATGCACGCCGAGTTGATCCAGATGATGGCGTGGACGACATTACACATGCGCGCAGGCGACCTCGATTGGCTGCGCGCCATGCCCGATATGCTCCTGTGGAACGGATCATGGTTCGCGCACGCGACGCCCGTCGACCGCTTGTTCCCGGAACGGTGGCGCCTCCCCGGCGTTGAGGAGAAATACCAGGAGTGGTTCTATCACTCGCAGGGCATCCGAGAAGACATGGCGGAGGAGGAACTGACCATGCTCCTGGCGTGCATGCGGGCGCAGCCCGCTTCGCGGTTGTTCGTCGGGCACACGCACACCCCGTTCCTCCGGCGGATTGGGGAGATGCAGATATGCAATGTCGGCAGCGTCGGGTTGCCTCTGGATGGCGACCCGCGCGCGTCGTGGGTCTTGCTCGAAGAGATGCCGGACGGGGACTATGAGATAAGCATCCGGCGTGTGGCCTACGACATGAATCCGATACTGCGCCTGGTGGACGCCACGCCCGAGTATCCGGGCTTCGAGCGCCCGGGGATGCAACAGGCATATCGCAAAATGCTGGAGACCGGCCTGCACTGGCGCGTGCATCTTAATGACAGTCGAAAAGAATCGTAAAGCACCTACTTCCATGACTCAAGCGAACGAGTGCCGAAAGAAGAACTCAAGGCGCCGCTGTGGGTGGGGGCGGTACTGTTGGCCTTGCCGCAGTAGTAGGTACGGCAGTGGCGGGAACAGAAGTCGCGGCTGGCGCATTACCCAGACACATGAACTTTTCGTTGTAATAAACCGTTGACCCGTCATTCTTCGTAACCAGCAGATGCACGATGTACCCGCCGTATCCAAAGTCATTGATGTTCCAGTAGTACGAACCCTCGCCATTGGCCTGGGTGCTGATTGGAACTGATCGACCTCCGGTGTTGCCGGCCGGGCCGCACCACTGGCTATTGGGCTCAATCTTGAGTGTGATACCGGCAACGCCGTACATATTGAACGACACGCCAATGGTCTGGTCAACACCGCTGCTCCAGTAACGCACCGGATTCCCACCGTCGGACCAGTTCAGGTCACGTGCAACACAAAAGGTGTAAGCAGGATTGGCGGACGCTTTCCAGTCGGGATTAGATGAATTACAAATAGAATCAATTTTTGCACGTGTTGAGATAGCATACTGATAAGCGTCTGCATAGTTTCTACCTTGAAACAGTACACGAAAGTAGGTTGATTCACCTAGAGCGAGCGACAACATATTTGCAGTGCCTGTTTCACACCCGATGACGATTCCCTTGTTGTTATACAACGTCGCTCTAATCAAGAAGTTTGGCACATTTGTGGATGAATCGTTGCGTATCTGCCCAATGACTTCGTAGGCGCCGCTTGCCGTGACCTGGTTGTGCACGTTGAACACGGTTAAGCTGGATACTTCCTGCTGAACTGATGATGGGTTCAGTGTCTGAGTGACTACCCGAAAACCAGACCATCCAGGTGGCGGAACCGGCATAAGTCCTGAGAAGCAACTCTTCTCGCCAGGCAGCATCTCGTAGTCGGGCAACCCGGTTGTTGCTTTATCCATAAACGCGCCCTGAGAGTCGCTGATCAGAATACCCAGACTGACAGCCACATCGACGTTGGATGTGTTGACAACCTCGCCCACTACTCGCAAATGGTCCCCATCGATGGCGTGATCGATATAAGCGCTATGGTTTGACAGCACCTGGATGGATACGTTCTGAGGTTGCCGGCCATTGATGAGGGGCAGATATGCTGATGCCGTGGTCGTTAATGCTGCCGAAGATAACAAGCCGCTTTCATCTGGAGCACTGGCTTCTCGGCCGATCAGACCGATAGCCAGAACAACCAATAGCAAGAAAGCCGCGCTGATCAAACCCAGGCGTTGTCGTTTTGTTGAATTGTGTATCGATGCCATGACGTTACTACCCCGCATATTGAGCACACACATGTCAGCGTTAGTTCTATTCGCTGATTGGACGTTTCTCGTAAAGAATTCTGCGCGATCGGTATGAGTGCCTTACGAACAAACTCAGTATACGACACTCACGCGATCCTGCAATGCGCTAAAAGTGCGGGGGGGGCAGCTTACGATATGGCGCGGCCGACTAACACCAATGTCTTGTCATCATCTGTGCGCGCGCACACGCGCGGTGAGGCTAGGAAGTCGGTCAGTTGCGCCTGCGCGGCGGCAGTATCCGCGCTAGAAACGACGAAGTCGAACAGCGGTTTGAAGAAGGGCGCGTGCGGCTCGTAGGAGGGCAGCTTGAGCGCCAGCCGCAGCAGGCCGTCGGTGCTGACCGCGAGCGCGCTCACGTCCATACTGATCACTTGCGTCTCGATGAGATCGGCAGCCTGAGCCATCGTGAGGAAGTAGGCTTCGTTGGCATACTCACCCCGTTGCGGGCGCGCGACGGTGACTAACTGCCCGGTCGCATCCTGCGCCACCGCGAACCCATCGCCCAGCTGCCCAACGCACAACGTCCCCGGCGCGAGGACGGCGCAGATGAGCGTGGTCGCGAAGTCGCGCAGTGTGGCTGCTTCGCCGGCTTGCTCGGCGTGTTTCACGAGCGCATCGCGCGCCACGCCAAAACACACGCTCATCACCACGCGCCAGGCGGCTTCCTCCGTGGGATGTGTGGCCTGCAACGTAATCGCGAGCGCCGACAGCGCCTGTTCCACAGCAATCGCTGCTCCTTCGGCAGAGCGCGCCGCCGACCCCGCGCCATCCGCGACGGCGATCAGCCACTCGCCGCTGGGCAGTTGACACACGCCATGCGCATCCTGGCAAGGGACGCCCCCGCTCAGGTGCGATGTCCCCTGCACCGACGCGCCGATCACCCTGAGAGAAGAGTTATCCACGAATATTCACGAATTGAAGACGAAGGGGAGAAGAGAGAAGAGGTGAGGAGGAGAGAAGGTGAACGAGCCTTCAATGACTTCCAATCTCCAAACTCCAATCTCTGATCTCCACTCCCTAATCTCCAATCTCTCATCTCAATGTGATGTGTCCACCTGCGCCCACCCAACTGGCGGGAGGGGGGCTTGTTCGCCGGGGCGGGATTGCGCGACGGCGGTGAGGCTCTTGGACAGCCAGCGGAATAGCTCGCGGAAGGCCAGCCCTTTGAGCTTGAGCGGCGCGCGCTGGTCGGAGAAGCGCGCCAGCGTTTTCATGTCGGCGTTCTCCACGCCAACGGCATAGAACAACGCGCCCTTGCGCCCCTCCTCGGCCTTGACCTGGTCGGCCACGGCCTCCCAGCCGCTGTCGGTGGGGTTGCCATCGGTGATCAGGAATATCCATGGGCGGAAGTAGTCTACCCCGTTGCGCTTGTACACTTCCTTGCGGTCGCGCAGGAGCGCGAGGGCGCGCCGGGCGGCCTCGCCCATCGGCGTCTCACCGCTGGCGGAGAGGGTGGGCGGGTGGAAACTGTCGGCGGTGACAAAGGCCTGCTCGGCATCAACGGATATCTCGCGGTTGCCATCTGTCGCCACATTCAACGCGCGCACCGTGCCGCCAAAGGTGATCACGGCGACTTCAACCCGCAACGATGCCAGCGGGTCGGACCTCATCGCCTGGTCAAACTCTTTCAACCCATCGTTCAGTTCGGCGATGGGTTTGCCATGCATCGAACCGGATGTGTCCAGCAATAAAACCACGGCGCACCGGGGTTCGGGATTATCAGCAAACTCGGCCTGCTCAAGTTGTGTTTGTGCCATCCAGGCTATTATCCACAGACTTTTCCACGAATCTACACGAATAGAAACGAATGGATACGTTCTGTCACGAATCACAAGTCGTAACGAACAAAAGAACGCGAAGGGCGTTTAGACTCTTCGCGTTCTTCTCCTCCTCACCTCCTCCTCATCTCCCGCTCCTCCCCGACCTCCACGCGCGCGAGCAGTTCGCGTTGAATGTCGTTGGCGTCGCCGGGCATGTGGGTGGCCCACAGGTTGGCGGCGAGGTCAGCGGCGTTGACCCGGACGCCGTAGCGGGAAAAGTACTGGCACAGCCGCTTGACATCGCGGGTGAAGAACTGCCAAGCGCTCGGGTTATACAGCGGGTCCACTGCCTGTGGGAAATCGATGATGCGCACCTGCCCTTCCCAGTACAGCACGTTGAAGGCCGAGAGGTCGCCGTGCACGCGGTTGTTCGCCAGCATGATGCGCACGCTCTCGATCAGCGCGTCGAAGAGGGGTTGCGCCTCCTCGCGCGACAACTGCACCTGGTCGAGCGTCGGCGCAGCCGCGAAGGGCTCGCCCAGGTACTCCATCAGGATGGCGTTCTCGGCGCAGGCATAGGGTTTCGGGACAAGCGCGCCGGCCTCGTACAACGCCGTCATCGTGCGGTATTCGTTGAACAGCCACGACCCGTGCAACGCTTCGAGCCCGAAGCTGCTCTTGCCCGCCACCGCGCGCAGTTCGCGCTTGCGCTTCAACAGCTTGCCCTGTTCATCGACTGGCCCGCTGCCCTCGCGATAGGCGGCGTCGTTGCTCAGGTTGCGGAACATGCGCGGGCGGTAGACCTTTGCCGCCACATAGTCCGCGCCCAGGTTGGAGCCAGCGGAGCAGCAGTACACCGTCGCCTCCTTGCCGCCCTTCACCTGCGCTATCACGTCCATGATCTGGTGGTTCTCGTGGAACCCGCCCAGCGAGTCGATGATCCAGCGGAGTTCGTGGCGCGATGCATTGAAGGTTGGCGCGAAGCCGCTGCCCGCGCCCATCGCGACCGCGCCGGTCTTGTCGTCGTGTTCGAGCAGTTCGGCAATCACATGCGCACTGGCGCGCCTGCCCCTGTTTTTGTGCCGGGCGTCGTTCGCGCGGCTGGCGCGCTTGCTATGCGCCTGCTCTCCGGACAGATCGTCAGCACTGTCGTCATCGATTTCGATATCTAAATCCAAAGACATAGTTGATTTCTCTAAACGTTTCGTAATATGACACACACATTGACTGATTCGTCGTCACCTGATTGTTAAAAACCCTTTCCATCATTTCGCTCCTTTTGTTTATTGTCTTGAAAATGAAACCCGATCTGCATGCGGCGGCTCCGAATGAACGGAGTGCGCGCGCGCGACGGTTTACGGTTTGGGAAAAAGAAAGACCGCGGGGTGCGCTACGCGTCTGACGCCCTGCGGCCCGCGGCCAACACAAACAAAAAGGCCACGGGTCGCTTGTGCGAACACCCGTGGCCTAAGAGGTCACTTTACTGAGGTCAGCAATTACGCAGTGTAATCGGCTGACAGGTGGGCGCACAGAGCTGACGCGTTGAACGCAGCGCGCTGAACCGAACTCATATATGCACCTCCTGATCTAAAGATGACTTAACAATACCACGATTCCGAAAAGTCTGCAAACGCAAGATTTATCCGCGAATCCACACGAATCTGGACGAATCAGCACAGCAATACCTTCGCCAAATTCTGATTTGCTCTTTGAGCAACAAATCGATACGCCATATGTGGGAATCGAGAGTGATAAAAACGCCATATGTGGCGGTAATTCACCCTAAAAATTATGGTTCGGAGCGGACTTACCATTTTGGCGAAGGTATTGCACAGAACACTCATTCCTTCGTGTTTATTCGCTATGAATTCGTGTGGATTCGTGGAGAATTCTGTGTCTTTACTACTCGCGCGAGCCAAGACCCGCGATGGTGCGCAGCAGTCCAACTGCCGTGATAACGATCGGGAGCACATCCGTGGGTTTGACGGGCGGCAGTGCCACGTCCTTCTTGTCGCCCTGTTCGGCGGTAACCGTGCGAATGTAGACAAAAGCCGATGCGACGCCAATTAATAGCCCGAGGAGTCCACCCGCGAGCGCGACACGCGTTTTCCAGTTCATCTGTTTTGTTACCTCGCCGCCTATTGTATCGTGAGAAACGCCCAACAACATCAAGCCATCGCAAGTCCATCGACATGCGAACGCGCGCGGCGCGGCTATTGTGATTTTATCAGCGACATTATGCCGTTGTGATCTCCTATAATCCGGGTATGTTAGATCAGCAACTGGTGCGCGCGCCCGAGTTCCCGGAAGGGGTGCGTTGGCTTAACAGCAAACCGCTGGCATTGCGCCAATACCGTGGCAAGTGCGTGCTGGTGGACTTCTGGGAATACACCTGCGTGAACTGCGTCCATACGCTGCCATACGTGGTGGAGTGGGATCGCAAGTATCGCGACCACGGACTGGCGACTATCGGCGTGCACGCGCCGGAGTTTCAATTTGCCCGCGAGGCGCGCCAGGTGGAGCGCGCCATGGAAGAGTTCGGCATCACCTATCCGGTGGTGATGGACAACGACTACGAGATATGGCAAGCCTTCAGCAATCAGGGCTGGCCGTCCAAATTCCTGATCGACTCAAAAGGCTACATCCGCTACCAGCACATGGGCGAGGGCGAGTACCTGGCGACGGAACTCGCCATTCAGGGCGTGTTGCGCGAGGCTGACCCAGAGTTTCGACCGCAACCGTTGACGGTCCCGATGCGCGATGAAGACAGACCTGGCGCGATGTGTTATCGCCCGTCGCCAGAACTATATTGCGGCACAGAGCGCGGAAACATAGGCAATGAGGAGGGCTTCGCCGACGAGGCCGTCGCCATCTACATCGACCGCGGCGTCCACGAGCCGAATAAGTTCTACCTGCAAGGGGCGTGGCGCGCGCGCAGCGAGTACCTTGAACTGGCTGGCACGCATGGACATATCACCCTGCATTACCGCGCGAAGGATGTGAACCTGGTGCTGTCGCCGACAGGCGATCCAGTTGAGTTGATGCTGGGGTTGCAAGGCGCACAGTTGATCGGCGCCGCGAATGCGGACGCGGCCAGGCCGCGTATCACGGTCACGCAGGATGGCGCAGCGCTTCCCGATGCCAACGCCGGCGCAGATGTGCGCACAGTGGACGGCGTCGCGACAGTAACGCCGTCGCGCCCGCGCATGGCGCGACTGGTGAGTAACCCGACCTTCGAGGAACATGAGTTGCGCGTGGACGTGTACGGCAGAGGCGCCGCGTTGTATGCGTTTACATTTACGACGTGTGTTGCGTAATTTTAAAGTTTGGTATAATAGTGAAACGTGTTCGGGAAGAGACACTGAAAAGTGGCTCAACTCGATTCGAAATGCCGAAGTGGCGGAATTGGCAGACGCGCTACGTTCAGGGCGTAGTGAGCTTAAGCTCATCGGGGTTCAAATCCCCGCTCCGGCATTATCTTCAGACCTGAATCGCACATGAGATCAGCAGCACCATTCCCCAACGATCAAGCCCCCTCTTCCGCCGCCCGAATGTTGATCTGGGCTTCGGTAGTGATGATTTTGTTGTCCCTGCCGCTTGTGGTTAACTTCCTTGGCAGATTGCAAAGCGAATCGAAAATGGCCGCTGAAGTGCAGCGCCGCGCCGAACAGGTCCAGAAAGATGAGACCACACTGATGCAATTGCGTTCTGCATTGGAGTACGCCAAGAGCGACACCTTTACCGAACGATATGCGCGCGAGCAAGCCCGCCTTGCAAAGCCGGGTGAAGTCGTCGTCGTGCCGCCCAGCATGCAGGACACTTCTAAAGCGCATAAGGTGTGGTGGGAGGAGTTTGTGACCGGAGACAGTGGCGCCGCCCCTGCGCCGATCGCCGCTGCGGTGACGAACACCGCCGCTCAGCCTGACGACAAGAACCGCTAGTGTACTTTGCCCTCACGGCATGGTATAACACCATGAACCCGAAAAAGGAGTCTTCTTAATGTTTGGACGAGAAAAGCCTGCCCCGACGCCGCCAACCCAGCCGACCGGCTCATCAAACCAGTACACGCCACCAATGCAGAGCCCCGGCGCTCCTTCCGGCGTTCCCGCCCCCAAAATCGAGACCGTGATTGGTCCCAACTGCCGTATCAGCGGCATGTTGCAGAGCGACGGTGGCATTCGCATTGAGGGCGTATTTGATGGGCAGATTCAGACGACTGGCAATCTGGTCATCGCTGACACCGCCAAAGTAATCGCCGAGGTGCAGGCTTATAACGTGGTCGTTGCGGGCTCGCTCAAGGGCAACGTCACGGCCAATCGGGTCGAGATCACGGGCAGCGGTAAGTTGTGGGGCGACCTGAACGTCAACTCGCTGTTGTTGAACGAAGGCGCGTTCCTGAAGGGACAAACCAACATGGGCGGCGATATCGAACCCCCGTTGATCGAAGCGCCCAGGGCCGTTGCGCCGCGATCAGTGAGCACAGCGGAACTGGAAAGCGCGAACCCATAATGGCGCGCCTGACTGTCGAAGAAGTCGATCACATCGCTCTGCTGGCGCGCCTGACGCTGTCTGATGAAGAGAAGGGGCTCTATGCGCAACAGCTCTCCGCAATTCTTGACTATGCCGCTGAACTGGCGGACATCGATGTCGAAGGCATTCCCCCGACTGCCACTGTGCTCGCAGTGCATAATATCCTGCGACAGGACGATATCGCGGGCGTCAGCATTGCGCGGGACGACGCGCTTAAGAATGCCCCACGCACCGACGGCGCCAGTTTCGAGGTGCAAGCTACGTTCGATAATAAAGACCAATGACACTCTGCACTCTCACCATCCAGCAAGCCAGAGAAGGATTGCGCGCCGGACAGTTTAGTTCGGTGGAGATGACGCGCGAATTCCTTGCCCGGATTCATGAACTGAACCCGGTTCTGAACGCGTTTATCACGATTAATGATGTTGAGGCGCTGGCGCAGGCGCAGGCCGCCGATGAACGCATCGCGCGCGGCGAAGACACCCCGTTGCTCGGCGTGCCGATCGCCATCAAGGACGTGCTGAGCACGCGCGGGTTGCGCACCACGGCCGGCTCGCGCATTCTTGAGAACTACACCCCTACCTGGGACGCGACTAGCGTGGCGCGGCTGCGCGCGGCGGGCGCGGTTTTCCTGGGAAAAACCAACCTCGATGAGTTCGCAATGGGCTCATCCACCGAAAACTCTGGCTATGGCGTCACGCACAACCCATGGGATCAGACGCGCGTCCCGGGTGGCTCATCCGGCGGCAGCGCTGCCGCTGTTGCCGCCGACCTGTGCTGCGCCGCACTCGGCACCGACACGGGCGGGAGCGTGCGTCAACCCGCTGCGTTATGCGGCGTCATCGGGCTGAAGAACACCTACGGGCGCGTATCGCGCTATGGGTTAATCGCCTATGGCTCATCGCTCGACTCCATTGGCGTGCTGGCAAAAACGCCGCGCGATGCCGCAATTGTGCTGAGCGTGATGGGCGGGCGCGACCCATTGGATTCAACCTCGGTCGATACGCCTGTCCCTGATTTTGCCGTGGCCATGAACGGTTCAGTCGCTGGGATGCGGGTGGGTGTGCCGAGTGAGTATTTCATCGAAGGCACGCAGGCCGACGTGACAACGGCGGTGCGCGCGGGGATCGAGCAATTGCGCCAGATGGGCGCGACGGTCAAGGAAATCAGTCTGCCAAACACGCGCGTTGCGCTGCCGGTGTATTACCTGATCGCGCCTGCCGAGGCGTCGGCCAATCTGGCGCGTTTCGACGGTGTGCGGTATGGCCTGCGCGTCCCCGGCGAGGATCTCATCGACACGTATTCCAGGACGAGAGGCGCGGGGTTCGGCGCCGAGGTCAAGCGCCGCATCATGCTCGGAACCTATGCGCTCAGCGCGGGCTATTACGACGCCTACTACATCCGCGCGCAGAAGGTGCGCACGTTGATCAAGCAGGAGTTCGAGCGCGCCTTTGAAGAGGTGGATATCATCGCCGCGCCGGTATCGCCGACTACTGCATTCAAGATTGGCGAGAAAGTGGACGACCCGATCCAGATGTATCTGGCCGATGTGTTTACGCTGCCCTGCAACCTGGCGGGGATCTGCGGCATCAGCGTGCCGTGTGGTTTTGACGCGGCCGGCCTGCCGATCGGGTTGCAGTTGCTGGGCAGGGCATTCGATGAAGCCGCTATCCTGCGGGCTGCGGATGCCTATCAACGCGAGACAAGTTGGCACAAGAAGAGGGCAGGGGACAGGGCATAGGGTCAGGCAGACTGACCCCTGATCCCTGACCCCTTTTCTCGGGTTCATTATAGGGAGGCTATCGCATGAACGTCATTATTCCATTGGCCGGATTCGGAACACGGTTACGCCCGTTGACTTTCAGCAAACCCAAGCCGTTGATCAACGTCGCCGGCAAACCGGTGCTGGGGCACATCCTCGACGCGCTTGTGCACGAGGATCTGCAGGAAGTCGTGTTTATCGTCGGGTATCTGGGGGAACAGATCGCCCAGTATGTCAAGACCGCATATCCCGGCATCAAGGCGCACTATGTGGAGCAGAAGGAACTGAACGGCCAGGCCCCGGCCATCCTGCTGGCGCGCCAACTGGTGCAAGGCCCCACCATCATCGTGTTCGTCGACACGATTGCAGACGCTAATATTGCGGGGTTGAAAACCGAAAGCGCCGACGGCGTGATCTATGTGAAGGAAGTGGAAGACCCGCGCCGCTTCGGCGTGACCAAGCTGGACGAGCAGGGCTTCATTACACGCTTCGTTGAAAAGCCGGCCGACATGAGCAACCGCCTGGCCGTCATCGGCATGTACTACGTCAAGGACATTCAGGCTTTGATGAGCGCTTGCGCGGAATTGATCCGGCGCGACATCAAGACCAAGGATGAGTATTTCCTTGCGGACGCCTTCAACCTGATGATCGAGCATGGCGCCAAGCTGCGCTCGCAGGCCGTCGATGTGTGGCTGGATTGTGGCAAACCGGATACCGTGCTCGCCACCAACCGCTACCTGCTGGAACACGGTCAGGACAACAGCGCCACGTGGGTGAACAACGGCAGCGTGATGGTCATCCCGCCGGTGCACATTGGCGCCAACGCCACGATCGAACGAAGCGTGATCGGGCCATACGCCACGATCGGCGAAGGGTGCCATATTGTCAGCAGCATCGTCAGCGATAGCGTGGTCGACGCCGGCGCTTATGTGACCGACCATGTCCTCGCCAATTCGCTGATCGGTCGTGACGCCGTGTTAATGGGGCGGTCGCGCCGCTTTAACGTGGGTGATTCCAGCGTCGTCGGGTTTGACACAGAGTAAACAAAAGCAACCATGAGATCTTATATTTCACAACGCGTAAACGCAGTCCCGCCTTCGGGCATCCGACGATTCTTTGATATTGCCGCCACCATGCCCGATGTCATTTCACTCGGCATCGGGGAACCGGACTTTGTGACCCCCGCGCCGATCATGGATGCGGGCATTGCGTCGCTCAGGCGTGGTGAAACTCGCTACACCAGCAACTCTGGCACGATCGAACTGCGCCGCGGCGTGAGCGAGCATCTGCAAACGAAGTACGGCGTCTCGTATCACCCGGAGGACGAGATGCTCATCACCGTGGGCGTCAGCGAGGCGCTGTACCTCGCGTTGACGGCTATCGTCGACCCCGGCGACGAGGTCATCGTGCCGCAGCCGTGTTTTGTGGCCTACACGGCGGAAGTCGTGTTCGCAGGCGGCACGCCGGTTCCAATCGCGACCACAGTGGAGAACGCCTTCCAGGTCACCGGCGCGGAGATCGAGGCCTGCATCACCCCGCGCACCAAGGCGATCCTGATCGGCTACCCGAACAATCCCACGGGCGCGGTGATGACGCGCGAGCGCATGCTCGAAATCGCCGCCGTGGCCGAGAAGCACGATCTGCTGGTGATCAGCGATGAGATCTACGACCGGCTGGTGTACGGCGTCGAGCATATCTGTTTCTCGTCATTGCCCGGGATGCGTGAACGCACCATCCTGCTGGGCGGGTTCAGCAAGGACTACGCGATGACTGGGTGGCGCATCGGCTACATGGCGGCGCCGCCGGAACTGCTCGCCGCGGCGCGCAAGGTGCATCAGTACACGATCATGTCCGCGCCGACGACGGCGCAGGCCGCCGGCCTGTATGCGTTGCAGCACGGCGAAGAACACGTCCAGCGCATGGTGGCTGAATACGACCGCCGCCGCAAACTGATCGTGAGCGGCTGCAATGCGCTGGGGCTGGACTGTTTCGAGCCGCGCGGCGCATTTTACGCCTTCCCCTCGGTGGCGCGATCGGGCATGAGCGACGATGAATTTGCCGATACGCTGCTGGCTGAGGAACACGTCGCCGTCGTCCCCGGCAACGCCTTTGGCGCAGGCGGCGCCGGCTACGTGCGCATGGCCTACGCCCAATCCTACGAGAAGATCGAGATTGCGCTCGAACGCATCCACGCGTTCATGCGTCGGCACGGATGAGAAGAGGGGATTGGAGATTGGGGATTGTTTATGCCGCGGCGATGAGCGAGGCAAAGATCGCGATCACGAACACGCCGACAACCACGGCGGCCAGAATCCCGCCCATCAACAGCCCGGCGCCAAGGGTCACTCCGAGCCCGATCACGGCCAGCACGCGATACGACACATGCGCCCGCATGGAGGTCAGCCGTAACAGGCTGGCGCCCCGGCAGAGCGCCAGCAGCAGCGTGAGAATCCCAATCAGCACGAGCCCCAGCACCCCCGTCGCCGCCGGAACAGGTTGTAATAACCACAGCACCGCGCTGGCCAGAACGACAAGCGCCATAGGCACTGCGGCATCGGCCAGCAACAGGCGCAGAGAATCCATCGGCAGAAACTGGCGCATGAACGGATCATCCGCATCTGCGCTGAACACCTTGATCAGACTGGCGGTTGGCGCCACAGCAACGGCATAGAGCCACACGATGATCAGCAACCCTGGCAGTCCGTAGGCCAGCATGGCCAACCCGCCTTGCACAAGCGCTACGGCGAAAAGCAACTTGAGCACATCGAGAGGGCTGCGCAGATAGGTCAGGGCCGATCGCGCGACGAGCATGGCCAGTCCCTCGGCATTGGGCAAACGCAGAACGGGTTTGAATGTCACCGCATGGATCTGGCTCCTGGCGCGGGCGTAGGCGCCGGGGGCAATCAAGAGCAGGTTGCTGATCTCCCGCATTTGCGCATGGATCAGGCTTTCGTCTGTCACATCGATCATGTTGACGCGATTGCCCATGAAGGACACAAGGGCAATGACAGCTGCTGCCGCCAACAGCACTGGCGCCATACCGGACAAATCGACGGCTTCACCCACCAGGATCGACGCCAGCATATTCCCCGGCCAGGCCACGATCCCTGGCGCCACGAAGGGCAACGGCAGCAACACCACCGGCGCAAGCCAAAGCGCCGACCAGCGGCGCGCGCCAGGCACGACCATACGGGCCAGCCCGATCAGCCAGGCGATTGCCCAGGTCAGGGTGATAACCGGGATGACCGCAAGCGCCGACCGCATCGCCGCCTGAACCTCGCCCACTGTGCCCAGGCGCACATTGAGCGCGACTGCCATGAACGAAATGATGACGATGCCTAACACCATCGGCAATACCACGTCGCCGAAAAAGCCGATGGTCACAGGGACGGCGCGCTGAACAGGGGACCCGCCCACATAGGCGATATCGGGTAACGAGAGTTTGTACGGCGACGAGTGGAGTTTGAGCATGATCAGGATCGTCTGGCCGATAAAAACCACCGTTGGCGCTACGGCCAAAACTCCCTGCCGGGCCGTGGCGGGCAAGGCGCCGCCGATCGTCGCGATGAAACCGGCGGCAATTGCCCACATCGCAACCGTCCACCAGGCCATGAACCCCAACAGGTACAGGCCATAGGCGCGATTCATGACGTCCTTATCCCTGGTGTCGTAGTCGACCAGGCGCAGCCAGTAGTTCGCAGTGCCCTGGATTTGTTTCCAGCGCAACCATAGCAAGGGCAGCATCAAACCTCCGCCGCCGGGTCGTGGCGCTCGCCGTGCTCGATCGTCGCGCGCAGCAAATCGTCCAGCGAGTTAGAGTTGGCGCGCAACGCTTCTTTCAAGTCATCAGGGGCGCCATCGGCGACCAGGTCGCCGCCCTCCATGAAGAGATAGCGATCCGGGCGCGTGTTCAGCGGCGACTGGTGGCTGCTCAGAAGCACGGTTTTGCCGCGCCCACGCCGCGCCCACAGGTCATCCCACAATTGGTGCGCCGAGAACGGATCGAGCGGCCCGAAAGGCTCATCGAGCAGCAGGATCTGGGGATCTACCAGCAACGCCATGCACAGCGCCAGCTTGTAACGCTGGCCGCGTGACAACGCCGCCGGCATGGCGTTCTGGTTGGACGTCAGGCCGAAACGCTTGAGAAAGTTCTGGGCTGTGTCGCGCCAGTTGGCCAGAGTGTTCACCCGGGCGATGAACTGCAGGTGCTCCATCACGGTCAGATCGTTGTAGAACGGCGGCGTGTCGGGAATCAGAACCAGATTGCGACGCATGGCGCGTTCGGCTTCATAGATCGACGCGCCCGACAGTTCGACCTGGCCGTGGGTGATCTGATTCCAGCCCGCAATGCAGCGCAGCAGCGTGGTCTTGCCCGCGCCATTGCGACCGGCCAGCACGACCAATTCGCCGGCTTCAAGGTCTAGTGACACCTGGTTGACCGCGAGGTAAGAGCCATAGGTATAGGAGATGTCTGTGAGCCGCAGCAAGGGCGCCGTCGCCTTTTCTCGTTCAGCGTTTATTGTCATGTTCAGTTAATTCATGTGGATTCGAAACGGGTGGGTTGAAGTGCGGTCAAGCATACCATGCCCGGAAACCCTTCGGGTGTGCTTCACCCGAAGGGTTTTAGTGCAATCACGCGCTATCTACATCAGGTCAGCATCGCGCACGACAATGCTGGCAGCGTCACTTCGACGCCCTGATCCATCCGCGCGAGCGCGACTGCATGCACTTCCATGGCGGATACCTGCAATGTCAGCGCATCATGACCAAGGCGACCCGCGTGAATCATGACCGTCTGCGCCTCCGCCGTCCAGTTTGCCAGCACGAGAGCCGTTCGTCCATCCTGCGCCTGCCACGCCGAATGGAATATCGCCGGAATGCGGTTCAACCGGCCGTTGTAGTTCCACTCCACCATAGGGATGCCGTCGACTTGCGCCGGCCTGAGCATGCGGCCATACACCACGAAGTCCTTGCCCGGTCCGCGCCGCAATGCGCTGACGGCGCGAATCATCTTGAACGCGTTGGCGCTATCTTCGACGCGGGGTTCCCATGGCGCCCAGTTGTTGGTGTCTTTGTCCAACAGCGTGCCGTCGCCCGTCAACACTCCGCCCGGGATGCCGCCCAGGACACAATTTGCCGCAGTGCGCAGCGCCAGGTGATACGGTTCGGGGGCGTTGCCCATCATCCCCTGCAGCACCACGCACTCATGAAACAGATACTGATACAGCGGCACAATATCCACGCCGTAATTCGGCGGGTAGATGCGCAGTTCGGTTTCCTGGAACAGCGGCAGGCAGACCTCATTCAGCCCGGACTCGGCGGAATGCACGACTCCGTCGACGCCCTCGGCGCCAGCCTGCCGCGCGGTCTCGTGCAACGTCGCCATAAACTGCGCCATCTTCTCGGCCATCCATTTGCCAGGCATGGGTGGATGTTCATGATCCGCGGCGAAACACGGGAAGGTGGACGAGCCGTTGTTCTGGTCGAGGAACTGGATGGACTGCATGCCCCAGTCGATCAGATGGCGGACATAGTCCTGCGCGACCTGGCGCGTCTTTGGGGCGCCCAGACAGCACGCATAACTCGGTCGCCAGTCCATATCCCAGTTCTCGCGCCACGCTGATCCATCGGCCTCGCGACAGATACTCTCTTCGCCGCCGTGCTGCTCGTAATACTCGCGACCGTCGTAGTTGTTCCAGGCCTGCCCGATCACCCAGCGTGTGCCGCTGCAGAATGAGCCCGCATGCCAACCATGCGCCCGAATGGATGTGATGAAGTCGCGCATGGAGGTCTCGCCGCCGATCGGGGGCAGTGCATCTGGATAGACCCACGACCCGGCGCGCTCCCAACCCATGAGGATGACGGCCAGCGGCGCATCCACCGCCGCGGACACGCGCTCCAGGATGGGAATACATTTCTCATACGGGAGGAACTCATTCACCGGCGCTACCGGGCCTGCGTCCAGAATGCCCTGCGGGCGCAGGGTGATATACACCGGTGAATCGGTAAGCCAGGCCGGGATGTCGCTGCGCTTTACTAGCGGGATGAACCACTTCTGTTGCGAGGTCCAGTCGCGGTACAAATCGGCGGCGGCGTACCAGTCCCCTTGAAAACTGCGCGTGACTGTGTCGTATTCGAGCGTGCGCGCGTACGCGCCGCGCGCCGGCCAGTCGCCCACATGCGCCACGCCCAGCCGCAGGCCTGCCTCGTGGTGCAAAGCGGCAAAGCGCTTGACGTTCGCCTCGGTATCCTGGCAGGCCAGGTAGAGACCGGCGCGATTGTTGTAGTAGGCCACGAATTGCGCAAACTGCATGCCGGGATAGTGGTTGGCGTCGCCCATCCTGGCGGAGAATTCCCATTGGCGCGGTGAATCGGGCGCGAGCTTCTGCGACCATGCGCCGCCGGCTGGTATCGCTTCGCCGGGTCTTTCGATCAGCCGGCCGCTGCCGTACCCGTGTGGCAGGAGAATCTTCTCGCTGCCAGGGGCGTCGCCCAGATCGAAGCGGCACACGACAAACGGGTACTGCGCGTCCACGACCTGCAGGCCGGCGTTGTTCTCAAGGCCGATCTTCCAGCAGATGAAGGGGTCGCGCGCCGCCGCCGTCACCTGGCAGGTCACACGCAAGTCATGGCCGCCGATGCTGCTGTAGACTGCGCGCAACTGGCGCTGATCATCGTTAGTTTCCACGCTCACCTGAACGTCAGCGGCCTGCTGCGAGGTGAGCAACCGGTATTGGTGGCGCGCATCCAGATATCCAATCGCGAAGGCCGGCAGTCGCGCGGCCGCGGCGATGAACTCCTGTTCAGGCGCCGCTTTGCTGCGGAAAGATACGAGCGACAGTGTTTCCGGGTCGAACGCCAGCACATCGTGCCGGGATTCGAGCGTCAGGTGATCGGTTTGCATTTTAGTTTAGCCTCTGCCCAGACGATACAGCAGGTAGTGCATGTAGTCGCCGTAGTTCTGCCACGAGATATCGGGTGGCGCGGTGTGATCGAGCTCCGGCAGATAGCCGCCATCCTCAATTAACGGCATCACGCGATCCACCTCGCGCCGCATGGTTGCGCCGCCGATTGCCACGGTGCGTTTGTCAATCCCGCCGCCCATCGCCAGGTCGTGGCCGTACTTGTGGCGGACGGCCAGCACATCCATGCCGGCCGCAACTTCGAACGGCCACAACCCGGTGATACCCGCGTCCAGCCACACAGGGATCAAATCAGTGATGTCGCCATCGCTGTCCAGCCAGATATGCTGGATGCCATGCGCGCGCAGCCAGTCGCACACGCGCCGATAGTGCGGCAGGGCGAAACGGCGGAACATGCGCGGATCCACCAGCGGCCCGGCGTTATAGGCCATGTCCTCCCAGAACCAGAAGGTCTCGAAGCTCGTGTGTTGGAGGATGCGCTCGGTGATGGCGATGATGCTGTCGGCGCGTTGCGCCATCATGCGCTCCACGAGCCGGGGCTGATCGTAAAACGCCAGGCACAGTGCCTCGACGCCCATCAGGTTGCGCAGAGGGCCAAAGAAGCCGCCCCACCGATCCGCCCAGCATTGCCGGGGCATATCCGTGTCGCGCAAGGCATGGACACTGGCCGCCCACTCCGGGGTAAAGCGGATATCGGCCTGCAGCCCCAGCCGTTCGGCCTCGATGGTCGCAAACGTAGCCTCATCCACGACCGGGAAGCGGATGAATTGCGGCATGCTGGTGTCGCGATGCTGCTTGAACTCGCGCATCAGAATGCCTTCGTGGTTGATAAAGGTGCGGGTCGCCTCATCTTCCGATACCAAAGTATTGCTGAAATCCGGCGCCGGGCCGTAGTAGACCTCCACGCGCGGTAATGAGTCGGTGTTGAAGACTTCGTCGAGCGGGCGGCCATCCCAGCCCTGCTCGCGCCACAGCGCCTGGGTCTCCTCCCAGGCGCCGAAGTTGCGCACAAACGGAGGAGATGCGGGTTGAAAATTCAACGTCTGTATAAAACGCTCGCGCATGGTTGCCATAGTTACAGCCTCACTGTTCGAAAAATGTACATGGGCAACCGTAAAGGATTGCCCCTACACCTCGACTAATGTACATGGGCAACCGTAAAGGATTGCCCCTACACCTCGACTAATGTACACGGGCAACCGTAAAGGATTGCCCCTACACCTCGACTAATGTACATGGGCAACCGTAAAGGATTGCCCCTACATCTCGATTAATGTAC